>JBGTUK010000038.1:0-15257 GCA_041939225.1 Devosia sp.
AGATCGGCCGGTCCCAGCCGGCGTCGCGCAGCAGCGCGATCACCCGCTGCGCCTTGCCCACGGCATAGCACCCTACTAAGTGACAGCGCTCGGGCTGATCGGCCACCGACTTGAGCAGCCGCCCGATCTCATCCTGCGGCAATGGGTGCTGAAACACCGGCAGCCCGAAGGTCGCCTCGGTCACCATCAGGTCGCAAGTCACCGCGTCATACGGCTCCGCCGTGCGGTCCGGCAGCCGCTTGTAGTCCCCCGTCACCAGCGCCCGCTGCCCCTCGGCCTCCACCAGCACCTGCGCCGATCCCAGAATGTGGCCGGCCGGGTGCAGGCTCACCTTGGCTCCATCCACGCTCAGCACTTCGCCGAAGCGCAGCGGCTCGAACCGCCCGGCACAGTCCGCGCCATAGCGCACCTTCATGATGGCGATGGTCTCCGGCGTTGCCAGCACTGCCCCATGCCCCGAGCGGGCGTGGTCGGCGTGGCCATGGGTAATGATGGCGCGCGGCTTCGGCTCGTCGGGATCGATCCAGGCATCGAGGGCTGGCACATAGAGATTACGGTCGAGAATAAAGCTCATGGTCCTGTCAGAACGCGGCGAAACGGGAGCCGGTTCACGCTTTCACCACCGCTTGTGCACCATGCCAACGCCAATCCGTGGCAGCAGGGTGCTCGATAGTGATCCATGCTTGCCTTCTTGACCGCATTGTTCCAGACCGAAGGAAAACGAGGAGCCAGAGATGCGCAAGACAACCCACGCCCCCGGCACCATCCATCGCCTGAGCATCGAGAGCAAGGCGCTGGCCAATAACCGGCTCGGTGATGACACCACGCGCATTGTCGATGTTTATGTGCCTGCTGAACATGACGGCAAGGACCTGCCGCTGCTGGTCGATCTTGTCGGCTATACGTCCGGCGGCCCTGCGCATACCGCCTGGAAGGCGTTCACCGAGAACGTGCCCGAGCGCCTCGATCGCCTGATCGGCGAGGGCATGATGGCGCCCGTAGTGGTCGCTTTCCCAGACTGTTTCTCGCGCCTTGGTGGCAATCAATATGTGAACAGCCCGGTCATGGGGAACTATGAGGACTTCCTGATCGAGGAAATGTTGCCAGCCGTCGAGAAGAAATTCTCCTGCGGTGGCGCGGGGCGTCGCGGCGTATTCGGAAAATCATCGGGGGGCTTTGGGAGCCTGGTGCACGCCATGCGGCACCCGGACGTCTGGGCCGCAGCTGCCAGCCATTCCGGCGATGCCGGCTTTGAGCATCTCTACCTAGCCGGTTTCCCCGATGTGCTTAGGGCGCTCGCCAAGCAGGACAATTCCATCGAGGCATGGATGAAGGCATTCGAGGCCAAGCCCAAACTCGATGGCAAGGACACCCTGACCTTGATGTTCCTTTGCCAGGCCGCAAGTTTCGACCCCGATCCAGACGCCTATCTGGGCCTGAGGCTGCCGGTGACCCTGGACACCTGCGAAGTCATTCCCGAGCGCTGGGAGAATTGGCTCGCCTGGGATCCGGCGCTGATGGTCAAATCCCACGCCGATGCCATCGGCAAGCTAAAAGGCTTCTTCCTCGATTGTGGCACCGAGGACCAATACGCCATCCTTTACGGCACCCGCCGCATCCATAAGGCGCTCGAACAGCGCGGCATCGCCCATCGCTACGAGGAATTCCCCGACAACCATTCAGGCATCGACTACCGCTTGGATGTCAGCCTGCCATATCTGGCGGACGTGCTGTCAAACTAAGCCCGCCTGTCCCTGCCCGTCCCCTCTCCTTGCACGGGAGAGGGCGCGGGCCTGGTACGTCCAGCCTCCCACGACCGTCGTGGGAATAGATGCTCTGCCCGAAAAGGGCTTCACACCACTTTGCTAACCTCGAGGAATCCGGGTTTCTTTTCATTAGCCAGGTTGATGGCGGCCTCGCCACCCAGAACCACGACATGGCCCTTTTCGGCAACCAGGTCGACAGCATCGGCCAGCGCCAGGAAGTCGGCCCGACTGGTGCCGAGAATCTCATCGCGCCGCTGCTGCCGCAGTTCATCGGTGGTGCCATTAAGAAGGCGCCACATGGCTGAATAACCCTTGGCGTCTGGGAATTCGGGCCGATCGAGATCACCGATCACCCCGATCACCGAGCGCACCAGATCGGCCTCCCCGATTTCGGCCCGCAAGGCCTTGGCCGCCCCGTCATAGACCTCGAGCGTCTTGAGCAGATTGGGGTCCCGATAGGAGAGGAAGGCGAAATTGCCCGAGGAGAGATCAAACCGGCTCGACCCACCATAGGCGCCACCCTGCACGCGCACCTTGTCCCAGAGATAGGTGGTGTTGAGCAGGCGCAACGCCACTGATGCGGCCGCCGACAGCTCGATCCCCAGCGCTTTCAGGTTTGCGCCCTTGCCGACATAATTGACCTGAGCCGGGATCACGAGACCCTCGTTCTTTGGCGCGAAGGCATGACCCCAATCCGCATCCGCCAGTTCTGCGTTGGGTAGGCCACCGACGAAGCTTTCCAGCGCGCCCTTGGCGCCGTCCCAGAGTTCGCCATCGGCAGTCAGATTGACGATCATGCGACCGCGATTGAACAGCTTGTCGCGAATGGAAAAGAGCTTGGCCGCGACGCTGTCCCAGTCGCTGTCGATGCGCCTGACCAGACCCGTGAGAAACTCGAGATAGCTGACCCCGCTCATTTGCTCGGCAATCCATCCTGCCTCGGTCAGCCCGGCTTTGATGCGGGCGTCGACAATGGCATTGCCGCTGGGCACCAGCCGCGCCTCGAAGCCGGCTTTTTCTTCCAAGGCCATCTGCTTGAAGCGTGCCTTGTTGCCAAGATCGGCATCGAGCAGCACGTCGCCCATAATGCCGAGCATGCCATCGAACTTGTCCGCCACCGCCTTGCCCGAAAGGAAGAACCAGGCCGAGGTGCCCGAGCCGTCCTGCATGCTGGCAAGGCCGCGATGTTGCGCGATGCCGCCCGTGGTCCGGCCGATCCGCTGGGTTAGCGAGACAAAGTCTTCCTTGCTGGTGCCGGTTTGCAGCAGCGCGCGGCCAAACAGCGGCAGATAGGGCAGGTCTGCCTTGTCGAGCACATGCAGGTCAAAGCCGAGATCGAGATACAATATCCCCAGCGTCGGCAGGTCGTGGTAAAGTGTGCGTACGCCGGATATAGCGCTCTCCGCGGTCGGGACGGTACGGATTTCCCGGTCGAGATCATCCAGTGTCAATGTCGGAATCCTGGCGAGATCCTCAGGCTTGTCGACGCTTTCCTGCAGCGCCCGCAGGCGCTCGGTGCGCTCCTTGACCGCGGCCAATTCACTCTCGCTCAAGCCCGCCCGCACAGCCGCCAGCCTGTCGGCCTCGGCCTTGGCTTCGCGCGCACCCTGCTCAGGATCGGCCTCGATCCGAGAGGTAACGCGATGCGGATTGTCGAGGAACAGTCGCCGGATTTCCTTTTCAAAATGGCCGCTCGCCGCCTTGTCCTTGAGCGCTGTCAGCGCGTCCTCATACACCAGTGGCGAGAGCGGATCGCCACCATGCAGCCAGCCGCCCAGTGCGGTGAACATATAGGTCATGCCGCGCGGATAGGAGCCGGTGTTCTGCTCGCGCAGATTGAACTCGAAGGTATTGATCGCCGCTTCCCGCTGCTCCTCGGAAAAGCCGGTCTTGGCCAATTCCTCCAGCGTCTCTAGCACCAGTTTTTCGACCTTTTCCGCGTCGGCCGGATCGATGCCCTTGAGACCGAATCCGCCCATGGGCTGGCGCAGATAGGAGGAAATACCACCCCCGATCATCCCCTCGCCCAATCCGCTTTCATTGAGTTTCTTGCGCAGCGGCGCCGCCGAATTGCCCGCCAGCAGATAGCTCAGCATGCCGTGGCTCAGCGTTTCTTCCCGGCTTTCGGGCGGATCCAGCATCCAGTTGACCGAAACCATGCCATCGCGGCGCTTGTCCGGATCGATGGAGCCGGCATAGGTGCCCGACACCTGTCTCGGGGCGTTCCAGCGCGGTTGCAGCTTGACCTCGGCATCCACTTCTAGCCGGTCGAACTGGCTGAAATAGTCATCGAGAATCTCAAGGCGCTTTTCCGGGGCATCGTCGCCCGAGAACACCACCCGCGCATTGGAGGGGTGGTAATAGGTTTGGTGGAAGCGCTTGAATTGTTCATAGCTCAATTCGGGGATAGCCCGGGGATCGCCGCCCGAGCTCTTGCCATAGGTGGTGTCGGGATAAAGCGCGGTCTGAGTCTGGGTGTGCATCACCGAATCCGGTGAGGAATAGACCCCCTTCATCTCATTGAAGACGACACCCTTGTAGACCAGCGGCGCATCGAGATCGTCGAGCTCGTAGTGCCAACCTTCCTGCTCGAACGTGTCCTGGGAAATCAGCGGAAACAGCACGGCGTCGAGATAGACATCGACCAGGTTGTAGAAATCCTTGAGGTTCTGGCTGGCCACCGGATAGGCAGTCTTGTCCGGGAATGTCATGGCATTGAGGAAGGTGTGCATCGACCCCTTGAGCAGCTCCACAAAGGGCTTCTTGACCGGATATTTGCGCGACCCGCACAGCACCGAGTGCTCGAGGATATGCGCAATGCCGGTTGAATCCTCCGGTGGCGTCTTGAAGGTGATGCCGAACACCTTGTTCTCGTCTTCGTTGAGAAGACTGAGCACTTCCGCCCCGGTTTTCTTGTGCCGGTAGAGTTTTGCCTGGGATTTGATCTCGGCAATGGTCTCGTCGCGGACAAGCTCGAAGGCGGGGTGGGACATGAATACTCTCGGCAAATGCTTCTGGTTGATGGGGACAACCTAGGCACGCGGGAGGGCCAACGCTAGGGGTGCTTGAGACAATCACCCCGGCTCACGCTTCAACGATTGGCAATTTTCAGTGAAACCGCTTGCGCTCTCTCTCACGCGCCAGAATACCCGGGGCGTTCAACGTCGCGATCGGCTGACCCGCATCCGCCGGAATATCACCGGAAAGCTGCAGATCGAGATAGCGAGCGCAGCACACTCTGAGAAACGAGGTGAAATTTCCCAGATCGTGCCCGGCATCGATCGATTCGTGGTGCAGCCGGGTAATCAGCTGCACCACATTCATCGCGTCGCGCCGCGCGATCTCCTCGAGCTTGGCCCAGAAGAAGTTCTCCAGCCTGATGCTGGTCACCATGCCGTCGATGCGCAAAGAGCGCGTCGTAGACTCCCATAGCCGGGCATCTGCCTTGATGAAGAGTTCACACATCGCTGCCTCCTGCGTCTGACGCCGATCAGGCCGCCTGGTTCACGCTTTCGGACTGCGCGGCCAGCACGGCCATGAACTGTTTGAGCCAGGCCGGGTGAGCCGGCCAGGCGGGCGCCGTAACCAGATTGCCATCGGTGACCGCGCCGTCAATCGTTATGTCGGCATAATGTCCGCCTGCCAGCTCGACTTCGGGGCGGCAGGCCGGATAGGCCGAGCATTGACGGCCCTTGAGGACGCCGGCCGCTGCCAGCAATTGCGCCCCATGACAGATCGCAGCAACCGGCTTGTTGGAGTCAAAGAAATGCCGCACCATCTCGAGCACCTTGTCATCGAGCCGGAGATATTCGGGCGCGCGCCCGCCAGGCACCACCAGCGCATCATAGCCGTTGGGGTCGATCTGCTCGAAGCTGGCATTCAGCGTAAAATTGTGGCCGCGCTTTTCCGAATAGGTCTGGGCGCCTTCAAAGTCGTGGATCGAGGTTGCGACCTGCTCGCCGGTCTTCTTGCCGGGGCAGACCGCGTGCACCTCATGTCCGCAGGCCAGCAGCGCCTGGAACGGCACCATGGTCTCGTAGTCCTCAGTGTAATCACCGGTGACCATCAGGATCTTTGCGCACATCTTGGTTCTCCTCCCGTTGTTCGCGGGAGCAGAATAGGCCAGCCCGGCCAGCCAGTGGTATTAAGCAGCTACTACGCCGCCCAATTACACCTCGCCCCGAATTTCCGGCTTCACATCGCTTTCATACCACTCCCGGAGCTGCTTGAGGAGCGCAGGGAACAGGCTCTTGCGTTCCGAAGCGGCCACATTGTCCGCGATCTGCTCGGGCTTGGACACACCGGCGATCACCGTCGAAACCTCGGGATGATCAAGAATCCAGCGCAATGCGAACTGGCTCATTGCCAGGCCGTCTGGCGCATAGCCCTTGAGCGCCTGCACCAATTCGACGCCCCGTTCGAAGGGAATGCCCGCAAAGGTCTCGCCCACCGAGAACGCCGCGCCATCGCGATTGTAGTGACGATGATCGCTGGCATCGAACTGGGTGTTCTTATCGAACTTGCCGCTCAACAATCCGCTGGCCAAAGGCAGGCGCACAATGATGCCGACATCCTTCTCCGCCGCGCGCGGGAGCAGTTCCTTGGCCGCATCCTGGCGGAACAGGTTGAAAATGATCTGTAGTGTGGCGCAACCGGGCTGATCCAGGCAGATCATGCCCTCTTCGATGGTCTCGACGCTCGCGCCCCAGTGGCGTACCAGCCCCTCGGCCTGCAACTCGTCCATCCAGCCGAAGATCGCGCCATCGCGCAGCACCTCGGTGGGCACGCAATGCAGTTGCGCCAGATCGAGCGTGTCCACGCCCAACCGCTTGGCCGAGCCAACCAGGCTGTCGCGAATGGCCTGCTTGGAATAGCCATCGGGATAAAGACCGGCGCCGCGGCCCAGCTTGGTGGCGACGGTCACATTGGGGCCCTTGGCATGGGCACCGATGCGGCTTTCGCTCAGTCCCCCGCCATAAACATCAGCGGTGTCCCAGAAGCTGATCCCTGCATTAAGCGCATGGCCGAGAATGGCATCGGCCGTCTCGTCGCCCACCGGGCCGAAATCGCCGCCCAGCTGCCAGCACCCCAGGCCAATCTCGCTGACCTCGAAACCTGTCTTGCCCAGCCACCGCGTTTTCATGCGCTAGTCTCCCGATATATTCATCTGCCGGGCAACCTATTGGCGCACCCGCTCAAGAACAAGGGCGCTGCAGCGCCCGGTCCAACAATCCTGCATGCGGGCCTATTCGAAATAGTCCGGAAAGTCTTCAATGGTCTGGCTGAGCAGCACCTCTGCCCGTGCCAGGTGCGCCCGCATTGCCGCCTCTGCAGCCACCACGTCGCCCTTGCTGACCGCTTTTACGATCTGCTTGTGTTCGGCGATGGCGCGCTGGCTCGAGGACACCCCAAGGGTCAGGTAACGCACACGGTCGAGCTGCATCTTGTGGTCGTCGATCAACTGCCACGCATATTCCACGCCCGCCAGCCGGGCCAGGGTGCGGTGAAATAACTCATCGAGCTTGTGGAAGCGGCGGCTGTCATTGGCCGACGAAGCCGCCTCCTGATCGGCGATCAAATCGTCCAGGACCTGGCCGATCTCGGGGCCAGGCTCGGTTGCCACCCGGCGGATGATCTCGACCTCGATGCTCTCGCGAATGAACCGGCTCTGCCGCACCCCATCGGGCGAAATCTTCTTGACCACGGTGGCGCGCTTGGGGCGGATCAGCAGCAGACCCTGCTGGGCCAGGCGAATGAAGGCTTCGCGCACCGGCTGCCGCGACACGCCATAGCGGGCAGCGATATCGCTCTCCGAAATCACGTCGCCGGGCTTGAGCACCATGCTGACGATATCGTCGCGCAGGGCGCCGACGACACGAAATGCGATGGTTCCTTCGAGCGCTTCGCCCACCTTGCCTCCAGCCCGGGCTGATTCCATTCCTGGACCATGGGACGGATAGGCCGCTGGCGGCTTGCCTCGTTTGCTGTCTTCCACAGAATTCTGGTCCTTTTTCGCCACATGCAGCCCCAACACGTCGCCGCGTCGCACAGTGTAGAAAGAAACAGTACATTTCCGCAATCTTGTATGGTAGATGCTTTTTCGCTTGGCTCCGAGGAGGAGTCGCGCACTGATTGTATCGAGACTGGAGAGAAACGAATGGCCAAGACCTACGCGCTGGTGGGGACCGGAGGTCGCGCACGGATGTTCTACGAGGCCATCCTTGGGCCGCATCGCGAACAGTCCCGGCTGTTGGCCCTATGCGACACCAATCAGGTCCGCATGGATTTTACCAACAAGGTGATGGTCGAGGAGCTTTCTGGCCAGGCCGTCCCGACCTACAAGGCTACCGACTTTGACAAGATGATCGCCGAGCAAAAGCCCGACACCATCATCGTCACCTCGATCGACCGCACCCATCACAACTATATCATCGCAGCGCTGGAAGCTGGCTGTGACGTCATTACCGAAAAGCCGATGACCACCGACCCGGAAAAGTGTCAGGCCATTCTCGACGCCGTCGAGCGCACCGGAAAAAATGTCCGTGTCACCTTCAACTACCGCTATGCCCCGCACAACTCGGCCCTGCGCGAACTGATCGCCGAAGGCGCCATCGGCAAGGTCACCTCGGTGCACTTCGAGTGGCTGCTCGACACCCGGCACGGCGCCGACTATTTCCGCCGCTGGCACCGCGACAAAGCCAATTCGGGCGGCCTGATGGTGCACAAATCAACCCACCATTTCGACCTGGTCAATTTCTGGCTCGGCACCGAGCCGGACACCGTCTTCGGCATGGGTGATCTCAAGTTCTACGGCCGCGCCAATGCCGAGGAACGCGGCGTCTTCACACCCTATACCCGCACCACCGGTGTGGAAGCAGCAAAGGATGATCCCTTCGCCATCGACCTCACCAGCAACCCGGTGCAGAAGGGTCTCTACTGGGACGGCGAGAAAGAAGACGGCTACCAGCGCGACCAAAACGTGTTCGGCGACGGCATCTCCATCGAGGACACCATGAATGTCCTGGTGCGCTATCGCAACAAGGCGGTGATGACCTATTCGCTCTACGCCTACGCCCCCTGGGAAGGCTTCAACGTGGCCATCAATGGCACCGGCGGACGTCTTGAGCTTACCGTGCACGAGAATTCCTACATCAATGCCGGCGCTGGCTCTGAAACCGAAGGCGCCGCCAAGGGCGTCAAGCTCTATCACTTCCCCTTGCATGGCGAACCGCGCGTCGTTCCGGTCAAGCATGGCGAGGGCGGTCATGGCGGCGGTGACAAGATCATGCTCGAGGAAATCTTTGGTAACGCCACCCCGCGCCCCGGCTATGGCGCCAATCACCGCGATGGCGCGCTCTCAATCCTCACCGGCATCGCCGCCAATAAGAGTTTCCACACCGGCCTGCCGGTGGACGTGAAGACGCTTGTAAAACTCTAGGACGAGCGCGCGATCAGACCCCAAAAGCCCGGCATCTGCCGGGCTTTTCTATTGCCAATGCAATTCGGGAGAACCTACCGGTCAAACGGTACGGAGGCTGTCAGCACGTCGCCGGAATTGTTGAACTCGACCTCGAAATCCACAGTGATGCGATCATCGACCAGCAGGATGCGCGCGCCGATCCGCACATCGCCCCCGGCCCGGTCCTTTTGCTGTTCGCGCAGATCGAAGCTGATCCGACCGCCCGACTGCCGGCCAATGGCAAGGCCGGTATACCCGGCGTTAGAACTCATGGCCGCCTCGTAGCGCCCCGCATCGTCATTGTAAGCGATTGTGCCGCTGATCGACAGAGTTGCATTTACCAGGCTGCAGCGGCCCGTATAATTGATTTTGAGCAAATTGCCCTGCGCCACACTCAGCCGGCAGCGGAAAGGTTCGGGCTGGTCGCCCCCCACCAGGGCCCCTTCGCCGCGCCAGTCCCCGATATAAGAGGAGAGCAGGTCCAGTTCCCGTACACCGGCCTGCGCCAGGCCCGCGCTCAGCGTTGTTGCCGCCAGCGCGAAAGCCAGAAAAACTGTTCGCAGCCAATAAGTCACGTCCTACCCCCTTAGGTCCGTCTGCGGTTCATGTCTGCCAGCACTTTAGGGCAAGAACCAGTAAAAAAAGTCCCGCAATTGACCGCATTGTTACGAATCACCCAACCACTATTGGATAATGAGGCCAACAGAATGAAAATATGCCAGCTTGGCCATTGAGGGGAATATTGCGGGTATGAATGCTGGATCGATCATCAACGCGCGCGACGTCGACTACACGCTGGACGTCGCTGGACGCCCGCTGCATATCCTGCGCAAAGTGTCACTTTCCGTTGCTCCAGCAGAAGTGGTGGCCATTGTCGGCCCCTCGGGCAGCGGCAAAACCTCCCTGCTTATGCTGCTGGCAGGCCTAGAAAAGGCCACCGCGGGCCAGGTGGTGGTCAATGGCCGCGACCTCTTGGGCATGAGCGAGGACGACCTGGCGCGCTTTCGTCGCCATACCCTGGGCATCGTGTTCCAGAGCTTTCACCTCATCCCTTCGCTCAGCGCGCTGGACAATGTGGGCTTGGCGTTGGAAATCGCCGAGCCCCAGCTATCCATGGCCCAGGTTCGCGAAAAGGCCACTGCGGCACTGGCCGCCGTCGGTCTTGAAGGGCGCCTGCATCACCGCCCTTCCGCCCTTTCGGGCGGGGAGCAGCAGCGCGTTGGCCTGGCCCGCGCCAGCGTTGCCAACCCGCCTTTGCTGCTGGCCGACGAGCCGACCGGCAATCTCGACCAGAAGACCGGCGCCATCGTCGTCGACCTGATGTTCGACCTGGCCCGCAAGAACAACACCGCCGTGGTGCTGATCACCCATGACCCGGCGCTGGCAGATAAGGCCGATCGGGTGTTCACCATGACCCAGGGCCAACTGACCGAAACGACCGCCCCCAAACCGGCCGCCAAGAAATCGGTGGCAAAGTAATGCGCGGCTTCTGGGCGGCCACCCGCATCGGCCTACTCGACATGCGCGGTGACCTCAGACGCTTCCTGCTACTGGTGATCTGCCTCACAGTCGGCACTGCGCTGATAGCCGGCGTCAACTCGGTAGGCGCTAGCATCACCCGCGCTATCGAAACTGGCGCCGCCGAGATCATGGGCGGGGATATCGAACTGTCCCGCGCGGACCGCTTGGCCACCCCCGACGAACGCACCGCCATGCGGGACTTGGGCCAGGTGGCCCAGGTGATCGACACAAATCTGCGCGCAGAGACCTTTTATGAAGAGGCCTTCGCCGATGTGAGCGCCGTGAGCGAAACCTATCCGCTGCTCGGCCAAGTGCGCAGCCCGCAATTGACCGAAGGCGAGAGCCTCGCAGCCCTGCTGGCGGAAGTCGATGGAGCGCATGGCGCACTGATCGACGGCATCATGCTCGACCAGTTGGGCCTCGATATCGGCGACAGTTTTGGGCTGGGCGGCACTGAATTTGTGGTGCGCGGCACGCTGATCGGCCTGCCCGACGGCCCGGTGCGCGGTTTCCGCTTGGGTATGCCGACACTAATTTCGAGCGCCGGCTTTGCCGGCGTCAGCGACCGCACCTCGCCCTTGCCGGGCCTGGGCACGTGGTACCGCTACAAGATCCATCTGAACGACCGTGACATCGAAGCCGGGCTCGCCAGCGCCGTCGAGCAATTCGGCAGTTCGGGCTGGACCGTGCGCTCGGCGCGGGACGGGCTGGGGCAGATGGTGCGCTACTATGATCTCTTCATGCGCTTCCTGCTCATTGTCGGTCTCGGTTCGCTCCTGATCGGCGGCGTCAGCGTTTGGACCGGCATGCGCGCCTATATTGCCGAGCGCTCCGGCGTCATCGCTGTGCTGCGTTCCAACGGCGCCGACCGGGCGCGCGTGTTTGTGCATTTCCTGGCCCAGGTGGCAGCCCTTGCCCTGGTCGGGGTCGGCATCGGACTGGTCATCGGCGCCAGCACGGCCTGGTTCATCCTTCCAACCATTGGCGCGGCGGTCGGCATCGCGCTGGCGCCTGCCATCCATCTCGGCCCCTTGGCCATCGCGGCGGGTACCGGTCTGGTCACTGCCTTTGCGTTTGCCTATCTGCCGCTGGTCCAATCCCAGGCCATCCGGCCGGTGCTGCTGTTCCGCTCCAAGGGGCTCGACGCCCCGCCAGTCGACTGGCGCGCACTTCTGCTGTCCCGGCAGATCCTGCCGCTTGTTGCCGCGGTTCTGGCCTTCTTCGTGCTGGCCTGGCTGATGACCGGCGATGCGCCACTGGTGCTTGGATTTGGCCTTGCCAGTGCGTTGGGCGCCATTCTGTTCCAGAGCTTTATTCGTCTGGCCCAGCTTGGCCTCAAACGCCTGCCCGAAACCGGTCCGCGCGTCCTGCGCCACAGCTTCCGCAATATCTCCGTTGCCGGACAGAACGCCGCCGCCGTCGCGGTATCTGCCGGCATGGCGCTGACCATGCTGATCATCGTTCTGGTCATGCAGACCAATCTGCAGCAAGAATTCCTTGGCGCCTCCGCCTTTGATGCGCCCACTCTGGTCGGTTCGGATCTATTCCCGGACGAGGTCGAAGCGCTCGAGGCCCTGACCCTTGAAGGCAATGGCATTACCCGCTTTGTCTCGACCCCGATGCTGCGGGGCGCCCTGGTCGATGTGGCCGGTACCCAGGCGGATCAACTGGTGACACGCGGTCCGGAGGCCACCTTCCTGCTCGCCGGTGAAGTACCGCTGACCTATCGCACCCATCTGCCCGCGTCATCTCGGGTGACGGCCGGTGAATGGTGGTCCGCCGACTATACTGGCCCTGCCCTTGTCAGCCTGCACCAGAGCCTGAGGCATGGCCTCGGCGTCGATCTGGGCGACACACTGACCTTTTCGATTTTCGGCGAAGAGGTGAGCGCCACCATTGCCAGCTTCCGCGATTATTCCTGGCAGGGCGGCATCGATTTTCTCGCCACCTTCTCACCCGGAGTGCTCGAGAACTACCCGACCACCCTGTTTGCCGCCGTCACCGCCGCGCCCGGAGCGGAAGAAGATGTCACGCGGCTGCTGGCAGCCGAACTGCCCGATATCCGCTTCATCTCAGTTGGCGACACGCTCAAGCAAGTCACCGATGCCCTGGGCCAGCTCTCTTTTGCCGCCAGCCTGATCGGGGGCCTGGCCGTCGGCAATGGCCTGCTCGTTCTGATCGGCTCGCTCTCGACCGGGCGCCGCCAGCGCGAGGCCGATACCATCATCACCAAGGTGCTCGGCGCCACTCGCTCCGAACTGATTGGCTCGGCCTTCCTGCAATACCTGGTGCTGGCGGTGCTGGCCGCAATTCCCGCCCTGGTGCTGGGCATCGGTATGGGCCGGTTTGTCAGCGGCCTGCTGCTGGCGGTTGAATTCACCCTCAAGCTCGACATCATCGTCGTGGTCCTGGCCGTCGCCATCGCCATCACCGCCATTCTGGGCGCGATGACGATCCTGCGCGCGGCCTCGGCCAGACCGGCCCGATTATTGCGCGACCTCTAGCCAATCACGAAAAATGCTCGACCAGCATGTCGAACACCAGCCGGATCCGCCGGCTGGTATGCAACTCCCGGTGAGTCACCAGCCAGACCGGCACCGCGATAGGATCGATTGCGGGCACGGCGATCTCGACCTCCGGAGTTTGCCGGGCGACCGCTTCGACCATCGGCCCGAGGCATATGCCCCGGCACACCCATTCCCAGCCGGTCATCCCGCTCTGCGTCAATAGCGGGAAATTGGCCCTGCTCAGGGGCACCCCGCGCTGCCGCATCTCGGCGATGAAGGGCTCGATCCCGTCTATCGCACCACTTATTTCGCAACGAGCAAGTTCAACGCCATTGCTCGGTCGCCCCAGCCGGTCGAGCAAGTCCGGCGTACCATAGACATAAGCGGCCGTGTCCCGGCACCGCCTGGCGATCAGGCCATCCTGGTCGGGCCGGACATGGCGGATGGCAATGTCGGCTTCACGCCGCAGCAGGTCACTGATCGACCCCGTCGCCAGCACCTCCAGGGTGATGCCCGGCGCGGCCTTGCGCACCTCGGCCAGCAGCGGCGGCAGAACATGCCCTGCATAGATGTCGGCGGCGGTAATCCTTACGACGCCCTCCACCGATTGCGACTGTGCTGCAGCCGACATTGCGACGCGGTCCGCTGCCGCGCCCATCTCGCGTAGATCGGCCACCAGCCGCTGCCCTGCCTCTGTCAAAATCAGGCGCCGCCCCACCCGCTCGAATACGGCAATGCCCAAGCCTTCCTCAAGCCCGGCCACCTGTCGCCCGAGCGTCGGCTGGGTCAGGCCTAGCCGCCGCGCCGCCGCCGAAAGCGAACCGGCCTCCACGGTCGCCAGCAGCGCGCGCATCTGGTTCCAATCAATTGGCCGGGGTATGTTCTTCATGCATTTATGTATAGTTCATGTGCCAAATTCTGCAATTTTGTTTTCTTTATCCCCCGGCTATCCTGCCGTCAGTAATTCTGGGACGAGGATCAAGACCATGGCCGAGCCTAGCGCCTTCTGGGACCGGATGGCGGACCGCTATGCCGCCCAGCCCATCAGCGACGAGCAGGCCTACCGCACCAAGCTGGCCAGAACCCAGTCCCACTTCACCCCGGACATGGACGTCTTCGAGTTCGGCTGTGGCACCGGCGGCACCGCCATCATCCATGCCCCCCACGTCCGCAGCGTCCGGGCGGTGGATTTTTCCGAGCGCATGCTGGAAAAGGCCCGCACCCGCGCCGCCCAGGCCGGGGTCGACAATGTCACCTTCGAAAAGGGCGACATCACCACCATGCCGATCGCACCGGCCAGCTACGACGTCGTGTTGGCCATGTCCGTCCTGCATCTGCTCCAGGACCGGCAGGCCGTCATTCAGCGTGTCTTCGATATTCTCAAGCCAGGGGGCATTTTCGTCTCCAGCACGGTCTGCATTGCGGAGACCGCCAGGTGGTTGGGCTACATCGCCCCGCTTGGCCGTACTCTTGGCCTGCTTCCGGTGCTCACCGTCATGGACCGGGACCAGTTGCGCCAGGACATCACCCGCCCAGGCTTTACTATCGAGCATGACTGGCGCCCCAAACCCCGGGCAGCCGTCTTCATCATCGCGCGCAAGCCGGACTGATTGCCCTGTGGAACCGGGCTTTTCCCGATTGGGCGAATCGGTGAGGCTATGTGCTATCACTCGCAAATAGTCAGTTAGCCGTGCGTCTGCCTTCCCGCTGGAGATGAGGCGCATCCAGCCGGAGAGATGATGCAGGTCGCCATCGACATGGGAGAGAGCCGGGGATCTGGCCCAGCCCACATGGATCTAGAAGAATTGCTCGCCACGCGCCTTCTGGTGCAGGGCAATTCGGGGTCCGGCAAGTCACATCTGCTACGCCGCCTGCTCGAGCAATCCGCGCAGTGGGTGCAGCAGTGCATCATCGACCCCGAAGGCGATTTCGTCACTCTATCCGACAAGTACGGGCATTTGGTGGTCGATGCCACGCGCACCGAGAACGAACTGACCCGCATTG
>JBGTUK010000039.1:0-15039 GCA_041939225.1 Devosia sp.
CCACTCGACGAAGGTTCCGAAAGGGTCGAGTTCGTCGCCCATATCCACGACAGGGCCGCGACTTGCAGGCCAACGGCGCGCCACAGGGGGTCGCCGCAAGGCGAAAGCCCACAAAACAAACCGGACGAGGGATCGCCCCGCCCTTTGGATCAGGCCGGCATGCACGTCAGGCGGCCCTGTGAACCGTCAGCCCGACCTCATACCCAGCGTCGCCCGCCATTTTCACGAGCGTGTCGAGGCTGAACTGCGCAATCTTGCCACGCTTCAGATCGGAGACCCGTCGGTGATCGCAGAGCGTACGGGCTGCACGGTGGTCGCGGACTTTCGCGCCCGCGATCTGGCAGCCGGCGGGGAGGGCGCGCCACTGGCGCCCTTCTTCCATTGGCAGGTGATGGCAGATCCTGCCGAGTCGCGCGGCATCGTGAACCTCGGTGGCATCGCGAATCTCACCTGGATTCCGAAGGCTGCGCAGAGTGCCGACGTGCTGGCCTTCGACGTCGGTCCGGCCAACGCATTGATCGACGAAGTGGTGCGCGTCTTCTCCGGAGGCCGAGAACGCATGGATCGCGATGGCGCGCGTGCGCGCCTCGGACGCCGATATGCCCTCGTGGTACATCGGCACTTCGATTAGCTGGGTCTCGATGGTCAGGCTCGGATTCAACGCGGCCATGGGTTCCTGGTAGACCATGGCGATCTCGGCTCCGCGGATGCGCCGCATCTGGCGACCATTCTTCTCCAGCGCATGCAGGTCTATGTCGCCCCGCGCCGAGTGATAAATGACCTGCCCGTCCTCAATCCGCGACAGGCGCGGCAGCAACTGCATAATCGAGGCAGCCGTCACCGACTTGCCGCAGCCGCTTTCGCCTACGATGCAGAGCGTCTTGCCTTTCTTGATGTCGAAGGACACGCCATTGAGCGCCTTGTTGCAGCGGTTATTGGTATAAAAGAACGTCTTGAGATCGCGCACACTGATGGCGATATCTTGCACATCGGTCATCGGATCACCCCTGCTGGCTTGGGTCGGTGGCGTCACGCAGACCATCACCAATAAAATTGACGCTCAGCACGAAGAGCGAAATCACCGAACCAACGGGTAGCCAGATCCACCAATTGGACTGCAGCACGCGGAGATCCTGCGCCACATTGAGAATATTGCCCCAGGTCGGTATGGAGAGCGGCACGCCCAGGCCGAGGAAGCTCAGACCCGCCTCCTGAAGAATGAATGCCGCGGTCGAGAGCGTGATATTGACCATGATTGGTCCAAGCGCATTGGGCAGCATGTGCTTGTAGGCAATCAGCGGTCGGCTCAGACCAAAGCTGCGCAACGCAAGGACATATTCCTCTTCACGCAGGCTGAGCATGCGCGCGCGCGCCATGCGGTAGATGCCGCCCCAGCCGGTCAGCGTGAATATCAGTATCAGATTGACCAGCGACTGGCCCAGGATGGACACCAGCAGCAGCACCAGGATGATCTGTGGGAAGGACATGAAGGCTTCCGACACCCGCATGGCAAGGGCGTCGAGCCAGCCACCGACATAGCCGGTATAGACCCCGATCAGCACACCTATAATGGCGGCCAGGACCGCACTGCCGAGCCCCACGAGAATGGAGATACGGCCACCGTAAAGCACGCGGGCAAACAGGTCTCGCCCGGTCCGGTCTGTTCCGAACCAGTGCTCCCAGGATGGTGGCTGCAGCATGGCCCTGAGGTCGATCTTGGCCGGATCATGCGGCGTCAGCAATGGCGCGAATATTGAGGCCAGTACGATGACTGCAAAAATGCCCAGGCCAATGACCGCCAGGCGGTTGCCGAGGAACTTGCGCAGCGTGCGCGAGCCACTGCGCGGTTTGTTTTCGCCCGTTTCTTCACGCGCCCAGATACGGTCGAACTGTGTATCAAGACGGGTGCGCTTGCGCGAGGTAGGAAGAATATTGGTCACAGCGTCAGGCTCCCAGTCGCACGCGTGGATCGATCACGGCTGTCAGGACATCGACGATCAGACTGGCAATCAGCACTGCCATCACCGAGAGCAGCGCGATGGTCATGACCACCGGATAGTCCTGCGAGCGCACCGCAGAGATGAATTCATTGCCGATCCCCGGCCACTGGAACACCTGCTCGATAATGACCGAGCCGCCGATCAGGACGGGCAGACGGAACCCGATGAGAACGATCACCGGTGTGAGTGCAACACGGAAGCCGTGCAACAGATTGACCCGCCATTCAGGCAACCCCTTGGAGCGCGCGGTCTTGATGAAATCGCGGCTCAGCGCATCGAGCATGGACGAACGCGCATACCGCATGACGCCGGCAGTCAACATGATCGAGAGCACAAGGGCGGGCAGCACCAGGTGAGGTACGCGATCCCAGAACGTCTCGTATCCTGGCATCATGCGTCCACCCACGGGCAGCCAGCCCAGATTGAGGCCAAAAACCAGGATGGCAACCAGACCAAAGAAAAATTCCGGGATTGAAACGCCCAGCATACCAACGACGGTCAGGGCATTGTCGGTCGTGCTGCCGCGCTTGAGAGCACTGATGACACCCAGTGCGCTACCCAGAATTGTGGAGAGAACAAGTGCAATACCGGCCAGTTCCAGCGTTGCGGGAAGACGGGTCGCGATAATGCTGGCGATCGGCACACCGCCATTCATTGAATATCCGAAATTGCCTTGGAGCAGGTTCGTGAACCACATCCAGAAGCGATAATAGAACGGCTGTCCGAGACCCAGGGACTCGCGAAGAGCCTGCAATTGCTCAGGGTTCATGCTGCCGAGCGCATCGGGATTGATCATTTGCGACACGGCGTCGCCCGGCGTCAGCTCCAGGCCCAGATAGACCAGAAAGCAGATGGTAAACGCCATTGGAATGAGGATCAGGATGCGCCTGATAATATAGGTCAGCATGTGCTCGCCGGCCTTTCAAAAGTCTGTGGAGGGTATGGAGGCGCCGGCGCACGGCGCCTCCACTGGACCGACCTGGGATCAGTTAGCCGGTTTCGGGAACTGGTTGATCCAGAGCATGCGGGTGTACGGAATGTCCACGGGATGAACGTTCATGAAATCCAAAGCTTCAAGACCGGGCACGTCGCTGGCAACCTTGGTATAACCGAAGTCGGCCTTACCCGCAGTGGCGTTGACCAGCAGATTGCCGTCGTTGTCGGCCGAGGGGCGAGCGATGATCTGTTCGATCTTCGGCGTCCCCTTGTGATAGCCCTCGAAAGGCACCAGCGTGGTGTAGTCGTTCATCACCACTTCATCGATCTTGAACGGACCCGAACCAATCGGCTTCTGCCAGAACGGGGACTGCTGCAGGTTGATCGGATCAACGCCTTCGAACTGCGCCGCCGGGAGCGGAGCAAACTGGCTGAAGGTCAGCAACACATTGGGATCGAGTGATGCGAACTCGATCGTGATGGTGTTGCCGTCGGTGGAAATGCCGCTGATGCTGTCAGCATCGCCTGCGACGAATGCTTCCGCGCCCTCGATCTTGGTGATGGTCGATTTGACCACCGGATGGGTGACCGGGAACTTGCCCGCTGCACCGATCGACCAGACGACATCGTCGGCAGTGATGGGCGAACCATCATGCCAGGTCAGGCCATCCTTGAGGGTGAAGGTGAAGGTCAGACCGTCTTCGCTCACCGAGTAGCTTTCGGCCATTTCGCCGCCAATCGGGGTCAGCGAACCATCGGCTTCTAGAATGGTGTCAAATGCAAACTTGTTGCTCACCCAGATACCGAGATTCTGCCACGGCACTTCGAAGAACTGGGCGGGGCCAGCATTGGTATAAAGCACTGACTTTCCGGCACTGTCGGGAGAAACGGTCCAGTTTTCGACACCCCAGTTATAGTTGAACTGCTCGTTGCCATATGGCGCGCCCTGGCGGTCCAGGCGGTCGCTGTCATAGGTATAGAGCTGCTGGTAGTAGAGCGGGATGATATAGGCGTTTTCGTTGATGATCCGCTCCATTGCGAAATAGCCTTCGCGCTGGACTTCCGGGTCGGGGGTGCCGTTCACCTTGGCGACCAGATCGTTCATTTCCGGGATATTGGGAATGGTCGGCATCAGGCCATAGCCGAAACGGTTGAAGTATTCCTGCAGGCCGAGAGCGGCACGTGCGCCATAGAGCACATCCCAGGAGAAGGTCGACGGACCGTTGACCGGATCTTCGGGCGGGACCGCAATCTGCGCTCCAATATCGCCTTCAAGCATGCGGTAATTCATCTGAATGCCGACATCGGCCAAATAGGCCTGCATGGCGGCCATCAGGTCGGCGGTTGCCTGGTCACCATAATAATAGACCACATCAAGCTCGCGTCCGGCATCCCAACCGGCTTCTGCCAAAAGTGCGCGGGCTTTGTCCGGATCAAAGTCGTAAGGATTGAGATCGTCCGGCTTGTTCGGGCCATTGGGCAGCAATCCCACGGCGCGAATGGCCTGACCCTCGAAAATGGTTTCGACAATGGTGTCCATATCGATGGCATAGGCGATAGCCTGGCGCACGCGCGGATCGGACAGCTGGTTGTCATTGATCGGTTGCGCGACGGCGGCACCAATTGCGGTGGTAGACAGCAAACCGGCAAGACCGGCAGCGATAAGCTTTTTCAGTTGCATCTGTTTTCCCTTGTATTGACACTTGTTCAAGTGCGTCCGGACCGAATCCCCACTCGGTGTTCCCGGACGTCGCGGCCTCCGCGCCGCGGATAATCAAAAAATCCTGTCTCAACCCTCCCGGCTTTGTGGATCACCCGCGAGAGGGGTCAACACGTGATTGACATAGACGGCGTAGTTGCGCGTCAGGTGTTTGGTGAGGATCGCGACCGCGGCATCGGCGTCATGCGCCATGATGGCCTGCACCACGCCCTTATGTTCGTCATTGCTGCGACGGTTGTGACTCGCAATATCGCGCGGCCCCGGCCGGGACATTATCAGCCCGCCCACAAAAGCATCATGCAGCGCTACAAAGATCGGGTTGCCCGGCACTTCGGCCAGCGCGCGATGAAATTCCACGTCGGCAAGACGGAAGGCCGGAAGATCCTCGATCGCCCGATCACCCTTCTCGATGGCCGCAACCATCTTGCCGATCTGGGCCGCGCTGGCGGCCTGCGCTGCGTGACGAACAAGACTTGTTTCAAGAAAGAGCCGAGCCTGCTCCATATGCGCACCGCCCTCTGTTCCGCGAAAGAACAAACGCGAGGCAGCCGAAATGCTTCCGAGCAGTTGCGACAACGTAGGATAGGCGATGCGAGGGCGAAAGCCCTTTCGCAACTCGAGCAGCCGCATGGCTTCCAGGCGCTTGACCACCTCTCGGATCGTTGTGCGACCGACCCCAAACCGATCACAAAGCTCGCGCTCGGAAGGTAGCATTGTACCCACTTCCAGAACGCCGGAATGCACTTCTTCTGCCAACACTGTGGCAATTTCTGCCGCTGTAACGGTCACCACGCCCTCCTCACGGTCGCGACATGCACGCAACCACATGTTCGGGTTTGGTGTCAAATATCGTATGTTTGGTCGACCAAATTGATACATTGGTGCGGACGAGACCATTGTAATTGGCGCGAAAGGCACGTCCATTTCTTCTCCAAGCCCCCCCAAATGCGCAATCGAGTTCCCAGAATCGGCGCAAGTCGCCACTCTGGAAGAAAAGGTTTCTTTTAACCGCCACGACCGGGGGATTGTATGCTCAACTCACCCCGAAAGCCTCAGTTGACACCCCAAGATATCTCATTAACATAACAACATAGTTTTTGAGGGTGTCAAGCGCCATTCCAATTGCGCTGATCGAGGGAAAGCCGGAATGCAGAGGGTACTGATCATCGGCAGCGGCGGAATCGGCCGCCGCCATCTCCGGGGATACGCGGCCACTGGGCGCGCCGAGTTGGCAATTGTCGAACCACATCAGGAGCGGCGCGCCGAAGCCGAAGCTGAATTCGCGCTGTCACAAAGTTTCTCGGATCTTGCGGCTGCGGACCTGTCCTCATTCGACTTGGCGGTCATCTGCGCGCCGGCACACCTGCATGTGCCGCTCATGCTAAAATGTGCGGAAGCCGGCCTGCCGTTTATGGTGGAAAAGCCTTTGGCGGTCACCATGGACGCTGTCGATGCGGCGCTTGCTGCCGTCAACAAGGCGGGTGTTCTCGCTCGGGTTGGCTATATCCGGCGCATTGCGCCTGAACTGCTAGCAGTCCGCCAACACATTCATGACGGCAAGATCGGCGAGCTGAAGCTGGCCTATGTCAATTCATCACAGGATTTCCCTAAATACCGCCCCGATTTCCAGCGCACTTACTATGCTCGGCCCGAAATGGGCGGTGGCGCGATTCTGGACGCGGCCAGCCACACATTCGATATGTTGATCTGGCTCATGGGCAAGCCAGTCGCCGTTGGCGCCATGTATGATCGCCTGGTTTTGCAGGGCACACAGACCGAAGATACTTGCCTGATCAACATCTGCTTTGCCAATGGCACAATGGCCAACGTGACCATCAACCAGTTTCAAAAGCCCAATATTTCTCAAGCCAGCTTCATCGGCACCAAGGGCAATCTGGCTCTCGAACATTCCGTTCTCAGCTTTTCCGACGACGACAGCGGCACCTGGCAGGACCGCCACGACTTTATGGATGGCCTTGTGCCCACTGAGGCCCATCAGGCCCGATTCACCATTCAGGCCAATGCGATGCTTGACGCGCTCGAGGGCAAACCGTGTCATCTGGCGACGCTCGAAGAAGCTAGGCAGAACCTGCAGATCGCGCTTGCCGCCAAGACATCCTGGCGGGACCGCGTCATCGTCTCGATCTCTCCCTAAAGAGCCAAACCCATGTTCTCACTCAACGGTCGCAGCATTCTTGTTGTCGGTGGCGCCGGTTACCTCGGCACGCCAGTCTGTGAACTTCTCAAGACCCAGGGCGCTCATGTGATCATTGCGGACCGCGATGCCGCCCGTCTCGAGGTTGCGCAAAAAGCCGTTTCTGCTGCTCCTGGCGATGGTCAGGTTACGGCATTGCCGATCGACATGGCCGACGAAAGCTCCATCATTGCCTGCGTTGAGGCCGCGAGCGCCACCGCGGGCAATTTCTCGGGGTTGATAGCCGCAACCGCGTTCAATTCCGGCAAAAGTTTTGATGACCTCGACGCCGAGACCTTCGATTTTGCCAACCGCATCAACCTGACGGGCACCTTTCTGCTCGCCCGGGCGGCCGCGGCCAAAATGGCTCCGGGCAGCGCCATTGTGCTCTATTCATCCATGTACGGCGTCGTCTCGCCCGACCCTAAAAACTATCCCGGCGACATGACACCCAATGCCATCGAATATGGCGCCGGCAAAGCCGGGCTCAATCAGATGGTACGCTATATGGCCGGCCACTATGGCCCTCGCAATATTCGCGTGAACGCCCTTTTTCCTGGGCCCTTCCCGCATGCCACGGTGCAGCAGGACCATCCGCAATTCATTGCCAATCTTGAAACTGAAACCATGCTGGGGCGCGTTGGACGTCAGCATGAAACGGCCGGTGCCGCAGTATTCCTCGTTTCGGACGCAGCCTCCTACATTACCGGCCAGGTGCTGGGCGTGGATGGTGGCTGGACAGCCTGGTGATTTCCATGACCTTTCCTTTCGCAGATCGCCCAATCCGTCTGGCCATGCTCGGCATGGTCGAAGGTAATGGCCATCCCTATTCATGGTCGATGATCATCAATGGACGCTATGACGCTGAGGCGCTCAAGACCTGCCCCTACCCTGCCATCATCAATTATGTCGGCAAGCAACCGGCAGAGACTCTGGGCATTCCTGGGGTCGAGGTCACCCACGTATGGACCGACGACCCGGCGGATGCCCCGCAGGTCGCCGCCGTGGCCAAAATCGCCAATATCGCGACGCGCGCAGAAGACGTCATCGGCCAGGTTGATGCCGTCGTCATTGCTACGGACAAAGGATTTGAGCATGTCGAGCGCGCCCGCCCTTTTGTCGAGGCTGGGCTACCCATTTTTATCGACAAGCCGCTGTGCGACAATCGCGCCGACCTCGAAACCTTCAACGGCTGGGTTGCCCAGGGCAAGCCGATCATCTCGTCTTCCGGCATGCGCTTTGCCAAGGAGTTCGTGCCGTATCACGGCGCGACCTGCGAGTTCGGCCCTCTCCGAACAGTCTTTGCCTCCATGGCCAAGAAGTGGGAGACCTACGGCATCCACGCGCTGGAATCGATCTACCCGATTGTGGGCCCGGGCTTTGTCTCGGTCCGCAATACAGGGACCTATGAGCGCAATGTCCTGCATCTCAAACACGAGAAAGGCATCGACGTTCTAATCACCGTGACGGCCGACCAGATCGGCGGGTCGGGCTTTATTACCTTGGCCGGAACCGAGGGCGGCGTGACATTGCGCAGCCAGGACACCTATACCGCCTTCAAGGCACAGCTGGAGAGCTTTGTGGTTTTCCTGCGCACAGGAAAACCCCCGGTACCTTTCGCGGAGACACGCGAACTGATGCAATTGGTCATCGCCGGTATCGAAAGCCGCGAAGCAGGCGGCGCAGAAATCTTCCTTTCCAGTTTCGGAGCCTGATCGATGGGAGTGCTCGACACATTTTCACTCAAAGGCAAGGTCGCCCTCGTGACCGGCGGTGCTGGCCTTTACGGCCGTCAGATCGTTTCGGCACTGGCCGAGGCCGGCGCAACAACCTTCCTTGCCTCGCGCAATCTCGAAGCACTCGAAGTCGTGGCGGCAGAGGAACGTGCGCTAGGCCATGATGTTACTGCCCTGCAGCTCGATCTGAGCTCGGATGCCTCCATCGAAGCCCTGCACAAGACGATTATCGAGTGCAAGGGCCGATGCGACGTTCTGATCAACAATGCCGTGACCCGCTCCGCCATGGCGGGCTGGGAACATGACCTTGACGAATATGACAAGAGCCTCCGGGTGAATGCCTCGGCCCTGTTCAAGATCACCTCGCTCTTCGGCAAGTCCATGGCCGAACATCAGAGCGGTTCGATCATCAATATCGGCTCGATGATGGGCATGGTTGGCCTCGAAATGGGCAATTATGTTGGCACCGACATGATGCCCAATCCCTCGCCAATCTATCACTTTGAAAAAGGCGGCATGATCAACTTCACGCGCTGGGCCGCCAGCATTCTTGGCAAGGACAACGTGCGGGTGAACTGCCTCTCGCCTGGCGGTTTCTTCAACAACCAGCCCGAACGCTTCGTCCAGAATTATTCTGATCGCACCCAGTTGGGTCGCATGGCCAATTCCACCGACATGATGGGTGCCATCGTCTTCCTTGCTTCCGATGCCTCTGCCTACATCACCGGCACCAATATCCCGGTCGATGGGGGCTACACCGCAAAGTAACAACCATGTCCGAAAAGCAGCTCTACTCCGCCACCCCCGCCACGGAACACCGCATGCGTCCAAGCCGCGTCTTGCGCACTATCGCCAATGGGGGCGTGGCTCGCGTCCTCAAGCTCAACACTTTCGACGCCAAGGTGGCAGAGATTTTCTCACAGGCCCGGCCCGATGCCCTTTGGCTTTGTCAGGAGCACACCTCCGCCAGCATCGAGGCGATTGAACATCAGATCCGAGCCGCCAAGATTTACGACGTGGACAGTCTCGTGCGTGTCGCCCGCGGCAGCTATTCCGACTACATCCGTCCTCTCGAAGCCGACGCGACCGGATTGATTGTACCCCACGTCATGGGCGCTGCCGATGCGCGGGCCGTGCGTGACATGACCAAGTTTGCCCCGCTCGGCCGACGCGCAGTCGATGGCGGGAACAATGATGCCATGTTCACCCGCGTCAGCTTTCTCGACTATCTCGAAACTGCCAACAAGCAGCGCTTCGTCTGCCATCAGATCGAAGACCCGGAAGCGCTCGACGAGATAGAGGCCATCGCCGAGATCGATGGGGTCGATGCGCTCTTCTTTGGGCCCGGCGACTATTCCGTACGAATGGGCATTCCGGGCCAGATCCAGGCTCCCGAGATCACCAAGGTGCGCGAACGCGTTGCCGAGGTGGCCCGCAAGCATGGCAAAATTGCCGCGACCGTCGCGGGCAAGGCCAATGTGAAAGACTATGTGTCCATGGGCTACAATCTGCTCAGCGTCGGCGCTGACGTTGTCGCGCTGGCCACCTATGCAGACGACGTCCTTTCCGCCTTCGACGCCATCTAGAGGTCTATCAATGAATCTCGACGCGCTGCGCCAGACCATGATCGACGGCTCGACCAAGGGCATTCCCCCAAATGCCGAGCCCTTTGCGCTCAAGAATATCGCCAGCAAGGGCTGGAATGTTCTGCGCGAAGACCTGCCGATGCCGCTCATGCTGCTCAAGCGCAGCGCACTCGATCACAATGCAAGGGTATTTGGCGACTATCTTGCCAGACACAATCTGTCGCTGGCCCCGCATGGCAAAACCACCATGAGCCCGCAGATCTTCGTCGAACAACTCGCGGGCGGCGCCTGGGGACTGACTGCGGCGACCGTCAATCAGGTGCAGATCATGCACCAGTTCGGCGTAAAGCGCGTGCTTCTGGCCAACCAATTGCTGGGCAAGGCGCACACTGCCGGCATTGCAGCGCTCATCAATACCGACCCCGAATTCGATTGCTACTGCTTCCTCGACTCCCATGCGCAACTGGACAATATGCTTGCGCATCTCGGGGCTTTGCATCCGGCCCGCCCGATTAAGGTGCTCCTTGAAATCGGCGCCAAGGGCGGTCGCACTGGCCTGCGGACCGCAGAGGAAGCACTTACCCTTGCCAGCACACTGGCCACGAGCGATCCGGCACTGGTGCGCTTCGCGGGCCTGGCTACCTTCGAAGGCGTCGTACCCGGCATTGACAGGGACCCGATGCTGATCGACCCATTTGCGCAATCCATCGTCGATATCGCTATGGCCTTGCCGCCCGCGCTCTATGCCGGACTTGACGAATTCTTACTTTCAGGTGGCGGCTCGTCCTTTTTCGACATTGTCGCCGACCGCTTCGCGACGCTTGATCTGCCTTTGCCCGTCCGCGTCCTGCTGCGCTCCGGCTGTTACGTGACCAATGATTCCGGGGCCTACAAGAACGCCCAGGATCAAGCCAAGGCCGATCCACGTCGGTCCTGGAAATCCGATCTGCAGCCGGCCCTAGAAGCCTGGTCCTATGTCCAGTCCATGCCAGAACCAGGCTTGGCCTTCCTCTCTATGGGCAAACGCGACGTCCCCTACGACGCCGGACTACCCGTGCCATTCAAGCGCTATCGCCCGGGCATAGGCTTCCTGCCAATCGGGTCCGCTGAGATTTTTGCCACCAACGACCAGCACGCCTATGTCCGGCTCGGCCCTGACGCGGAGTGGCAGGTCGGTGACATTGTTGCCTCGGGCATCTCTCACCCCTGCACCGCCTTCGACAAGTGGCGCTTTCTGCCTGTTGTCAATGACGACTATACGGTCATCGACGGCGTCCTGACCTTCTTCTGACAAGGACCGCCTCGCCATGTCCAAATCTATCCTTTTCGGTGGCCTCTACCACGAGACCCACACCTTTCTGGCTGACAAGACCGGCATGGCTCAGTTCGAGGAATCTGGCATCCGTATTGGTCAGGCCGCTGTCGATCAGAACCGGGACAACGGCTCGCCGAGTGCTGGTTTCATCGCCTACGCCGATAAGGCCGGCTGGAGCATTTTCCCCACCATCCAGCTCTCCGCGCAGCCGGCCGGCAAGGTCACAGACGAGGTGGTTGAACTGTTCCTCGAGCATTTTCTGGCTGGCCTTGAGCGTCACATGCAGGACATCGACGGCATTTTCCTGGTGCTCCACGGCGCCATGGTCAGCGAGAGTTCAGACGATGTCGAGGGCCTGGTGATCAAGGCAATCCGTGACCGCCTCAAGGCGGCGGGGCGCGGTGACCTTCCGCTCGGCATTGTCCTCGACCTGCATGGCAATATCTCCAAGACCATGGTGGAGAATACCACCACTGTGCGGGCATATCGTGAAAACCCGCACACAGACGCTTATGAAGCCGCGGTCGCTGCCGCTGAATTACTCGACCAAGCTCTGGCCGACGGCAATATTCGCTCCGTGCACCGCGCGACCAAATATGTGATCTCACCCGTCGGCGTCGGTTCTGCCAGTGAACCCATGAAAAGCGTCCTTGCCGCGGCACGGCAGATCGAGGCCGAAGACAACGATGTGCTCGCCGTCAATGTCATGGCCGGCTACGCCTATTCCGACATTCCCGACTGCGGGTTCAGCCTGAGCATCGTCACCAAGGGCAGCGATAGCGAGGCCGAAAAGCACTTCAATCGGCTGGTCAGCGTTCTCGAGGCGAATATTGGGGCGGGATACCCGCATGAAGACGATCTCACCACGGCCCTCGAAAAGGCTGACGCCTTGCAGCCCGGATCCGGGCCCATACTTCTCATTGAGCCGGCCGACAACATTGGCGGCGGTACGCCCGGCGATGCAACCGGTCTGCTGGGCCCGCTGATCGAGACCGGCCGCACCAACATTCTGGCGGCTCTTGCCGACAAGGAAGCGGTGGCCGCGTGTTTTGCCACCGGAAAAGGCGCGGAAATCACTCTGACGGTTGGTGGCAAGACGGATATGCATCACGGACGTCCCATTCAGATCACCGCCAGAGTGGAAAGCCTGAGCGACGGTGTGTTTCAGCTGGAAAATCCGAAATCGCACATGGCCTCGATGGGCGGCACGACCATTCACATGGGGCGCTGTGCTGTAATCGCCAATGAGCAGGTCAAAATCCTGCTCTCCGAGCGCAAGACCGCGCCGATGGATCTGGGGCAGTATCACTCGCAAGGCCTGCGCCCCGAAGATGCCGCTTATGTGGTGATCAAGGCGGCTGTCTCTCATCGCGCCGCCTATGATTCCATCCAGCGCGCCAGCTTCTATGTAGACAGCCCGGGCCTGTGCACAAGCGACCTGCGGCGCCTGCCCTTCACCAAGCTTGAGGGCAAGGTGATCTCATTGACCTGACCATGCTACTGGGGAGGAAGCATCGGGAGGGGAACAGGCGGAGCCGCGATACGCTCCGCCCTGGTGTTTCAGATTTGCCCGGCAGCCCTCATATCGGCCTGCAACTTGGCCTGGTAGGCTGCCTTGGCAGCCTCATCCACCTTGGCGCTCTCACCAAAATAAACAAAGCCGAGCGCCCGGCGAGCACGCGTCGGCGAGGTATTCGGCCCGGCCCAGTGGATCGTCTTGGAATGGTGCATCAGGAAGGTGCCGGCCACGCCAGGCAAGGCGACGGTCCCGGCTTTGTCCGCTTCGGTACCAAAGTCGGTAATGCCTTGAGAGAATCCAAGGATTTCCGATCGGCCATGCGGGCGCCAGCCTTCGCTTCGATGCGAGCCACGCACATAGTGGATACATCCATTTTCCGCGTCTACCGACTCCAGCGCCAACCAGCCGGTGACCGCCGCTGGCGGGTTGAAGTGAAAATAATAGCCATCCTGGTGGGGCGGCGTTGGCTTGCCGATACCAGCGGGCTTGTTGAAATATTCCAGATTGACCGCGCGAGCAGGCTCACCGAGCATGGCTTCTGCCAGGGTGCGCACGGTTTCGTTTTCCAGCAAACTTCGGAAATACGCATCATAGTGCTGCATGTTCTGCATTTGCTTGAGCGTGTCCTGGCTGCCCTTTTCTTCATAGAACACCTCTGTGTCCTTCATCTGCGGCACGCAAGCAGCAACATAGCGATCAAACTCGGCGTTAATTTCGGCCATCTTGTCCGCGTCGAAGAGCGGCCTGATGGCAACATAGCCATCCCGGTCAAATTCGACCCTGAGGTCTTCAAGCATTTCGCGCTGGGGCTGGTTCATTGTGGTTCTCCCGCTGGTATCCCGTTGGGGACATCAAAGCGCAGCGGCTGCCTCCAGTCAGTGGAGCAATGCGACGACAAACGTGGAATTCCGATTGGACGACCACAATGCCAATGGCAGGAATGGCCGAACCGTGATGGTTTGATCCAATGAAGAACCATGTCGATCCCAAGGGCATAGATATCAGGGAGCATCGCTTGGGGCGTTTTGATCGACGCTTGCCGATCGGGCCGGCGCGCTGGCCCTTTCACGATCTGCTCTGGATCCATGAAGGCAGCGTCAGTCTCGATTTTGGTGAAGAGGCGCTGCTTGTACTCAGCGCCCCCATGGGTGTGCTGATTCTGCCCCAAACACCCTTTTCCGGTGTCGCATTAGGCGGCTATGCAACGGCATCCATCTGCCATTTCGACTGGCCCGATGCCGCCGCATACGGCCTCTCGAGTCCAGGGTTTCTAAGGCCGAGAGCGGCAGAGGTGATGCATGTGCAATCCATGCTGCGCCTCAGCCTGCAGTTGGCGGCCGATCCCGCTCCCTCGGAACCCTACCGCCGACGGCGCCTTTTGGTCGCCATTCTGGACTGTTTCGACGTCGCGGGTGATGCAGGTGCCGCCCTGTCCGAGGACGCGGATCAGGCACTCGACCTCGCCTGGCAGCAGGCCGCCATCTCCTTGGGCAAAATGCGCACCCTCAGCGACGTCGCTGCACTGATGGAGGTGCACGAAAGCGCCTTCAGGGCTCGACACCGACGGCAATACAACACATCGGCAGGCAGCCACTTGCGCGAAATGCGTCTGCGACGCGCCGAAGATCTTCTCGCCACAACACGACTTACCATCGCCGAAATTGCGATCCGGATTGGCTATGGCCATGCCGAAACTTTCATAGCCGCCTTTCACCGCAGCCGTGGCTGCACGCCGCGCCAGTTCCGCCATCGCTCCAACCCCTTTGCCTGAGACCTCAATGCTTCTGCTTTCAACCGGAACGCTCTACGCAAACCCGGACCCGCTCCTGGTCAGTCGCCAGGCTGCATTTCCAGGACTGACCCGCCTTGCCGATGGCACTATTTTGGCCATCTTCTCCATCGGACAGGCCTTCGATGCGGCCGACATGCGGGCCTATGTCAGTTCCAGCACAGACAACGGTCAGAGCTGGACCGAACCCAAGCGGCTCCACCAGCATGAAGTCACGCCGGAACAATCCGAGAGCTTCAAGCCG
>JBGTUK010000040.1:0-14678 GCA_041939225.1 Devosia sp.
CAAGATCCCTACTCCTCGCTCAATCCGCGTATGACGCTGCTGCAATTGGTGGGCGAGCCCATGTTGATCCACGGTGTAGGCAGCCAGGGCGAAATCCGCGACCGGGTGGCCGAATTGTTGCAGGTGGTCGGGTTGCGTCCGGAATATATCAACCGCTATCCGCACGCCTTTTCCGGAGGGCAGCGCCAGCGCATCGGTATTGCCCGGGCATTGGCGCTTAATCCGAGCTTTATCGCTGCTGACGAGGCGGTGTCGGCGCTGGACGTTTCGGTGGCGGCGCAAAACATCAATCTGATGCAGGACCTGCAGGAAAAGTTTGGCCTGACTTACCTGTTCATCACCCACGATCTGGGCATGGTGGAGCATATCTCGGATCGGGTGGGCGTGATGTATCTGGGGCGGTTGATGGAGACTGCCCCGACCGACCAGCTATTCGCAAAGCCGTTGCACCCCTATACCGAAGCGCTGATGGCGGCAGTTCCGCAGCCCGACCCGCGCGGCAATCGCACCCGTAAGCGTGTGCCGCTCAAGGGTGAGATTGCCAATGCGGCCAATCCGCCCAAGGGATGCACCTTTCACCCGCGTTGCCCCTATGCCCAGCCGGTGTGCGGCACCGACGAGCCCGCGCTGCGCGCGGTGGCAGGTGGGCGGCAGGTCCGCTGCCATTTCGCGGAGGAGTTGACGCTGACCGGAGTGACGACGTGAGCGCAGATCTGCCGTTGAGTGACGCGGAAATCGCCGCCAGATATGCGCCGGTTTTCATGCTGGACAGCAATGAGCCCTATCTGCCGGTGGCGCTCGGGCAGACTGTGTTCCGCAACGTGGCCCCCTCGCCCTCGTCCAAGTTCACGATCGAGCCTGCTGGCGAGCTTACCATCGAATATGCGGTCTACTACGACTGGGATATCGGCCACCTCTACGACCTCGAACATGTCTGGGTGCATGTCGATCATTCGGGTGCAGTCATACGCGTGGACGCCTCCTCCCATGGCGGCCGGCTGGTCATGGACGCTGGCGCAGGTTCTGCCCAGGTGTCGCATGGCCGGCCGGTGATCTATGTTGAAGCCGGAAAGCATGCACACTGGGCCAGCCCGGACCACATGGATGCCGGATCACGTCGTCGTCTGGAGGCGGTTTGCGGCCCTCTGGCAGGCGAAGAGGGCGTGCATCTGGGCAATGACTTCGCCAAATCGGGCAAGTATGCCGCCTCGGCGGCGGATCACCGCCGTGCTCGGCTCAAGATGCGGGGTGACGCCTTTGTGCCGGCTCACGCCTACCGCCGGTTCGAAACGGATCTGCCGATCCTGCCATGGCCCGAGCTTGCGGCCGAGATTCCCAAGCGGGTCAAGAGCGAACTGGCAAGGCTTTCAGAGCAACTGCCCCATTTTGGTGCGATCCTGCTCGATTGCGGCGACACGCTCGTGGACGAACGCAGCGAAATCAAGGAGCCGGGGAGTGAGGTGGTGCTGCGAGGCGATCTTATCCCCGGCGCGGCGGAAATGATGCATGCGCTCAAGGACGCCGGGCACAAGCTGGTACTGGTGGCCGACGGTCCGCGCCAGACCTTCATGAATGTTCTAAGCCAGCACGGCCTGTGGGATCTGTTCGACGCCCATGTGATCTCCGGCGATGTCGGCGTGCTCAAGCCCGACGCGCGCATGTTTGATGCCGCGCTGGAGGCCGCTGGCCTCACGCGCGCAGACGCCTGGCGTTGTGTGATGGTGGGCAACAACCTTTCCAGGGACATCCAGGGCGCCAATCGGCTCGGGATCACCTCGGTCTTCATGGCGTGGTCGAGCCTTCGTCCCCATGCGCCCGCCGATGCTGACGAGGTGCCGGACTACAGAATTTCGGCACCTGCTGAACTGCCGGCCCTGCTTGAGCGGCTCGAGGCATTGCTGCCTTACCGTCTGCCGACCACAGAATTCGTCTGATCCGTTTCATCAAGGTTTTTCATGTCGAGCCCTTTGCTGACCATCGCCCGCGGCGACAGTCTGACCGCCTGGGAATTGTCCGAGGTTGAAGCCGAGTATTTTCCGGGGGAGCCCGCTACAGCCAGCGATCCGCAGGACTACAAATACGTCAACGGCTTTGTGGATGTTGGTGACTTGCCCTGCCGGGTTGCGACCTGGCGGGACGTCGCCACGCGCAGTGTGACATTACGGACGGACTGGCCAGTTGAAGCGCTTTATCTTCCCGGCAACAACCGCCGCGTCGAGTTCAGCCAGTTCCGGCACCGGCCGACGCGCCTGGCGCGCTGGTGCCGCACGCGGGTTGCTGCGTCGAGGGATCGGTATTGCTCGTTCGAGCTACGAACGCGGGGCGGGGTGCACATCTGGGTCGATGGTGAGTTGGCCGGGCGCTTTGAACCGTTCACACGCAATGCGGATCAGCGCAGCGTGGTGCATCTGCCCATCAAGTCAGGTGGCAGCGAGCTCATCGTGCTAACCGAGGACATGGCAGAGCGCGATACCAACTGGTTCTTCGAACTGGTGCTGCTCGACGATGTGACGCTGGATGTATATCTGCCAGGCGCAAGCCTGGGAGACCACGTCGATACTTTGCGCGGGCTATCAGCCCAGGTGCGTACACGCGGCGACGTGGTGACAGCGGACGACGAGTTGACGCTGCTGTTCGACACGCCAGCCGGCACGCCGGTGCGTATTCGCGCCGTGATTGCCACCACCTCGCACACCAGGGCAGTGTTGCTCGATGCAGTCTATGATTTGCCAGCAGGCGCGACCGAGATAGCGCTTTGCAGCGGGCACGACCTGCCGCAAGGCTATCACCTACTGCAACTGACTTTTCTGGCCGGTGATAGTGTGGTGGAGCGCACGATCGGGTGTGCTGTTCTGCACCAGACCTCGGCCATGCGACTTGGGGGCGACCTGGCTGACCGCAAAAAACGGGCGCTCGAACACGCTATTGCTTATGGCGAAAACCGAATGGGGTTGGTTGTCGCCCTGCTCGAAGGTGGCGAGACAAACGACCCGCGGATCGTTGGCATCATTGAGGAGACACTGCTGGCTATGGCGGAACGGCGGGACTGTGCCGATTTCGTTGCGGTGCCGTTGCTTTGGGTCTGGATACGCTACCGGGACGCGTTGCCTGCAGATCTGCAGACGCGTATTCGGCAAGCCGTGCTCGATTTCCGCTATTGGGTAGACGAGCCGGGCAATGACGCCATGTGGTTCTGGAGTGAGAACCACGCATTGTGTTTTCACGTCGCACAAATGCTGGCCGGGCAGAGTTTTGCCCAGGATACATTCTCGGCTTCTGGCCGGACCGGGGCGGCGCAAGCGAAACTAGCCGCCGGGCGACTGGCGCGCTGGTTCGATGCGGTTGAAGAAGACGGGCTCGCGGAATGGAATTCGGCTGCCTATTACCCAGTGGACTTCATTGGCCTGCTGACATTGGCAGAGCTTGGGCCACCGGACCTGGCAGACCGCGCTCGGGCCATGTGCGACCGGATCTTCACCATGGTTGCGCTCCACACGCTCGAAGGCGTGCCAGCGGGCTCGATGGGGCGAGCCTATGACAAGGAACTGCGGGCGGGGCCGCTGACCGAGTTGGCGCCCTTTGCTGCCGTTGCCTTTGGCCAGGGATGGCTGAACAAGGGCGTCGCATCGCTGCCGCTGTTTGCGGCGGGTCGCTATGAACCGCCCGAGGGCCTTGCGCGCTACGCCTGGCCGGACGCGGGGCAGGTCGTTTCCGCGCGCTATTTGCAGGGTTACGGGCCGGCGGCAGAGCTGGGCCTGTACAAAACGCGCGATGTCCAGCTGTCCACCAATAGTGGCGCCAAAGCGGGCGGCTATGGTCATCAGCAGCATGTGCTCGACCTGCGTTTTGCCAGTCACCCGATGGCCCGTGCCTGGATCAATCACCCCGGCGAGGACGATCCCTGGGGCCAGCAGCGCCCATCGTACTGGGCCGGCAATGGCACGCTGCCGCGCGTTGGTCAGCATGGTAACGCTGCGTTGCTGCAATACCGGCCGGGCAGCGAAGCGCGCCTAAACTTCACCCACGCCTTTGCCGCCCGGGCTGGCCTCACCCATCACCATCACAACGATCTGCTGGTGCTGGAGGGTGGCGATGGACTGGTGGCCCTCAAGGCGACCGGACCATTACAGGCGATCAAGGAGGGGCCTGCAGAGGGGCTTGAATACCGTTGCAATGGACCGCTACAGGGATGGGCCGTTGTCGTTGCCCAGAACGAACCCCTTGCGGACTTCGTCCATCGAATGGGGCAATGCCGACTGCATTTCGATGGCAAGAACGCGCTGGTGTTTGAAGGGCCTGGGTCAGCGCAACTGCGCCTAGACTGGCAGCAGGGGCTGCTGGTCGACTCCGTCCCGCAACCGCCGCCGGCCCACGGCGTCACCCCAGACATCGCGATCAGCACTCTTTAGCGGCAGGATGAAGCCTATGCGTTTGAAAAAACTAGATCACCTTCTCCGTCGCCTGCGCGCACATATCTTCACGGAGATCGTCGCGGATTTGCCACTGCGCTTCCGGCGCGGCCTTCCCGAGCAGCGCGCCAATATTGTGCTGGAGGACCCGCAGGACTGGGAGGAGGTTGGTCCCGACCTGGTTTGGGGGGAGCCGGAGAGCTATTTCTGGTTCGCGACACGCTTTGCAATGCCAGAGGCGGCCAACGGGCAGCAGGTTTTTCTCAAGGTCAATGCACAGTTCGGCAATACGCGTGGCCGTTCAGACCCGCAATGCCTGGTGCGGGTGAATGGCCGGATTGCTCAGGGGGCCGATGGCAATCACCAGGAGGTGCTGCTGAGCACCGCCGCACAGGCGGGCGAGACCTACGACATTCTGCTCGAGGCCGGGACCATTGAGGACCGACGGCAATACGGCATGTCGTTCTCCCTGCTGGGACACGACGCGCTGGTCGAAAAGGTGTTCTACGATCTTTCCGTGCCACTCGATGTGGCCCGTCTGCTGAGCGAGGACGATCCGCGACGGCACCATATTGTCAATCGCGTTGATGCGGCGCTGGCACAAATCGACTTCCGGCCCGGCGATGCGGCACGATTTGCAGCCTCGCTTGAACGCGCCCAGGCGATAGCCGAAGAAATCTATGCGGCCAAGGATTTCGAGGACAAGCCGGTCATCACGGTTACGGGCCACACCCATATCGATGTCGCATGGCTTTGGCGCGTGCGCGAAACCCGTCAGAAGATGGCTCGGTCAATGTCGACGGCCCTGGCCCTCATGGAGCAATATCCCGACTACCGCTTCATGTATAACCAGGGCGTGCTGCTGGACTATCTGGCTCAGGACTACCCCGAAATCTTCGAGCGGGTGCAAGAGCAGGTCGAGGCGGGCAAGTTCGAGATCGAAGGGGCGCTTTGGCTCGAACCGGACGCCAATATCACCAGTGGCGAGTCTTTTGCCCGGCATATTCTGCATGGTGTGGCCTACCACGAAGAAACTTTCGGGGTGACGCCGCGTGTGTTCTGGCTGCCGGATACGTTCGGTTATTCTGCAGCGCTGCCACAGATGATGAAGCTGGCCGACGTCGACATGTTCGTCACCCACAAGATGAGCTGGAACGACACCAATCGCATGCCCAACGAGACCTTCCACTGGCAGGGGATCGATGGCAGCACGGTGGCCGCCTATTTCATGACCACCCAGCCCTACACGGCGACAGGCTTTGGCACGACCTACAATGCCGACATCAAGCCGACGTTCGTCATGGGAACGTGGAAGCGTCATGCGCAACAGTCGCTCAACAAAGAACTCTTCATGGTCTATGGCCATGGCGATGGTGGGGGTGGGCCGACCCGCGAGATGCTGGAAAATATCCGCCGCATGGAAAAGGGCATCCCCGGCTGCCCGGCCGTCCGGCATGAGCATATGCGGCCCTATTTCGAGCGGCTCCTGCAGCGCATGGCTGAACGTCCGGGAGACTACCCAACCTGGGTCGGGGAGCTCTATCTCGAATATCACCGCGGCACGCTGACCTCGGTCGCCAAGAACAAGCGCAACAATCGTCTGGCCGAACAGACGCTGCGCGAACTCGAGGTGTTGGCCGTTTTGGCGCAAGAGCGCCTCGGGCTGCCTTATCCCGCGTCACAACTGCACGCGCTGTGGCGCATCGTGCTGCTCAATCAGTTCCACGACATTCTGCCCGGAACCTCGATCGGCGGTGTGTTCGATGACAGCGATCGCGATTATGCGGAGTTTTTTGAAATTGCCGAGCAGCTACGCGGTGAGCTGACGGGTGCACTGGCGGGCAAAGGTCGTTTTGGCGTGCTCAACGCATTGGGCAGGCCGCGCGATGGCCTGCTCGAATTCGACGCTGAACAGCCGTCCTGCCTGACGGTTGACGGCCGGTCGATGGCGAGCCAAGTCATTCATCGCGCCGATGGCCTGACACGACAGGGCGTGCTGGTCAAAGACCTGCCGGCAACAAGTGTCATAAGCGTTGAGCGCGCAGCCGGTGACCACGCAAGCGGCAATGGCGGGCTGGATGTCTCCGCTCATCATCTCGAAAACGGGATGATTGCAGCCCGCTTCGACGACAAGGGGCATCTGGTGTCCCTATTCGACAAGCGGCGTGGACGAGAGACGATCAAGCCGGGGCAAGCGGCGAACCGGCTGCAGGCCTATCGCGACATGCCGGTCGAATATGACGCATGGGACATTGATGACAGTTTCGAAGATCAGGTCTGGGAGATCGACGATCTGGTCAGCGCCGAGGTCGTTGAAACTGGTCCGCACCGGGCCGCGATCCGCTTCGAATGGCGCTACGAGCAGTCGCGTATCGTGCAGATCGTCGCTCTTGGTGCCGACAGCGATCAGCTCGACTTCGACAATTATGTTGACTGGCATGAGCACGATACGCTGGTGAAGGTGGCGTTCCCGCTCGACGTGCTGGCCCAGGAAAGTACGGCGGAGATCCAGTTCGGTCATGTCCGGCGTGCCAGCCATGCCAATACGTCATGGGATCAGGCGCGTTTCGAGACCGTCATGCATCGCTGGGTCGATGTTTCCGAACCCGATTTCGGCGTCGCGTTCATCAATGATTGCAAATATGGCTATGACGTGCGTGGCAGCACGGTTCGCCTGACACTGCTCAAGTCGCCGGTCTATCCCTGGCCCGAGGCCGATCAGGGCGAACACCATTTCCGCTATGCGGCCATTGTGCATCATGGCCTGCTGGCCAGTGACATTCCCAGCCGCGCCGAAGCCTATAATCTACCACTGAGGCTGATGGCGGGGCAGGGGAGCGAGGCCGCGTCCTGTCCACTGCTTGAGCTGGACGGGCAGGGAGTGACGTTGGAGGCGCTCAAGCGTAGCGAGGACGGTGCCGGCCTGATCGCTCGCATTTGGGAAACGCACGGACACAGCAGCACTGTGAGCGTCCGCCTGCCCGACGGCACAAGTCAGGCCGAAATCGTCAATCTGCTCGAACGCGATCCACAGCGCCTTACGATCGAAGATGGCAAGGTCCAGTTGGCGCTGGCACCGTTCCAGATCGTGACCCTCAAGTTGCAAACGGGGACCAGCGCGTGATCCCGGCCATCCCCACTTCTCTGCCGCCGCTTCCGGCTCAGGAAGGGGTCTGGCTCAAGGGTGACTGGCATCTGCATTCCCGGCACAGCACCGATTCGTCCAACAACCCGATCGGCAAGATCATCGGCTTTGCCGAGAGCCAGGGTTTAGACTACCTCGCTATCACCGACCACGACGTTCATGTCATGGGCGCGGTGGCCAGCCACACCTGGGCCGACCCCGAACTCAGGTCGGACAATCTGCTGTTGTTCCACGGGGCCGAGCTAACCGCCAATCGCGGTCACATCAATATTCTCTCGACTGGTCCTTATGACCACCAGCGGGTGTTCGACCATCGTGATGATCGGGATTGGAACCTGCTTGCCCTCAAACGCGAACTGGGCGTGCATTTCTCAGCCAATCACCCCAGCACGAAGAACCATTACGGCTTTTCGTTCGACCTTGCGGATTCGGTGGAGATCTGGAACGGCAGCGTTTGGCCCAAGAATGTCCCCGGCGTTCGCATCTGGGACGATATGCTTAAATCGGGGCGCATGCTGGGGGGGCGGGGCGGCAGTGACGCCCATCACGGCGTGCCCGATGCGCCCGAATTGACCACGCCCCACTCCATCGAGGCGACAGCCAACTATGTCGGTACACCGACGACCTGGGTCTATGCGCGGGAGCGCACCAAACAGGCCGTGCTCGAAGCCATGGCGGCGGGACGCGCGTCTGTCAGCGCCAATCCGTTCAATCCGCGTGTCGAACTGGTCGCCGATCACGATGGGGACGGGGCCATGGACATGATGATGGGCGACAATGTCAAACCGACTGGTGCGCCGGTGACCTTTGAGGTGCGCCTGGTCGGCGGCGGCATCGATAAGGCTAGCTATCGCGTGCGGGTGGTGCGCAATCGGGACGAATTTGCGACGCTCATCACCGACCCTGAGACGCGCAGTGTTCGCTTCGTTGATACGCCCGGCACAGGCGAACGCAATTATTATCGCGTCGAGATCGAAGGGCCGCAGACCCCCTATCCGGCGGTGCCCAACTCCATGGCACTGAGCCAGAACATGGTCGCCCTCTCCAATCCCCTCTACTTCAACTACGACCCGGCGTTCTAGAGCTTCCGCTTTCACGAGCTTGAACACCCGCGGAGACAGGAAGCAGGCCTGGCATTTCAGACTGGCCAAATGTCCAGAACGACTGCAGTGACGTCAGGTTACCTGTCAGCGATTTCACGGTGAACCAAGGACGGCTACGACGGGGTCGGCAAGGCGCCCCCTTGTATACATTCGAGCCGTCTCAGTGGCACACCGACTGTGGGCAGTCCGCTTATGTTTGCCTGCGCTAGGGGCGTCGGAGAGGCGGCCATTGCTAGCAGTTCGGTTGCATATTAAAGTTCCGGCGTGGTGTCTGGCTAAGCTTGCTCTCAGCAGCAGACATTCACCTTTGCTGGGAGAAATCTGGCCTGCGTAGTGCATTCTCTACACCCACGACAACAAGTCATCCCAAGGGAGGGAATTAGAGATGGTTACCAAGAGCATTACCGGTATTGTGTTGGCTGGAGCACTTTTATCATCCAGCGCCTATGCTGACGGTCACGGCGGATTGCCGGATCAAAGCGTCTTGCCCTCAAATGTCGTCAAGATCAGCGATGTCGTTCCCATGATGGGAGAGCATTGGGCCAACCCGGCAAATCTGCCGCTCGGGCCGATTTACTGCGTGCACGAGGGTAAGGTCGTCTGTATCGAGTACATGATGTCGCAAGAGGACTTCGTGAACGGGACATCCTGGACGGAGCTCTCCGGCCTGACAGATCTCCCCTCGATAAATCATGTGGACCTGACGTTCGAAGCTGAAGGGCACGAGGGGTACGAGATTCCTCACTACGACCTGCACATCTACTTCATCTCTCCGGAAGACAAAAAGCAGATCCAATAGCGCTAAGAGCCTTCTGGGCGCCGAGGGTGCAGCAGCCGTTATGCCGCCAAAGGATGCTGCGCGCTTCTGCACCCAAAAACCCCAGTAACTCGACGAGTTGCTGGGGTCGCGCCCCGTCGCTGCTCGGTGCATCGCTAGGGGCGTGGCGTGGAGGGACACAAGATGTGCACTTGCGTGTCGCGGCCGACCGAGGGTCATGCGGTGATCGAATGTGGGGTATCAGAACTTGGCGTCAGCACGCCACGACATTGACGGCCAGACCGCCGAGGCTGGTTTCCTTGTATTTCTCGCTCATGTCCTGACCGGTTTGGCGCATGGTTTCGACGCAGGCGTCGAGCGGCACGGCATGGGTGCCGTCGCCCTTCAATGCCAGCGAGGCGGCCGTGACGGCCTTGACGGCGCCGAATGCGTTGCGCTCGATGCAGGGGATCTGCACCAGTCCGCCGACGGGGTCGCAGGTCATGCCCAGATGGTGCTCAAGCGCGATTTCAGCGGCGTTTTCCACCTGCTCGGGCGTGCCACCCAGAATGGCGCAGAGGCCCGCGGCCGCCATGGCGGACGCGGAGCCCACCTCACCCTGACAGCCGACCTCGGCGCCTGAGATCGAGGCGCGATGCTTGATGATGCCACCAATGGCGGCGGCGGTGAGCAGGAAGTCGCGAATGGCGACGTCGCCGGTGCCGGCATTGAACTGGATCGCATAGCGCATGACTGCCGGAATGACCCCGGCCGCGCCATTGGTTGGCGCAGTGACGACCTGGCCGCCAGCGGCGTTTTCCTCATTGACCGCCATGGCGAAGACGCTGAGCCAGTCATTGGCCGCCAACGGGTCGATTTCGTTGCGCTGCCATTTTCCCTGCAGGGTGTCGTATATGGCGGCGGCGCGGCGCTTGACCTTGAGCCCGCCGGGCAATTGGCCGCGCTGGTCGAGCCCCCGGTCGATACAGCCCGACATGGTCTGCCAAATTTCATCGAGCTGGCGGTTGAGGCGGGAGCGGGAGAGCCGGGCTTCCTCATTGGCGCGCTTCATAGCGGCGATGGACAGGCCCGACCGGTTGGCCATGTCGAGCATTTCGCGCGCATCGGCGAAGGGCCAGGGCACGTCCGCCTCGGCAGGCGAGGCGGTGCGCACGGCGTCCAGTTCCTCGGCTGTTACTACGAAACCGCCACCGATGGAGTAATAGACCCGACGCAACAGGCGCTGCCCATCGCTATCAAAAGCGTTGAACTGCAGGCCGTTGGGATGGCCAGGCAATGGGGTCTGCTTGTCGAACACCAGATCGACCGCCGGGCGGAAGCGGTAACCGGGGTGACCCGGCGGGGTGACGCTGCCGGTTTCGCGGATTTCGGCAATGATGGAGTCCATGGCGTCGGGGTCGACGGTGCGGGGGTCCTCACCGGCCAATCCGAGAATGACGGCGCGATCGCTGCCATGGCCGATGCCGGTAAAGGCCAGCGAACCATGCAGGCTCGCGGTGATGGCAGCCGGCCGGGCACGGGCGGCGCGCGGCCAGTCGCCCGCGGCAAGATCGTCAAGGAAACGGCGCGCGGCGGTCATCGGTCCCATGGTGTGGGAACTGGAGGGGCCGATGCCGATTTTGAAGACGTCGAAAACTGACAGAAACATGGCCCATCATAGCCCGATCAAGGCAGCGTGCAATCGGGCGGGCAGCGCGATTGTTCCGGAATGATCAACAGTGCGTGGTTTGGCCGGCGCATTGCCCTTGAAGCCGAAAGCCTCAATATCGGGAGCGCAAAGGAGTTCTGTCATGTCCAGCTATCAGTTTCGCGCCGATCCTGCCGCCGATGAAACGGCCCCGGTGATCTTCCTGTTTCATGGGACGGGTGGCGACGAGAACCAGTTTTTCGAACTGGCGGGGCAATTGCTGCCCGGCGTCAGGCGTGTCGCGCCGCGCGGCGATGTCAGCGAGCAGGGGGCGCTGCGCTATTTCAGGCGTACCGGGGAAGGCGTCTATGACATGGACGATCTGGCCCTGCGCACCAAGAAGGAACGTCTGATGATGTCCCGCGAACAGGAGCGTCTTGAGCGCGACCTGGGCGGCATCAAGGACATGGGCAACCTGCCCAACCTCCTGTTTGTGATCGACACCAACAAGGAAGAGAACGCAATCAAGGAAGCCCGCCGCCTGGGCATCCCGGTCGTCGCCATCGTCGACACCAATTGCGATCCCGATATCGTTGACTACGCCATCCCCGGCAATGACGACGCCAGCCGCGCTCTCGAGCTCTATGTCTCGCTGATCTCGCGTGCCGCCATCGACGGCATTGGCCGCTCTTCGAGCGCCCTTGGCGCCGATTTGGGTTCGTCTGACGAGACCCCCGCCGAGGATCTGCCGGCCGAAGGCGACGCTACCGTCAACTAATCTACGTGCAGGCGTGCCTTCCTGCGGGGAGGCACGCCCCGCCCGATTCCGGGCAAGTACCCACTCGAATAAGCCGCCCCGCGAGGGGCCGCCAAGAGGTGAACCCATGGAAATCACTGCTGCAATGGTCAAGCAGCTCCGCGACTCGACTGGCGTCGGGATGATGGACTGCAAGAAGGCCTTGGCTGAAACCAATGGCGACATGGATGCCGCCATTGACTGGCTGCGAACCCGTGGCCTGGCAAAGGCCGCCAAGAAGGCCGACCGCGTCGCTGCTGAAGGTCTGGTTGGCGTCGTCACTGCCGGCACCAAGGCCGCTGCCGTTGAAGTCAACTCCGAAACCGACTTCGTGGCTCGCAACGAGCAGTTCCAGAAGATCGTCGAAACCGTGTCCAAGCTCGCGCTCGATGCTGATAGCGATGTCGTCAAGCTCGGCGAAATGCCGTTCCCCGGCACTGGCCACTCGGTTTCGGCTGAGTTGACCGAAGCCATCGCCAAGATCGGCGAGAATATGAACCTGCGCCGCACCGAGACCGTTTCGGTCAGCGATGGCGTGGTCGAAAGCTATGTTCACAACGCGGTCAAGCCCGGCATGGGCAAGATCGGCATTCTGGTCGCGCTCGAATCGACCGGCGACAAGGCGGCCCTGTCGGCCTTCGGCAAGCAGCTTGCCATGCACATCGCTGCCGCCCAGCCGCAGGCCATCTCGCCCGACGAGCTGGATCAGGAAGTTGTGGCCCGCGAGCGCGCTATCATCCTCGACCAGGTCAAGGAAAGCGGCAAGCCCGCTGAGATCGCCGAGAAGATGGTTGAAGGCCGTATGCGCAAGTACTTCGAAGAAGTGACTCTGCTCAGCCAGGTCTTCGTGATCGACGGTGAGACCAAAGTCGGCGACGCAATCAAGAACGCCGAGAAGGACGCAGGCGCCCCGATCAAGCTCACCAAGTTCGTGCGCTACGCGCTGGGCGAAGGCATCGAGAAGGCCGAAAGCGACTTTGCCGCAGAAGTCGCGGCCACAGCTGGCACCAAGTAAGCCAGACCAATTTTGGGAATGGGCGTTTTCGCCCGTTCCCACGCTCTCCGGAGAAATCGCTCTTCTGGATTGAGCTCTTTTACTCAAATGAATTCAGCATGCGGCCTTGGCTTCATTTGCCGGGCAATTTGCCATAGGGTTTGCCGGGTCCGCCGGAATCGGTGGCCCGCTCATCAAAGATCAAGGGGTCCCCACCAATGTCATCCTCACATAAGCGCATCTTGCTCAAGGTTTCGGGTGAAGCGCTGGCGGGAGACAATTCGTTCGGCATCGAGCCTCCATACCTGCAGCGCATTGCTGGCCAGATTGCCGATGTTGCGCGGTCTGGCGTCCAGGTCGCCATTGTGGTGGGCGGCGGCAATATTTTCCGTGGCATGGCTGGCGCCGCTGACGGCACGGACCGCGTAACGGCTGATCTGATGGGTATGCTGGGCACCATGATCAATGCCCTCGCCCTGTCCAACGCTATTATGCGCCAGGGCGTCATGTCCAAGCCGTTCAGCGCAGCAACCATGCCATCTGTTGCTGACACATTCACCGCACGCGACGCGAAGCTGGCGCTTGAAGAAGGATTCGTCGTTGTCCTGGGGGGCGGAACAGGGAACCCGTTTTTTACCACCGATACTGCTGCAACGCTGCGCGCCATCGAGCTGGAATGCGACATGGTGCTCAAGGGAACCAAGGTCGACGGGGTCTATTCGGCCGATCCGATGAAGGAGCCGACTGCTACCCGTTATACCCAGATCAGCTATGATGACGTCATCAAACAAAACCTCAAGGTGATGGACACCGCTGCATTCGCCCTTGCTCGCGACAATGCCATGCCGATAATCGTATACGCATTGGACGACAAGGCGGGCCTTGCTGGTGTATTGGAGGGCAAGGGCCTCTCCACGCGCGTGGGCAACTCGCTCTAGACGCCCGCTCACATGTGCCATCGGCCCCTCGCTGCGGGTATGATGACCCCAATGAACGCCAGAGAACGGGCACAAGACCCGAGCCGGCAATGGACTGGAAGGAAACAGCAATGGCCTCAAGCTACGATCTCAACGACCTCAAGACGCGCATGCAGAAATCCGTCGCGTCCCTCAAGGACGAGTTGGGCGGCCTGAGGACCGGGCGCGCCAGCGCCAGCCTCCTCGATCCTGTAACGGTAGAGGTCTATGGCTCGCGCATGCCGCTCAATCAGGTGGCCACCGTGACTGTCCCTGAGCCACGGATGCTCTCGGTGCAGGTCTGGGACCGGTCGAATGCCAACGTCCGAGATGGCCGCCAGCCGGTTTTCGTCGGCGGGTGCCAGTGGATCCAGTCCCTCACACAGCGTACGCCAGCGGGCTGACCAGGTCGCGCGTTGTCCCTGCAATAAACCGGTCATCTGCCGCGACCAGCTCAGGTAATCCTGCGTCAGCATCGGCAGATCGAGCAGCCATTCGCCAGGATAATCGACAATCTCCAGATAGAGGGTGGAAGTCTCTGTAAAGTGACGTAGCAGCGAATCGTTCGAACGATAGCGCAGCGCCAGGCGGATTTCGCTCACGCCACGGGTCGGCGTTGGCCAGGTGGGCGGAGAGCCATACAGCTGGGCCAACCCTTCATCGTAAGTAAACCGGGGTATGCCAAAATCACGCTGCGGCACACGCTTCACGCCAAGAAGACGCTCTTCACGCACGGCGCTCAGCAAGGGTAAACGCGCCCCGGCATGCAGGTTAAGGAGCTGATTGACCATCGCCGTAATAAAAGCCGTTTTACCGCTGCGGCTCAGGCCGGTGACCGCGAGGCGCAAATGACGGTCAACCCCACGATTG
>JBGTUK010000041.1:0-14676 GCA_041939225.1 Devosia sp.
TGGTGACCGCGCCTGATGGCGCCGAAGCCAAGGCTTACCGCCTGATCGCGCATCGACTCGTGGCCAGCATTTCCTGATCTGCATATGAGGTCTGAAGCACGTACGCCATTTATATCGATTGCTGAAATCGATTGCATAGTCTCTCGTGCGGATGTTATCGGCCTTCCTTACATGGGCAAAATGCTCGCATGGAGGGGATATGTTTTCGTTTGATCGCCGCGATTTCGGCTCCGATTTCACCTTTGGCGTGGCCACCGCCGCCTATCAGATTGAAGGCGGGCAGGGCGACGGGCGCGGTACATCCATCTGGGACACGTTTGCGGCGACGCCCGGCAATGTCCACAATGGCGACACCGGCCTGAACGCTTGCAACCACTACGAACTCTGGCCGCAGGATCTGGATCTGATCCGCGACGGCGGGTTCGACGCCTATCGCTTCTCCTTCGCTTGGCCGCGCCTCATTCCTGAGGGCACCGGTGCCATCAACCAGGTAGGCGTCGATTTTTACGATCGTCTGCTCGACGGCATGCTCGAGCGCGGTATCAAGCCCTATGCGACGCTCTACCACTGGGATTTGCCCTCGACCCTGCAGGATCGCGGCGGCTGGATGAACCGCGATATTGCCAACTGGTTCGCCGACTATGCCACGCTGGTGGCGCAGAAATTTGGTGATCGGCTCGAAGCCACTGCGACCATTAACGAGCCGTGGTGCGTGGCCTTTCTCAGCCACTTCCTTGGTGTGCACGCCCCCGGATATCGTGATCTGCGCGCCGCCGCCCGCGCCATGCATCACGTCCTCTACGCGCATGGCACTGCCATCGACGCCCTGCGCGCAGTCGGCACGAAAAATCTCGGCATCGTGCTCAACCTCGAAAAGTCGGAGTCGGCCAGTGAGAGCGAGGCAGACAAATCTGCCGCCAATTTCGGCGATGCCGTATTCAATCGCTGGTATCTCGGCGGCGTCCTCAAGGGTCAGTATCCCAAGGAAATGACCGACTGGCTCGCGCCCTATCTGCCGGCGAACTATCAGGACGATATGGCCGTGGTCTCCCGCCCGCTCGATTGGCTGGGCATTAACTATTACACACGCGGTCTATACCAGGCCTCTTCCGAACCTGGCCGCCCCGCCGAGCAGGTCAAGGGGCCGCTGGAAAAGACCGATATCGGTTGGGAAATCTACCCGCAGGGTCTCACCGACCTGCTGGTCCGCGTCTCCAATGACTACACCAAGCTGCCGATCTACGTCACCGAGAACGGCATGGCGGAGGTCGAAGGCGACAACGATCCGCGCCGCACCAAATACTACGAGGACCACCTCAAGGCCGTGCTTGCCGCCCGCGAGGCCGGCGCTGATGTGCGCGGTTATTTTGCATGGTCACTGCTCGACAATTATGAATGGGCCGAGGGTTACAACAAGCGTTTCGGTCTCGTCCATGTCGACTACGAAACGCAGAAGCGCACACCCAAATCCAGCTATCGCGCGTTTCAGGGCCTGCTGCACAACGCGCGCTAATCCTGTAGGGTTCTGGCGTATTGATAGCCGCCAGGACCCTTCTGCATGGAACAGGAATACGTCGAACTCTCTCCCTCGCTGCTGCGTCTCGAAGAGCTTCTCGAAGAGGCCGGAGATCATTCCATGCTGCTTGCGGAGTTGGACGGGTTTCTCTGCTGCCTGGCGGTCGGCCCCGAGCCAGTTGCCAATGGGGAATGGTGGCCTTTTGACTGGTTGACCGATGAACGCGGAGTCCTGCGCAGCGGCAGCGAGGAGATCGCGGAACTGATCGAGACACGATTGGCCGAGATCCATGCCGAGTTGGCCGCCGATGCTTATGCGCCGCTCTTCGAGGTGGACGAAGAAAGCGACGACATCATCTGGGAGGTGTGGATCGCCGGATTTCAGCAGGCGATGCTCTTGCGCTTCGAGGCCTGGGACGACCTGTTGCGCGACACTGAGAGCGACATCCGGGGGGAAGCCGCGATGGGGCTGGCATCAGCCCTGATGCTGGCCCAGCCCGATACCCGTCCCGACGATACGGCGGGCGACGAGGAATGGGCCGAGTTCGACGAGATGCATGAGAATATGCCCATGATCATCGCCCGCACTGCAGTCCTGCTCCACCAGTTGCACAAGCCGAACTAAAGAGCCGCGGCTATTTCAGGCAGCCGCGCCGCCATCAGGGCCTTGGTAAGGCTGTGCTGCGGCTCGGCAAACAGCCGCTGCGGCGCGCCTTCCTCCACGATTTGTCCCCGCTCCATCACCAGCACCCGGTCAGCCATTGCCGCCACCATATCCAGATCGTGACTGATGATAAGATACGTCAGCCCATGCTCTAATTGCAGCCGCGCGAGCAGGTCGAGGATGTCGCCGCGCACCGAGACATCGAGCGCCGAGACCGGTTCATCCAGAACTACCAGGCGCGGCCGTGTCACCAGTGCACGGGCAATCGCCAGGCGCTGGCGCTGCCCGCCGGAAAATTCATGCGGATAGCGCTCAAGCATCAACACTTTCAGGCCAACGGCTTCGATTGCCTCCGCCAGCCGCGCGTCGCGTTCGGCACGCGACAAGCGCCCCAACAGATGCAGCGGCTCGCCCAGCGAGTCGCCAATGGTCATGCGCGGGTCAAAGCTGCTGAATGGGTCTTGAAAAACCAGCGACATGCCCGCGCGCAGCAGCGGCGGCAGGTCACGGCCTCGATAGGCCGCCCCGTCGAACACCAATTGCCCCGTGCTGACATCGTCGAGGCCCACGATCATTCGCGCCAATGTCGTCTTGCCACAGCCCGACGGACCTACCAGGGCCACGCATTCGCCCGTCGCTATGTCGAGGGTAACCCCATCGACAGCGCGGACCGGGGCGTCACGCCAGGGCCACAGGGCGCCATGGCGATAGACCCGACTGACATTTTCAACACGCAGCAAGGGCGCTTCGACCGCCTGGCCGGCCGCGACTGGCCTTTCCCGGCGCTGCATCTGACCGGCCGCCAGCAGCTTGCGCGTATAATCGGCCTGGGATGCCCCGAACACGTCTCCGGTGTCGCCCTGTTCGACCATCTCGCCTGCGCGCATCACCCCGACCCGGTCGCACAGTGCTGCCACCGCCCTAATGTCATGGCTGATGAAAAGCAGCGTCATGTGACGCCGTTTGCAGATTTCTGCGATCAGTTCCAGCACGGTGCGCTGGGTGATGACATCGAGTGCCGAGGTCGGTTCGTCTGCGATCATCAGCTCTGGCTGACTGGCCAGCGCCATGGCGATCATCGCCCGCTGCCGCTGCCCACCCGAGAGTTGGTGCGGAAAACGCCCCACATGCCCCGCCGCCAATCCCACCTCGTCGAGCAGGTTGGGCAGGGCCAGCGGCATCACTTCGGCAATGCCGGCCATGCTAATGGCTTCTTCGATCTGCTCCCCAATCGTCATCAGCGGATTAAGGGCGGTCATGGGCTCCTGAAACACCATGCCAATGCGCTTGCCCCTGAGCAGCGCCATCTCGCGCTCATTGTCCGGCAGCGGCGATCCGTCGAACGCAATGCGCCCCGAGACCTGAGCGGTATCGGGCAGAAGGCCGGCAATCGAGAGGGCCGTCAGCGATTTACCCGAGCCGCTTTCCCCGATAATGCCAAAACGATCACCGCGTTCGATACGCAGAGACAGGCCTGACACGGCGATGTGCCCATCAAACCCGATACTGAGATGATCGATCTCAACCAGCGCCATGGTTCAATCCTTGATGGCGCAGGCGTGGATCGATCGCATCACGCAAACCGTCGCCCGCAACATTGAGGGCAATCACGATCAACACGATGGCCAGCCCCGGCACCACGCTCAGCCAGGGATGGATCAGGAACAGGCTCTGTGCATCGCGCAGCATCAGCCCCAGACTCGTCGCCGGTGGCTGCGTGCCCAGCCCGATATAGGACAGGCCCGCTTCCGCCAATATGCCCAGCGAAAGCTGGATCGTGCCCTGTACGATCAGTAGGCTCATGATGTTGGGCAATAAATGTCGCGCAGCAATGGCCGCATTGCCCAATCCCGCCAGCCTTGCGGCGGCGACATAGTCTTGCGTGGCTATGGCCAGTGCACCGCCCCGCGCGACCCGCGCAAAGACTGGAATATTGAAGATGCCAATGGCGACGGTCGCATTGGTCGCTCCCGGCCCAAACAACGTCGCGATCAGAATGGCCACAATCACTGCTGGAAAGGCAAAAGTGATATCGGACAGGCGCAGGACCAGCCATTCCACAACGCCGCCCCAGGCCACGGCAGCCAGGCCCAGCGGCACGCCAATGCCGATCCCGATAACCACGCCCAGTCCCGCCACCACGAAACTGGTCAGCGTCCCTCGCATCACGAGCGAAAGCATGTCGCGGCCCAGATGGTCAGTCCCCAACCAATGCTCGGATGTTGTGCTTAAGAAGCGCCGGGCGATGCTGATCTGCTCGATGGGATACGGTGTCCACCATAGCGACACCAGACCCAGCAGGGCGAACAACGCTGCCGCCATGAGTCCGACAACCAGGCTCGGATGCCGTCTGAACTGTTGCCAATTCATGCGTCCCGCCCCTTCAACCGCGGATCGACAAAGGCATAGGCCAGATCGACGACGAGCATGGTAGCGGTAGTCACCATCACCAGCACAATAGTCGCGCCGCGTACCAGCACCAGATCGCGTTCGGAAATCGCAGTGAAGATCAGTCGCCCCAGCCCCGGTAGGTAGAACACATTCTCCACGATTATCGTCCCGGCGATGAGGAAGGCGAATTGCAGCCCCAGAATGGTCAGCACCGGCAACAGCGCGTTGCGCACGCCATGGCGCCAGATCGCCTCCGATTTGGTCATGCCCTTGGCGCGCGCGGTGCGGATGAAATCCTGCTCGGCCACATCGACCAGCGCCGTGCGCATCACTCGCGCCAGGATCGAAGCCTGCGGCAGGGCCAGCGCCAGCCCCGGCAGGATCAACCCGCGCATGGCCGCGCCCGCATCCTCGTCCCAGGGTATGAACCCGCCCGTGGGTAGCCAGCGCAAGCTCACCGCAAACACCAGCGTGAGCAGCATGCCGAACCAGAAATTGGGAATGGCCACCCCGGTCTGCGCCAGCACCATCAGCGCGGTATCGGTCGCCTTGCCCCGCCGCATCGCCGCCAGAATGCCGATTGGCAGTCCCACCACCACCGACACAACCATGGCGATCAGCGAGAGCGGCAGTGTCACCGCCATGCGCTCGGCAATCAGTTCGGCAACCGGCAGCCGCTGCGTGGTCGAGAGCCCGAAATCGCCCACCAGCATGCCCCCGACCCACGCTAGGAACCGCTCATGCGCTGGCGCGTCGAGACCCATTTGCGTTCGCAGCGCAGCAACGGCGTCGGGTGTGGCATTGATGCCCAGAATGAACCGCGCGGGGTCGCCCGGTAAAAGGTCGAGCAACAGGAAGATCACAAGCGCCGCCACGAACAGCGTAACCGCAAACCCGGCAATCCTTCGGACAACAAAGAGGGTCAACGCCGCCCCCCTGCAAGACGCTCAGCTATCCTCTGCTCTACCGTTTCCTCGCTAAGCAGGGGAGCGGCGCAAGGTCCGGAGAGGCGCGATAAAACGGGAAAGGGGGGCGGTTTGATCTCCACGGCCGAGCCCGTGGCGGAATGCTCACTCCACCCAGTGAATGTCGCGCAACACCACGCCTTCCACGGGCGCATTCTGCCACATGCCTTCAAGCTTGGCGTTCCATACCCCGGTCTGGGCCAGCTCAAACAGGTACCCGTTGACGGCATCGCGGGCGATGATGGTCTGGATCTCCTGCGCCAGCGCCCGGCGTTCGGCCTCGTCCGTAGTGGCATTGAGCGTCTCGTTGAGGGCCTGAACTTCAGGGTTGTCATAGCCGAAGTAGTAGTCGGGGTTGGCATAGATGCCAACATCGAACGGCTCGACATGGCTGATGATGGTCAGGTCGAAATCCTTGTTGGCAAACACATCTTCCAGCCACTGCGCCCATTCCATGTTGATCAGCTCGAGCTCGATCCCCACTTCGGCGAACTGGCTGGCAATGATCTGGCCCGACAAGCGTGCATAGGCCACCGGCGGCAGTTTCAGTGTCGCGGAGAAGCCATCCGCATAACCCGCCTCAGCCAACAAGGTCTTCGCCTTGTTCTGATCGTGCGGATAGGTGTCGGTCAGGTCCAGATAATAAGGATGGTGCGGCGCGAAATGAGTGCCAATTGGCACGCCATAGCCATAGGTTGCGCCTTCGATGATCTCCTGCCGGTCCATTGCATGCGCCATGGCCTGGCGCACCTTGAGGTCGGTGAAAGGTGCTTTCCTGTTATTGGTGGAGAGAATGGTCTCGCCTTCCGTCGACCCCACCAACACCTTGAATTGCGGATTGTTTTCGAACACCGCCAGCGCCTCGGCGGCAAAATTGTTGGTGCCGTCCACATCGCCGGCCAGCAGCGCATTGGTCAGCGTCGCCGTGTCTGAGATGAACACAAAGCTCGCGCGGGTCAGCGCCGGGCTCTCTCCCCAGTAAGGGCCATATTGCTCCAGCACAACGCGGCTGCCGCGATCCCATTGGATGAAAGCGAAGGGCCCGGTGCCAATGGGTTCCGCGCCGTTGTTCTCCGCGCTCTCCGGCGCCACGATCACCGCGTCGCCCCGGCCCAGATTGAACAAGAACATCCCATCCGGCCGCGACAGGGTAAACTCTACCGTCATCGGGTCGATCACGCTCACCGCCGAAACTGCCTCATAGAGCGCCTTTTGCGCATTCACGCTGTCTTCGGCCAGCAGCCGGTCAAAGGTGAATTTGACGTCCTCGGCATCGAAAGCGGTGCCGTCATGGAAAGTTACACCCTCATTGAGCGCGAACCGATAGGTCTGCCCGTCTTCCGAAATGGTCCAGCTTTCCGCCAGCCCCGGCTGCACCGCCCCGGTCTGGTCGATCCGCACCAGACCCTCAAACACATTCTGATACACCACCACGTCAATGGCTTCGGCCGCCCCGGCAGTGGGGTCGAGGGCAGGGGGCTCCAGTGCTACGCCAATGCGGATTTCGGTGGGCTGCGCCAGGGCCGGCCCGGACATCAGCATCAGGCCCGCCACCGTCAGCGCCAGTGTCTTGCGTGCAGTCATGGTGGTCTCCTCCATCGTGGCCAGATGGTTTTTAGCTATAGAGGAAGTGCGCGGCCTTGCGTAGCGGGGGCTACTCAGCTTCCTCGGCATTTTCGATCAGCGGCCGCTCATCCACCAGATCGGCGGGTATTCTGAGCGTAAACAGCATGCCCTCGGGGCCTGCCGGATCCACTGAAAGCGACACGGCATTGACCGCCAGTAGTGCGCGCGTCAGCGCCAGACCCACGCTGGAGCGAACCGGCGTCAGCATTTGACCCTCGCGACTCACGCCATCGCGGAACACCACGAAACGCTCGGCCATGTCCACCGCGTTGATAGACGCGTCGCGCACATGAATGGCGATCGAGCCATCATCATGGCGCTGCGCCGAAATCACCACCGCGCCTCCCATCGGGGTCTGGTCGATGGCGCTGGCCAACAGGTTCAACACTGCTTGGGCCAGCGAGGCCCGGTCGGCCGTAATATGCGGCAGCATTTCCGAGATCGCATTGCGCACGATCACTCGGGCGCCATTGGCCTGGTTGCGAGTGCGCAGCACGCATTGCTCGAGCAGGTCCGTCAAGTCCAGGCTTGCGCGCTGGGGCAGATAACGGCCATCGCGCAGCCGTGCGTAATCGTCCAGCTCATCCACCAGGGCCGCTATTTCCTGCCCTGCCTGCGCGATATCGTTGGCATAGGCCTCGTAGCGCTCATTATCGAGTTCGCCAAAGGCCTTGGAGCGGATGATGTCCGAAAAACCGATGATCGTATTGAGCGGACGCCGCACCCCGCGACTGATCCGATTCAGAAGCGCCGGGTCAATATCGCTGGCCGACCTGATCCGTGCCGGGCTGCTCTCGCGCGGTTTGACCAGACCAAAATAGCCCGAGACGACGCCAGCCTGGCCCAATGCGAACAGCAGGATTTCGGCTCTGCCATCGGCCGAGCGTAATGTCAGGCAGGGGCGGGCGGTTTCGGCAAAGCGCGCCGGGCGCTCCAGAAACGCCCTCAACGCGACTGCGTCGTCCTGCCCGACCAGCGCCGATAGCGGCCGCCCGGTCATCGTCTTGCCATCGCCCAGCAGCGATGTTGCCGCCGCGCTGGCAGAGCTCACCATGCCGTTGCGATTGGCCTCGACAAAGCCATCGCCGCGAATGTCGGCAAAGGTCTGGGCAAATGCTTTCACTGCATCTTCATGGCCGGTGCGCACCTCGGTGGTGCTGGCCGAGAGCATCAGGGCAGGGCGGCCATGCCAGGAGATGGACTGCAGGCGCGCGGTCACCGGCACCAGCGTGCCATCACGCTGCACCAGATGGTTGACCGGTCCCGCCTCGTGTCCTTCTCCGCCTAGAACCGGGAAAATCGCGCCCAGCCCAGCCTGGCGTAAATTCTCCACCGAGTCATAGCCCACCATTTCGGTGATGGCGCGATTGGCAAACAGCACCTGCTGGTCGCGGAACACCAGAATGCCCAGCGGTAAACGGTTCAGAACCAGGGTTTCGCCGCCCAGATTGACCAGCGCACCAGACCCGCCAGGCCCCTGTGCGGCAGGCAGCGCCGGATGAGCCGGTCCACTATTGGCCTGGCCGCGTTCGCCCACCCGATCATTAAGAATGCGCGATAGCTCGTCGAAATTATAGCGCGACACCCGCTCCACCGTTTCGGGGTCGGGCTGGACATCGACCTCCGATGTCGTCTCTGTCGGCTCGGCGTCGACCTTTTCCGTTGGTGTGAAGCCTCGGCCGGTAATCTTGTAATATTGCCTCTCAGGCGCCTCGACAGGGTCCGCGGGCAGCTCGGCGGGAGGGGAGGACGCAGCTTCAAACGCCAGTGTATCGTCTTCTTCACCCAGGGGCGCATAAAGCGCCTCGTCACCGGCCAGCTTTTCCACCAGATCGCTTAGCCGGCGCGACACTCTCGGCGATTCGTCGGGGGTTTCGGGTTGGTCCTCGTCCTGAGAGATTTCCGCGTCGGCATTCGCGTCGTCATTATCTGCGTCCTGCAGCCGCTGTTCCTCGGAGACGGCCGCGATCGCCTCAAAAATGCTTGGCACCTGACGCGGCTCTGCCTCCTCACTCTTGGCCGGAGCTTCATCCTGTGGATCAGACCAACTTTCGGGATTGTCCGTTTCGGGAGCGGGACGATGCGGTTCGGCTGGCTCATAGGCGATCTCGGCATCGCCGTCCTGCCAGCTTTGCAGTTCGTGGGCATAGGCTTCATCCCCGGCAATGGGGGGCATCCCGCCTTCCGCTTCCGGCGCGGCCTCATCCGCGTCGGGCTCGGCGTCTTCTTCAACCGTCTCAGCGGCTATGTCTTGCACCGCTGCCGGGTCAACGGCCGCGATGTCCGCTGGCATCTGGTCTATATCAGCTGGTACATCACCGGCAGGCTCTGCCTGCACCGGCTCGACGGCGACCGCTGTTATTTCGGCAGGCTCGGCGCTTTCCCAGTCTGCCGCGGCCGTCTCGGTGCTCGCCGCCTCAAGCACCTCCGGCGCGATCGGGTCGACCCCGACGATCAGCAGGACCGGCTCATTATTATCCCAGCGCAGCGGTGTCGTGGCGCAGGTCGCCGAGGCCGGCTTCTCGCCGGCAAGGAACTGAATGCGGGCCAGACTCGTCCGGCCGATCGACCCCAGCCGGATAATGCGCGCAACCTGTCCCTTGATTGGCACGGCGGGCGCCGGACGCTTCAGCCCGTATTTTTTCACCTTGGCCAGAAAGAGATCGGCGGCCGGGTTCGACCAGATCAGGTTGCGGCCATCCTGGGACCACAGCCATGCGGGACGTGAATCATCCTCGTGCTGCTGCACGCGCCGCGCGTCTGGCAATGTGTTCCAGCGGTCATCCATGGACTGCCTTTGTCTGGTCACGACCCCGTGGATTTGTGCCATTTCGGCACAAACGTCGAAGGTTCCTTAAGTGTTCTTCAATATAGTGCAGCGACGGGCGAATCCACCCCACCAACAGGCGGCACGGGTCCAATCACGGACCATGGTTAAGTGTGCTTTCCTAAGGATTGGTCACGCCAGCCAACAAAGTTCGCCGTCAGAGGGGCATTTTCGGGGCACTGTCCACAGCGCAAAATCGGTGCTTGTCATCTCGATCATCTCGACCTATGTTCCGCCCGCTTTCGGAGCCCAGTGATCGACTTCGGTTCCCAGCGGGTCCTGCCGCCTTAGCTCAGTTGGTTAGAGCGCTAGATTGTGGATCTAGAGGTCCCCCGTTCAATCCGGGGAGGCGGTACCACCCACTCTTCAGGCATCATTGCGTTAGTCTCAGCTGTGAGATGTTGCGCGCGATTTGTTCGAACGCGGCTGAGAGGTCCGAAGCATTGGCAGCGAGAAAGTAATTGTCCGCACTGCTGGCGCAGTAGCGCAACACATTGGCAGCATTGCTGCCCTCCGAGATGCCGAAGCCAACCGTATAGACCGCAATCCCGGTCGAGGCATCGTTCATGGCATCGCAATAGGCGCGCGCCTGATCATATGGGGCGCCATTGTGGGCGTCGCGATTGATTTTTTCATTGTTGCCACCACTGCCGCCAGCCGAGTTTCGCGCGATAACGCCGTCATAGTGTACGGTGTTGAATTCACCATCCGTCATGATGATTGCGGCCTTGAGCAGGCGTTCGCGATTGTAACTGGCCGGGCGGCTGGCTTCTGGCCACACATAGCCGAACTCAGGTGAGAGCATGTACCAGCTCCACAGGATGCCAAGGCTGCCCGAGGTCGAACCGCGTGCCACGAGGTCTTCCGACAGGTCGTGCAGCACGGACTTGTTTGAGGTCAGCGGGACGATCTGGTTGGTCGGGCAACCATTGCTGCCCGGATAATTGCGGCCCACAAAGCTAACGCTGGGTGCAGCGTCGGTAAACGCTTCCGCGCCGCCGCGCTCGGTCACGCAATTGGTGATCCCGTGCAGCGTCGCAGAGTTCGACGCATTGACGAACAGGTAATAATCGCAGCCGACCGAGGCACTCTGCTTGGTGCAATGGAGCCTACCAGTGTTGGCTCTATACGTACCCTGGCCGATCATCGAATAGCCTTCGAGCCGCAGTGTATTCCTCGTGACATTGGTCACACGGAAGATGCGGTCGTTAATGCCGTTGAGCCAGGAGACGTCTCTTACATAGGTATAATCCCCCTCCGAAAAGCCATGGTCGTTCGCCGTGACCACTGTTGCGCAACGGGCAACCAGGCATTCTACGACCTTTCCGCCGCCCCAGTAGTTGTCATACCAGCGGCTGTCGACCCAGTTGCCATTTTCGTCCCGGAGTTCGAAAGTGTCCCGCGACCTGTTGGCGACTTGGTAGGCCCGCTGGTTAATCTGGTTCATGTGATTGACGTCCCAGATATAAACCCAGTCACCGTCCCGGAAGCGGTGCCGGTTGGAAGTCACGCGGGCGCGAGAGCTCTTGGTGACATCCTCGATGTCCTTAACGCTGCCCGTTGCCCAGGACATATCGCTTATGTCGCTGGGACCGCGAATGGGACCGCGCAGCGCCTCGGCATCCCCCCCCACATTCACCGCCTGCGCATACGGAATCAGAGCCATCTTGGTATAGTTCGGTTCTTGCTCGTCCTGTACGATCGCATCGATCAAGTCATCCAGGGCATCCTGCAGGTCTTCCAGCCGCTGTCCGCTCATTGATCCGGTCACATCCAGTGCCACCGCGACTTCGACATCCACCGCGCCACGCACCGCTTCCGCAGTAAAGGAGGCGCCGAGCTGGTCAACACCCACCAGCCGCACGAATCGCGAAGGCAGAGCAAAATCGCCGCCCAGGGTCAGCCTGCCCGCCTCGGTGTCGATGTCGATGTGATCAACCTGGACTTTAGTCACATCAATATCGCCGATACGGTCCAGCACGATAGCCTGAGCCTTGGCCAGCAGTTCCGCCTCCAGTTCACTCCTGGTCAGTCCGGTCCTGTAGATCTCCGGTTGCAGCGCCAGGGCTGCGGCGTCCAGCGCCACCTGGGCGCGTTGCCGGGTCTGCTCGAGCGAAACATAGTCTACCGTTGAGCCGCCCAGCGCGATCAGCACAATCGCAATCAGCCCGAACAGGACTGCGAAAACGCCGCTCTCGTCCTTGGCAAACCGTTGCAACAATGGAACAAATCTGGACATCAGCACACCTGGTTGCGCCACGAAGGAAGTGGAAGATCGCACCTTCGCGCAAACACGTTAGGAAAGAACGACTACCTTGGAGTTGAGCTTTACGCGGCCATATAGGTCGATGACGTCTTCGTTGGTCATGCGGATGCAGCCCGAGGACACGTTCTGCCCGATCGACCACGGCTCATTGGTGCCGTGAATGCGATAGAGCGTTGACCCCAGATAGAGCGCACGTGCACCCAGCGGATTATCGATGCCGCCGGGCATATGCGCCGGTAGGCCCGGCTGGCGCTTGCGCATCTCGGCCGGCGGCGTCCAGCCTGGCCATTCTGCCTTGCGGCTGATCCGGTGCGTACCACGCCATTCGAACCCATTGCGCGCCACCCCGATGCCGTAGCGCAGCGCCCGGCCGTCGCCGAGCACGAAATAGAGAAAATGCTGCCGCGTATCGACGACGATGGTACCGCTGCGCTCATGGGTGGCATAAGGCACCACCTGCCTGAGATACACCGGCGACACATGCATGTTGGCCTGTAGCGCCAGCGCATGGCGTGGACGGCTTTGGGTGATGGTCACACCGGGCGGCGGAGCAAACCGCCAGCCGGGGCGGAACGTTTCCGCCTGACTGGGCAGCGCCGTGATTACCAGTGCAAATGTGGCCAGCACAGCGGCCAGCCTGGACAGGTTTCGGACGATCATGGCCTTGCATCCCCAATAATGCGTTTGGCCGTATTTTCCTGCACAAGCGCAAAGGAGTCCTCAAGCCGAGTGGTTAACCGCGCGTGGGCGAGGGCCGTTAACAAACCCTTGCCGCGCTGCCTCAAAGCGCCTGAAACTAGAGGAAGACCGAGTCGTCCAGCTCTTCGGCCGGCGGGAGCACACGTTGAACGGCAAGGCCCAATTGCTCGGTGCTAAAAGGCTTGGGCAGCACTTCGTTGACCCCGAGCGCGCGCGCCCGATCGATGTTTTCCCGCGACGGGTAAGCCGTCATCAGGATGACCGGTGTGTTCTGCGGCGCGCCGAACCGGGCATCGCGCAACACCTGCATCACCCCGGCGCCGTTGATGTCGGGCATGTACCAGTCCATCAGCATGAAGTTGAACGGCGTCCGCATCAGCTTGAGTATGGCCTCGCCCCCATTGTCAGCCTCCTCCACATCCGCAACGCCCAGCTTGTTCAGACCCACCGTGCATATCGCGCGCGCATAGGTGTTGTCGTCCACCACCAGCGCCCGCAATCGCCCAGGTATGATCATGCCGCCCCTCCAACGCCGCACGCTCAGTGCCCGAATGGGCGTATGAACAAAGGTGCGGGATTAATGCCAATAGCGGCTGGATAGCAGGCAGCGCGCCCCAGTCAATCCGTTCCACTACCGGGTGCGAGCAGGCTTTTTGTGTCTTCTGTGCAACACCTGCCGAAGAGTGCGACAGACTGCCACATCTCCGCTTGCAGCTCACGGATTCGTGAGTTACCCAAATGCCGTCTGCAAAGCCAACCGAGGGAGGCGTTTCATGTTCAAAACTGTAACCCGCCACTCGGGGCCAACTTACCTTCATCACGGTCGCGCCTGCGCGTAACCCTCTGACGGTACCCTCGGCCGCTTCGCGGCGCGCGGACACCCCCAACTCTCCATCCTGAATCGCTGAAGCGGGTCGCTCGACGTCCCGATTCCGCTGTTCTTCCGTCTACTCACATCAGAGGCCGGCAGGGTGACCTGTCGGTACAGCAATGACTTCGAACGTGCTCAATGAGCGCAGCGTGGTGCTGCGTCTCGAATTCTCCATCGCCGACGCTGTCCAGCAGCGCGGACTGGCCCCGGTCATCGGGACAGCCATTCGTGCCTGGTGGGCCCAGCGTCCGGTGCGCTATCCCGTTGTGCCTGCCCATCTGCGCGAAGATGTCGGCCTGCCGCCAGAGGATGAATATCGCAACTTATATTCGGTCCCCGCCCAGCCCTGGCAATTCCACCCGCCGGATCAGGACATCCGAAGATGAGTGAACGGCAGCCGGGTTCGTCCCCGGCTGCCATCCCGCCATTGTCTCACTGGCTTCGATCGTCTAAGCAAACGACCGACTTTCCAGGGCGAAGAAATGACCGAAAAGACCAAGCTCATCACGCCCCGCCTGCCGCGCGGGTTCGAAGATCGCAGCCCAGGCGAAATCGCCGCTGTTGGCGCCATGATCGACAAGATCAAGGCCGTCTACGAGCGCTATGGCTTCGACCCCGTCGAAACCCCGCTTTTTGAATACACCGAGACGCTCGGCAAGTTCCTGCCAGATACCGACCGGCCCAATGCCGGCGTCTTCTCCCTGCAGGATGATGACGAGCAGTGGATGAGCCTGCGCTACGATCTGACTGCGCCGCTCGCCCGCTACTTCGCTGAAAATTTCGAGACCCTGCCCAAGCCCTACCGGTCCTACCGGCAGGGCTATGTCTTCCGCAACGAAAAGCCCGGCCCCG
>JBGTUK010000042.1:0-14542 GCA_041939225.1 Devosia sp.
ACCATCGAAGTGCAGATCCGGACCCATGAAATGCACTCGCAGGCCGAGCTGGGCGTCGCCGCGCACTGGAAGTACAAGGAAGGCGGCAAGGGCAACGACAAACACGGCGTCCAGTTTACCTGGCTGCGGCAGATGATGGAGTCGCAGAAAGATTTGCAGGATCCCACCGAGTTCATCGAGTCTGTCAAAGTCGATCTCTTCGGCGATGAAGTCTATGTCTTTACCCCAACCGGTAAAATCATCGAACTACCGGCGTGGTGCGACGCCCATCGACTTCGCCTATGCCCTGCACACCGACATTGGCGACACCTGTGTCGGCGCCAAGATCAACGGTCTTATCCTGCCATTGGTCACCCAGCTTCGCTCCGGCGACGAAGTCGAGATCCTGCGTGATCAGAACCATCGGCCGCCCTCCAATTGGATCGGTATCGCCGCCACCGGCAAGGCACGGGCCGCCATCCGCCGTGCCGTCCGTCTGGCCGCGGCACAGCGCGCCTATGCTTTGGGCGAGCATGTTCTCAGCATGATGCTGGAACGCGAGGGCGTTATGCTCGACGAAAGCGAAGGCACCACCCTGGCCGAGGCGCTCGAATACGGAAATAAGCGCGACCTGCTGATCGCGGTCGGCGAGGGCAAGGTCGGCTCCGAAGCGCTTGCCGCCGCCCTGGCGCAGGTCAAAGGCATTCGCAAGCGTCGCCGCAAGCTCGACCTGCCTGTGGCTGATACGGCCGATGGCTGGTTCGCTCTGCGCTCGACCGACGATTTCAGGTTCCGTGTGCCGGGTGGGCAGCGTCCTGGATCGCGCGCCAAGGCGGCCATGGCGCAGCTGGACTTCCATACTCCGGTGACGATTTCGGGCGAGGGGATTGTGCCCGGCGATCGCCTGGTGGGGATTCTCGAACCGGACAACCCGCTTGTGGTCTATCCGATCCACTCTGACGCCCTGATCGCCAAGCACGACAGCGATGTCGCCTGGGTTGACGTACGCTGGAACCTGACCAAGGGCGAGGAGAAGGCCTATTCGAGCGTGATCTCCATGGAATCGGTCAACAAACCCGGTTCACTGGCGCAGATTACCTCTGCCATTGCAGCGTGCGACGCCAACATCAACAATCTGGTGATGCGCATGATCTCGCCAGACTTTCACCAGATGATCTTCGAAATCGAAGTCCGCGACCTTGCGCAACTCACCGATGTTCTGGCAACCCTCAAGCGCAGTCCCGGCCTGTCCGCTGTTCAGCGCGCCGGGCTACGCGAGGCGGGCATGATTTCGACCCTTGAATGGGATGGCAACATCGATAGGAGCGGACGCGATGGATAAGGATCAGGTTTTGCAGATTTTCCGTGACTGTGGCGCCATGCTGGAAGGACATTTCATCCTTTCCTCGGGGCTGCGGTCACCGGTCTTTCTGCAAAAGGCCAGGGTTTTCCAGTACGCCGATCAGACCGAAAAGCTCTGTAGCGCCCTTGCCGAGCGGATCAAGGCTGAAGTGCCCGGCGTCACCAAGGTGGTTTCGCCGGCCATTGGCGGCATCATTCCCGGCTATGAGACTGCGCGCCAGCTTGGCGTCCCGGCGCTCTACACAGAACGTGTCGAGGGCCAATTTGAACTGCGCCGGGGTTTTGAGATCGGACCAGACGACAAGGTGATCGTGGTCGAGGACATTGTCTCCACAGGCCTTTCCATCCGCGAATGCGTTGCTGCCCTCCAGAATATTGGTGCCAATGTCGTGGCCGCCGCCTGTCTCATCGACCGCTCTGGTGGCGAGGCCGATGTCGGCGTGCCGCTGGTCAGCCTGATCGAGTTCAAGGTTCCAGCCTATCCGGCCGATCAACTGCCGCCTGAGCTGGCCGCCATTCCGGCGGTCAAGCCAGGCAGCCGCGGCATTCAGGGTGTGAAATGATCGTCGGCCTGGGCTCCGACCTGATTCATATCCATCGCGTCGAACAGACGCTGACAAAGTTCGGCGACCGCTTCACCAATCGCTGTTTCACCGAGATTGAGCAGAAAAGGTCCGATCGCCGGGCCCAGCGCGCTGCTTCCTATGCCAAGCGCTTCGCTGCCAAGGAGGCCTGTTCCAAGGCTTTGGGTACTGGCCTTTCCCAAGGCGTTTACTGGCGGGACATGGGCGTGGTGAACCTGCCTTCGGGCAAGCCGACCATGCAGTTGACCAATGGCGCGGCGCGGGCGCTGGCACGCCTTGTGCCCGAGGGACACGAGCCCCATATCCACCTCACCATCACCGATGACGCGGGCCTGGCGCAGGCGTTTGTCATCATCGAAGCCCTGCCGATTCGCTGAGCCCAGCATGCGGGCCTTTCAAGCAAGTTGACCCCAGCCAGCCAAACGCATAACCCTTCGGCACCGCATTATCGGGAAAAATCATGACTCAGCCTGCTGACAAGTCCACCAAGAAGTCCGCCACCAATGAGTGGGTGGAAACCTTTGTGGTCATCATCGAAGCGCTGCTGATCGCCATCGTCTTGCGGTTTTTTCTATTCCAGCCTTTCTCCATCCCCACCGCTTCAATGCAGCAGACGCTGATGATTGGCGACTATTTCGTCGCCAACAAATTTGTCTGGGGATATGGCAAGCATTCCTTCTCGCTGGGACGCTACGGCAATTTCACCCTGCTCGATTTCGAGCTGCCCATTTCCAACCGCATTCTGGGCCGCGAGCCCAATCGCGGCGATATCGCGGTGTTCCGGCCCGTGCCGCAGAACATGGAATATATCAAGCGCGTCGTCGGCATGCCCGGCGATCGCATCCAGATGCAGGATGGCCGCCTCTACATCAACGGCGAGATGGTCGAGCGCGAAAAGGTCGGCACCACCATGGACACCGACAGCAGCGGCGATACCCGCGAGGTTACGGTCTATCGCGAAACCTTCCCCGAAGGCTCCACCCACCTGATCCAGGAGATCGGCGACAATCTCTCGCTCGACAACACGCCCGAATATGTCGTGCCGGCCGGGCACTATTTCATGATGGGCGATAATCGCGACCGCTCTGCCGACAGCCGCGTCCTGAGCCAGGTGGGCTATGTCCCCGCGGTCAATCTGATCGCTAAGGCCGAAGCACGCTTCTTCTCGATCAAGGACAATCTGCCCCCCTGGCAGATCTGGCAATGGCCGGCCAACGTCCGCTGGGATCGCATGTTCCGCTCCGTCTATGGCGACACGCCATACGACACCACGGCTGGCCAGTGAGCCGGCGCGACAAATCCCACGAAAAGCTCCAGTTCCGGCTAGGCTACCGCTTCGCCGACCCCGATCTGCTGGATCGCGCGCTGACTCATTCGAGCGCCATTTCGCCGGGCAAACGCATCGAGCGCTCCTATCAGCGCCTCGAATTTCTCGGCGACCGTGTGCTCGGCCTTGTGGTCGCCGACATGCTCTATCGCCGCTATCCCAAATCGAATGAGGGTGAGTTGAGCCGCTCGCTCAACACGTTGGTGCGCAAGGAAACCTGCGCTGAGATCGCCCGTCAGCTCGATCTGGGCAAAGAGATGATCCTGGGAGAGAGCGAAGCGCGCTCCGGCGGCGCCGACAAAGACGCCATCCTGGGGGACGTGACCGAAGCCATAATCGGCGCCATCTATCTCGATGGAGGGCTGGAGCCATCCCGCAACTTCATTGAGCGGCTGTTCGAGGAATTCCTCGCCGATGGTCAGGCCAATCGCGCCGACGCGAAGACGACGCTCCAGGAATGGGCCCAGGCCCGCGGGCTCGAGCCGCCCTCTTATGTCTTGGTCGAGCGCACCGGTCCCGATCATGCGCCTGAATTCACAATTGGCGTCGATTTGACGGGTTTCAATCGCATCGAAGCCACCGGTCCGTCCAAGAAGATTGCCGAACACCGCGCTGCCGAACTATTTCTGGTCGACCAGAAGGTCTGGAAACCCAAGTCATGAACACACCAACCGAACTCGCTGATACCTCTTGCGGCTTCATTGCTCTGGTGGGCGCGCCAAATGCCGGCAAGTCGACCCTGCTCAATGCGCTGGTCGGCACCAAGGTATCCATCGTCACCCACAAGGCCCAGACCACGCGATCCCAGGTGCGTGGCGTGCTGACCCTGGATCAGGCGCAACTGGTCTTTGTCGACACCCCCGGTATCTTTGCCCCGAAAAAGCGTCTTGAGCGCGCCATGGTCGAAAACGCCTGGGGCGGGGCCGGGGACAGCGACATCGCCGCCTTCCTCGTCGATGCCGACCGCGGCGTGACCCCAGAAATCGAAACCCTGCTCGAGGGCCTGGAAAACATCCGTCAGCCCAAGGTGCTGATCCTGAACAAGATCGACACCGTCAAGCCCGAAAGCCTGCTGGCCCTTTCAAAGACGCTCAACGACCGCCTGCGCTTCGAAGCCACCTTCATGCTCTCCGCCCTTAAGGGCCACGGCGTGCAGGACTTCATCGACTGGTGCGTCAAGCATATCCCGCCCGGTCCTTGGCACTTTCCCGAGGATCACCTGACCGACCTCACCATGGCGATCACAGCCGCCGAGGTGACGCGCGAAAAGCTCTTCCTGCGCGTCCACGACGAAATCCCCTATAATTCCACGGTCGAAACCGAGAGCTTCAAGATCCAGAAGGACGGCTCCTACAAGATCGACCAGGTGGTCTATGTCAGCCGCGACAGCCACAAGAAGATCGTGCTTGGCGCGGGCGGCCAGACCATCAAGGCCATCGGCGCGGAAAGCCGCAAGGAGTTGATGGCGATGTACGACGTGCCCATCCATCTGTTCTTGTTCGTCAAGGTCCGCGAGAAATGGGCCGACGATCCGGAGCGCTATCAGGAAATGGGCCTGGAATTCCCGCATGGGAAGGGGTGAGAACTCCTTTTCATCCTCTCCTCGCTGGAGAGAAGAATAAATGGAATGGACCGGTGAAGCGCTGCTCATAGGTGTGCGCCGTCACGGCGAAACCAGCGTCATTGCCGATGCCATGGTTGCCGGCCGTGGTCGCTATATGGGCCTCATTCGTGGAGGTCGATCCTCAAAACTCTCAGCCACCCTCCAGCCCGGCAACACCGTTCAACTCACCTGGCGCGCCCGGCTGGAAGACCACCTGGGCACGTTTTCGGTCGAAATGCTCCAGGGCCGCGCCGCCGGCCTCATCGCCGACCGCAAGCGACTCTATCTCGCGCAGACCGTTTTCGAGCATCTCCACCTGCTGCCCGAGCGCGACCCGCATGACCGTCTCCTCGCTATGGCGCTGCAACTCATAGACAACGACCCGGATGGCGCGGCATTGGCACGTTTCGAGCTGGCCCTACTCGATGAACTTGGCTTCGGCCTCGATCTCTCCTGTTGCGCTGCCACAGGCGTGACCGACAATCTCACACATGTCTCGTCCAAATCCGGCCGCGCCGTCTCCCGTGCCGCAGCTGAACCCTATAAAGACCGGCTGCTGCCGCTTCCGAGCTTCCTGGCGGCGCGCGGCAATGCCTCACCCGACGATATCCGCAAAGCATTTCGGCTCACCGGCTATTTCCTCGACATGCACCTCTGGTCCGCAAGGCAGATTGATCCACCACCCACGCGTGATCCACTGGTCGAAATGCTCTGCCGTGAGTGACAGGCTAAGCGCACGGAGCGGCACGATGACATTGCAGACCCCTCAACCGCCTCCAAGGGGCACATTCTCCCACAAGGAGAATTGGTAAAGCCGCGGATTTCCGGGCAAAACCAACCCCGCGATCGTGCCCTTGCCCGCCCGCCCGCTATACTCTGCTCCTGATTCGTTCCCATGAACTGAGCCAAGCATGTCCGACGCCGATACCCTTCCACCGCCAGACGATCACCGCATTGTCGATCTCAAGCAGGCGCTTGAAGAGCGGTATCTGAGCTACGCCCTGTCGACCATCACCCAGCGTGCCCTGCCGGACGCGCGTGACGGCCTCAAGCCGGTGCATCGCCGTATCATCCATGCCATGCGCCTGCTGCGCCTCGATCCGAATCAGGGCTTCAAGAAGTCCGCCCGCATCGTCGGTGACGTGATCGGTAAGTTCCACCCCCATGGCGACCAGTCGATCTATGACGCGCTGGTGCGCCTGGCCCAGAATTTTGCCCTGCGCTATCCGCTGGTCGACGGTCAGGGCAATTTCGGCAATATCGACGGCGATAGCGCCGCGGCCATGCGTTACACCGAAAGCCGCATGACCGATGTGGCGACGCGCCTTCTGGAAGGCATCACCGAGAACGCCATCGACTTTCGGCCGACCTATGACGGTGAAGACGAGGAGCCGGTGGTGCTCCCGTCCAACTTCCCCAACCTCTTGGCCAATGGCTCCACCGGCATCGCAGTGGGCATGGCGACCTCGGTTCCGCCGCACAATCTAGTTGAGCTGTGCAATGCAGCTCTCAAGCTGATCCACAACCCCGCCGCCACCACCGAAGAACTGGTCCACGCTGATCTGTCGGCGCCGCCCAGCATGGACGATCTGATCCGGGGGCCGGATTTCCCGACCGGCGGACAACTCGTCGAAAGCCGCGCTTCGATCATTCAATCCTATGAAACCGGTCGCGGCGCCTTCCGCCATCGCGCTATCTGGGAGAAGGAAGAAAAGGGCAGGGGCGTCTACCAGATCGTCGTCACCCAGATTCCCTATGGAGTGCAAAAGTCCCGGCTGGTCGAAAAGATCGCTGAATTGCTGCTGGCCAAGAAGCTACCGCTGCTCAAAGACGTGCGCGACGAAAGCTCGGACGATATCCGCCTGGTGCTCGAGCCGCGCGCCGGCACAGTCGATGCGGTTATCCTCATGGAGCAGCTCTTCAAGCTCACCGATCTCGAGCTGCGATTCAGCCTCAACCTCAATGTCCTCGATCACGGCACGACACCCCGGGTGATGAGCCTGGCTGATGCGCTGCGCGCCTGGCTCGATCACCGCAAGCAAGTGCTGGTACGCCGCTCTCAGTACCGACTGGAGCAGATCGCCAACCGCCTTGAAGTTCTCGAAGGCTATATCATTGCCTATCTCAACCTCGACGAGGTGATCCGCATTATCCGCGAGGAGGATGATGCCAAGGCAAGCCTGATCGCGGCTTTCGATCTGACGGACAACCAGGCCGAAGCCATCCTCAATATGCGCCTGCGCTCCTTGCGCAAACTGGAGGAACTCGAGCTTCGCAAGGAGCATGCAAACCTCACCGAGGAAAAGGGCAAGCTCGAAACCCTGCTCGCCTCCGACAAGCGCCAATGGGGCGAAATCGCCAAGCAGGTTGAAAACCTGAAGAAGGCATATCCCCTGTTCGAGGCCGATGGCACCACCCTACATGCTCTGGGTGCGCGCCGCACCATCTTCGGTTCGGCTCCGGCTGCCGATGCTGCCGAAGTCTTTGAAGCAATGATCGAACGTGAGCCGATCACCGTCATTCTGTCCGAAAAGGGCTGGATCCGCGCCCCAAAGGGGCACAATGCTCCCGCCGATGAGAAGAGTTTCAAGGCCGGCGACCGTCTCAAGCTCGCATTCAATTGTGAGACCACCGATAAGCTCCTGATGCTCACCACCGGCGGCAAAGTCTATACGCTGGGCGCCGACAAACTGCCTGGAGGTCGTGGCCAGGGTGAGCCGGTACGCATCATGGTCGACATCGAGGAGGGGCAGGATATTGTCGACCTCTTCGTCTATTCACCCGGCAAGCAGCGTATTGTTGCCTCCTCGGCGGGCTATGGCTTTGTCGTCAAGGAAGACGATCTGATCGCCAATACCCGCAAGGGCAAGCAAATCCTCAACGTGTCGCTGCCAGCCGAAGCACGCCTCATCGTACCCTGCGACGGTGACCGCGTGGCCGTCATCGGTCAGAACCGCAAGCTCCTCGTCTTCCCCTTGAGCCAGCTCGCTGCCATGACCCGCGGCAAAGGCGTTCGTCTGCAGCGCTACAAGGATGGCGGCATTTCCGACATCAAGACCTTCTACGCCGCCGACGGGCTCACCTGGACGGACAGCTCCGGTCGGACCTACTCCAAGCCCACCGAGGAATTGGTCGACTGGCTCGGAGATCGCGCCAGCGCCGGCCGCCAGCCCCCCACCGGCTTCCCGCGGAACAATAGGTTCAAGGGGTGACGAGCGCTTCCCGAAGGCTGAATCAATAGCTTAGGCAAGCCGCCTAACCGTCTCTGGAGACTCATCAAAAGTGATCCGCCACATCGTTCTGCTCCGCTTCCGCCCGGAGATTACGTCGCCCGAGAAAGCCGCGATCTACGCCGATCTTGAATCACTGCGTGAACTTGTCCCTGGCTTCATGGGCATGAGCTTCGGTGGCAATGCTTCTCCCGAAGGCTTGCACCAGGGATATACCGATGGCTTCACCATGGATTTTGCTGACGAAGCCGCGCGCGACGCCTATCTCGAGCATCCCGCCCACAAGGCGGCTGGTGGGCGCATGGTCGCTGCGCTTGAGGGTGGGCGCGACGGGCTGATCGTGTTCGACATGGTGGTCTGAGGCGCTAGTCTTCGAGGGGCATCCAGCCCAGCGAACCGCGCTGCACTTCGAGCGGGCGATAGTCGCCCTTGTAGGCCATTTTGGGCGAATTCTTCACCCAATAGCCAAGATAGACATAGCTGAGGCCGGCCGAGCGAACCTGGCTAATGTGATCGAGGATAAGAAATGTGCCCATGCTGCGCTGGGCCATGTCCGGATCGTAGAACGAATAGACCATGGAGAGCCCATCCGGCATCACGTCGGTCAGCGCCACGGCCACCAACGGCTGATCGGGCAGGTCGCGCAGGCGATATTCCACCAGCACCGATTGTACCGGCGTGTCCTCGACCATGAATTCATAGTCCTGGTAGCTCATCTGCGTCATGCCGCCGCCCGCATGGCGCGCATCGAGATAGCGCTTGAACAATTCATACTGCTCGATGGTGGCCACGGTCGGCTGCACCGCCACTACAATATCGGCATTGGCCCTGGTGACGCGGCGAAAGCGCTTGTTTGGCGCGAACTCCTGCGCAACAATCCGCACCGACAGGCAGGAATTGCAGCCCTCGCAGGCGGGACGGTAGATCAGGTTCTGGCTGCGGCGAAACCCGTTGTCGCTGAGCAGTTGGTGCAGCATCGATGCACGCCGTCCGCTCAAATGCGTGAACAGTTTGCGCTCCATCTTCCCGGGAAGATAGGGGCACGGCATCGCGGCGGTGAGAAAGAGTTGGGTTGTTTCCGGCGTCTGGTCGGTCATCACAGACCTATCGCTGCATATTGGGTCAGATTAGCAGCTTTCCTGCCCGGCAAGCAACGGCTCACTCGCCACCGTGATAGGCATCCTGCTCGTACATGCGTTGGCGCTGCCAATGCCGCATCATCGGCGAGCGGCGCACCATGAGCGTGCCCATGATGAAATCGTGGATCATCTGCCGGCGTGGCGTGAACAAGGCAAACAGCAAGGTCACCGGCCAACTGATCCAGATGGTAATCCAGAACACCAGGGCATGGAGGATCGCCATCCAGCCATCCAGCGGCTGCCCGCGCGTCGGGGTCAGCACAATGTCCATCATCTGCATGCCCACGGTGGCACGGCGAGGCGAACCCAGCGTGGCGGCATAATAGAGGATGATCGCGGCCGGAACGGCAAAGATCAGCGAGACCCAGGCCAGACCAAAGGTGAAGAGCCCGAGGATAGCACCCACCAGACTGATCCCCAGCACGAGGAAAGACATGAGAATCACGTCGATAATGTAGGCCGTAGCGCGCCGCGTCAGCAGCCCGTCGAACAGCTCGGGGGCAGTGGAGGGATCGGGCAGGTAGGGGCGGGCGGCAGCGTCCTGTGTCATGCAGCAAACATTGTCACCCATTGTCCGGCTTGCAAGGGGCAAGGGCACATAATTGTGACCGGATCAGTTCCCCAACTTCCGGGCCATCTCCAGTGCGTAATAGGTGAGAATGCCGTTGGCCCCGGCGCGCTTGAACGCCCAGAGGCTTTCCAGCACGGCCGCGTCGCGGTTGATTGCCCCGGCGGCGCCGGCCATCTCGATCATCGCGTACTCGCCGCTCACCTGATAAGCGTAAATGGGCACCTTGAACGCATCGCGGGCACGCCGAATGACATCGAGATAGGGCATGCCGGGCTTGATCATCACGCTGTCAGCACCCTCGACGATATCCTGCTCGATCTCGCGCAGCGCTTCGTCGGAATTGGCATAGTCCATCTGATAGGTGCGCTTGTCGCCCTTGAGACGGCTCCCGGAACCGACAGCCTCGCGGAACGGCCCGTAAAAGCACGACGCATACTTGGCTGAGTAAGACATAATCTGCACATGCTCGCAGCCTTCGGCGTCGAGTGCGGCGCGGATTGCAGCCACCCGTCCATCCATCATGTCGGACGGCGCGATGATATCGGCGCCCGCCCGCGCCTGTGCAAGCGCGGACTTGACCATCACCGCGACAGTCTCGTCATTGAGGATTTCGCCGTCCCGCACCAACCCGTCCTGCCCATCGCTCGAATATTCATCGAGTGCCACGTCGGCGATCAGCCCGATCTCAGGCACGGCCTGCTTGACGGCGCTCAACGCGCGGCACATCAGATTGTCTGGATTGTAGGCCTCGGCACCATTCTCGCTGCGCAGATGGTCGGGCGTATTGGGAAAGATCGCCAAGGCCGGAATCCCGGCATCACGGGCCTGCCGGGCAGCCTCGACCATCAGGTCGATGGACAGCCGCTCAACCCCCGGCATGGTCTTGATCTGCGTCTTCTCATTCTGCCCCTCAATGACGAAGAGCGGCCAGATCAGGTCACGGGGCAGCAATTCGGTCTCGCGGACCATGGCCCGGCTCCATGCGGACTGGCGCAAGCGACGCAAACGGCGTCCGCTCAGAAAGGACATGTCGTGCTTGGGCCAATTCTGGGTCATTGGGACTCTCCTTGTCGGGGGACTAGTTACCAGCGCGCGCCTGTCGCTCCAAGCCACCGCTTGTCGCAGTGCGACTGACAGAGTATCAAGCCGCCATGCTGTTTCAGGCCCCAAACTTTTCGCTCTATGTTCGTATCGTCGCCATCCTGGCGCTGATCCTGGGGTTGAGCGATGCGTCCCGGTTGCTCGGCATCAACCTGGGGGCGCAAAGCCCGATCACGGCCATGGGCTTTTCCGCCTTCGCCTTCCTCGCCGTATTTTGCCTCGCCAAGCTGTTTGCGGCGGTTGGCCTGTGGATCAAGGCCAGTTGGGGAGCTGTGCTGCTGGTCGGGGTCACGTCACTGGAGCTGGCTCTCTATCTTTTGGGCAGCCCCGATATCCGCATGAGCATGCTCGGATTTGGCGTACGCGTCGTGCTGTTGGCAGCCATCATCCTGATCTTCATCCTGAGCTTGCGCTTTGCCAGGGCTCAGGCCGATTGAGCGCAAGCCGATGGGGATTTTCTTCCCCGTTAACACTCGGGAATGGTTACAAGTTTGTGACCCGTGGTAAGGCGCCATTAAGCCAAATTCTCATTGCATTCCAGTAACATAGTTTTAAGCGTATGGCTTAGGGCGATCTTAGTCGGGTGGCCCTAGTTTGGCCTCATCAGATGCGAAAAATCGCACGTGAAAACAGTGAGGCAAAAATGGCAATCAAGTCGAACGCGGCCGAGGCGCTCAACCCGGAACGTAGTGAAGGTCTCAAACCCCTTTACCTGGAAGCCGTCTCCCGCGTGGAGCGTCTCCACCGCCGCCTGCTCGATCTGATCAAGGACGAATTCGACCGCATGGGTTGGGACGACATCAACCCGGTCCAGGCACTGCTGATGTTCAATATCGGAGACGCTGAACTCACCGCTGGCGAACTGCGCTCGCGCGGCTATTACCTCGGTTCCAACGTCTCGTACAATCTCAAGAAGCTGGTCGAGACGGGTTATATCTTCCAGGAGCGTTCGCGCACCGACCGCCGCTCGGTCCGTATCAAGCTTTCACCCAAAGGGGAGGAAGTAGCTGAGGTGATCGACGAACTCTATGATCGCCATCTCAAGTCCATCGACAAGGTGGGCGGACTTGGCGACGAGGAATTCGATGGCCTGAACAAGGCCCTGGCGCGCCTCGAACGTTTCTGGGTCGACCAGATTCTCTACAAGCTCTGAATTTCTGGCCCGCAAGGGCAGAACGAACGAGCGGCAGCTGGTGGCGTGTGTTGCCTCCATGCCACTACTGCTGAACAACGCCGGTCGTAAGGCCGGCGTTTCTTATTTGTGCCTTAAATCACGGGCAGCGGAGTTACCTGGTTGGAAACCATTTTCTGGCATGGCAAGTAGCGCTATGCGGAGTTCACAAGGCGTTGAGCCAGATTGTGGATTGCGCAGGGGCGGTGCTAATCGGCCAGCGGATAGATGGCGGGCGATTTCTAAGGTGGTTTGATGCGGCTGACGCGACGTAACTTTATCCGGTCAATGGCTCTCGCCGGGGCATCGGCAGCGATGCCGGCCTGGGCGCAGGAGTCTCTGTTCGACATGATGTCGCGAAGCCGCGTCATCAACGAAGCTGATCCGAATGGCAATACCGCAGCTGCGGCCGCCACAATCGCGACCAACGAGCCCATTCTGTCCTATGACACGCTGCACAACCTGCAGCTTGCCATCTCCCAGTATGAGCCTTTTGTCGCGGCAGGCGGTTGGGAGGAAATTCCACAGCGTGCCTTCAAGCTCAATCTGGGTAAGTCCGACCCGGCCGTGGTGCAACTCAAGCGCCGTCTGATTTCATCGGGGGATATGCCGCTGGTCGAATATGCCAGCGACGTTTTCGATGCCGATACCGACCGTGCCGTGCGCGTCTTCCAGGCGCGTCATGGTTTGATCGTCAATGGCTGGATCGACGAGGCCACTTGGTACGCTCTCAACGTGCCGGCTGCGACGCGCTTGCAGCAGCTCTATCTCAATTACACCCGCGTCCAGAACATGGCGCCGCAGTTGACCGACCGCTATGTGGTGGTGAACATCCCGGCTGCCACCATCGAGGCCGTCGGCGGCGGCATGGTTGAACAACGCCACAATGCCGTTGTCGGCCGCGTCGACAGAGCCACCCCGATCCTCGCCAGCAAGATCCACCAGGTCAATTTTAATCCCTACTGGCATGTCCCCAAGTCTCTGGTGCGGAAAGATCTTACCAAGTATATGATGGAAGATCCTCAGTATCTCGCCAAGCAGAACATCTTCATCTACGATGGGAGCGGCAACACCATCGATCCGGCGACGATCAACTGGTCCAATATCACCGACGCAGAGGTGAACTACATGTATCGCCAGGAGCCCGGTGCCGAGAACTCGATGGGTCATTGCAAAATCAATTTCTACAATCCCCACGACGTCTATCTGCACGATACGCCGTCCAAGGCGTTGTTCGGCGAGAATGCACGCTTTCACTCGTCCGGTTGCGTGCGCGTAGAGGGCGTCAACCAGCTTGTCTCCTGGTTGCTGCGCGATAATGGTGATTGGGATCAGACCCGCGTTGACCAGACCTTCGCCTCGCTCGAACGCAAGGACGTCAGCCTGAGCACTCAAATGCCGATCCACACGACTTATATAACCGCCTGGGCCAACCGTCAGGGTACGGTCAGCTTCCGGGATGACGTCTATAAATTCGACGAAGAAGGCAAGGTGAGCTTCGCTGCCTGATTTGTCCCGCGGCGCGTGATTGACGGCCCGGCGTAATGCGTCGGGCCATGTCTTTTGGATCGCAAGCGACTCCGCTATAATCCATGCGAAGTGAGGTGGCATGAACTCGGGCGACGTTCTGTTTGAATTTGTCCAGTTGGGGCAACAGATGCGCGTCGCCGCGATCGATGAGGCGACCGGCACGGAGGTCGTCGTCATCACGCCGCTTAATGCCACAAAATTGCAAATGCAGCGCGTTGCCCTGGCCAAGCTCAAGCGCAAGCTGGAGCAGGGGGCACCCGCGTCGGCGCCAGTCACCGGCAAATTTGCCTGATCCGGATACTTTTTTCTTTTACTCCCGTCCGCACTGCGGCATAACAGGGGCGTTCGCGCGACTGGCGAGAAGAGATGGGCAACCATCGGGGAACGCGAACCATTGCAAGAGCCGCTCGCCTGGGCACCCATCCGCAACCAGGGGAGCCCTATGCGTTTCTCAAACCTATCCACACATCGTCGCCGGCCTTGGAATCGCGATTTGTCACGTGATAAAGCCCTTTCCACGCCGACCCATTCGACCGTCAACGAGGTAACCGCCCGATGAGCGCCGCCACGTCTTTGCCCCTATTCCCGAACTTCTTTTCCGCCTCGGTCGCGCAGACCGATCCGGAGCTGGCCAAGGCCATGCAGGACGAGTTGGGTCGTCAGCAGAACGAAATCGAGCTGATCGCCTCGGAAAATATTGTCTCCCAGGCCGTGCTTGAAGCCCAGGGTTCGGTCCTGACCAACAAATATGCCGTGGGCTATCCTGGCAAGCGGTACTATGGCGGCTGTCAGTATGTGGACGTGGCAGAAACCCTGGCAATCGAGCGCGCCAAGCAATTGTTCGGCGCGGAATTTGCCAATGTGCAGCCCAATTCCGGCTCCCAGGCCAATCAGGGTGTCTACCAGGCGCTGATTCAGCCTGGCGATACCATTCTGGGCATGTCG
>JBGTUK010000043.1:0-14432 GCA_041939225.1 Devosia sp.
GCTTCGCCGGAAAAGTCGGTCTCGATGCCGGCCAGGATCTTGAGCAGGGTCGACTTACCCGAGCCATTGGGGCCGAGAATGCCGATCTTGGCGTCGGGGTAGAAGGAGAGATGGATATTATCCAGCACCTTCTTGCCGCCGGCATAGGCCTTACTCATTCCGTGCATGTGATAGATGAACTGGCGCGCCATGGGCGATGAACCTCTTGAAGGGTGTTCGGGGATTGGCGCCTATGTAGGGCATAGGGCAACGCGGAGCAACGGGGGGCCGGTGGACACGCAGCCGTCATCTGCTCCCATTAAGCGCGAGCCGGCCCCGGCTGGATGGCGGCACAGGGACTTGGCGCCTACCTCAAGGCAGGTGGAACAAACTCGCCGGAGATTGAGTTTGTCCTGAAAGCGTCAGGACTGTCATATGGCCAACCTCTGGTACAAGAACGCAATAATCTATTGCGTCGATGTCAAAAGCTTCATGGACGCTGATGGGGATGGTACTGGGGACTTCACCGGTCTCGCAGATCGGCTCGACCATCTGGAACGACTGGGCGTCACCTGCATATGGCTCAACCCATTCTATCCGTCGCCCCGTCAGGACAATGGCTACGACATCTCCGACTATTACGGTATCGACCCTGCACTGGGCACTCTGGGCGACTTCGTTGAATTTATGCAGGCCGCCAAAGATCGCGGCATGCGGGTCATCATTGATCTGGTGGTCAACCACACCTCCGATCAACATCCCTGGTTTCAGGCCTCGCGGGCCGACCCGAAGTCGCCTTACCGCGACTGGTATGTCTGGCGCGAAGAGAAGCCGGACGACATCACCGAGGGGATTGTCTTTCCTGGAGTACAGAAAGCCACCTGGACCTATGACCGGACCGCCAAGGCCTGGTACATGCACCGCTTCTACAACTTCCAGCCAGACCTTAATACCACCAACCCTGCCGTCCGACAGGAAATCCTGAAAATCATGGGGTTCTGGCTGGCACTGGGTGTATCCGGATTCCGGGTCGATGCCGTGCCCTTCCTCATCGAGCCGCGTGGCGTCCAGACCGACAAGCCGGTGGTCGATCCCCACGCCATGTTGACCGAGATCCATGACTTTCTCTCCTGGCGCAAGGCGGAGGCCATTCTGCTGGCCGAGGCCAATATCAGCTACGAGGAAGCTCCCGAATATTTCGCCGCCGGAGACCGCATGACCATGGTGTTCGACTTTGTCGGCAACCAGCAATTGTTTCTCTCCCTGGCCCGAAAAACTGCGTCACCACTCCGCCGCGCCCTGGCGGCACGTCCCGAGCCTGAAGGGATGGGACAGTGGGCGGTCTTTCTGCGCAACCACGATGAACTCAATCTCGGCAACCTGACCGAACAGGAGCGCGGTGAATGCTTTGCCGCGTTTGGGCCGGATCCCGACATGCAAATCTATGACCGTGGATTGAGACGACGGCTTGCCAGCATGTTCGATGGGGACGAGACGCGGCTCAAGATGGCGTTCTCGCTGCTGCTGGCCCTGCCCGGCACACCAGTCATCTGGTATGGCGACGAGATCGGCATGGGTGAAAACCCTGCTTTGCCCGAGCGCGAGGCGGTTCGCACGCCGATGCAGTGGTCGCCCCGGCACAATGGGGGGTTCTCCGACGCACCGAAAGGGCGTCTCGTCCGACCCGCGGTTGATAAGGGCAAGTTCAGCTACCATCAGATCAACGCCGCGATGCAGACCCAGCATCGCGATTCTTTCTTCCACGCCATTGCCGACATGGTCTCGGCGCGCCGTTCGTCCCCCGAGATCGGCTGGGGTGGTGTCGACATTATAGACGTGGGCGACGACGAACTGCTCGTACTCTCCAGTAGCTGGCGCGGCAATCGTGTCGTCACGGGGCATAATTTCACCGGCAAACCAAAATCGTTTCATCTGGCGGACGAGGGCATAGAAGAGCTCATGCCGATGCTCACTGACTCCCCCACCGGCCCTATCCCGGGCGACGGTGAAATCACGCTCTCTGCCTATGGTTATTGTTGGCTGCGCTGCAATGGTGAGCGCCGGTAGTCCGATCGGCACGACTTAGTATCGGCAGAAGATACGCTGCAGACCAGGGAGCTTTCGTTTCCGTGAGCAGGGAGCGTACAACGGAACATTTCTGATCGCTCAGCATTTAGACCGGGAACGAGGGCGTCCCTTGCCAGATCATCCTGCTCCTCCTGTTGTCTCCAGTCGGCGACCCAAAGCATTCGAAAGCATTGCTGCTTTCGGGATTGTCGCGCTGCTGCTCTATTTTGGTGCGGGGATCTTTGTTCCATTAGTCCTGGCGACCTTGCTGGCCTTCGCGCTCAATCCGCTTGTGTCCTGGATGAACCGGCGCCTGGGCTTACCTGATGCAATCGCCGTCATTCTCGCTGTGATGCTCGCGATCGCAATAATAGGCAGCTTTGCAGCCCTCGCCGGCTCCCAGATCACCAATCTCGTTCAGGAACTGCCTCGCTACCGCCTGATCATTCAAGACAAGGTCAGCTTGCTTCAGGAGCAATTCGGCGGTCTCGTCTGGCTGGACCAGATCAGCGCCATGCTCAGTAATGCTCAAGAGAACCTTGGCGAGAGTCCAACACCGGGAGAAAGACAACCGGTACCGGTCACCATATCCAACGAGTTGGGGCCGCTGAACATACTGACATCGATCATGGGATCTATCGTGGGGCCCATTGCCACGATTGCCATCATCGTCGTTTTTCTGATTTTCCTATTGCTCGGTCGCGCTGACCTGCAGGATCGCTTCATCCGTCTGGTGAGCGCCGGCCGCTATTCCCTGACCAACCTGGCGATCTCCGATGCCAGTCGTCGGGTGGGCCGGTACCTGATCGTCCAACTCATGGTCAACATCACCTATGGGACCATATTCGGCGTCGGCCTCTGGCTGATTGGCGTTCCCAGCGCCGCACTCTGGGGCCTTCTGATTGTGCTCTTTCGATATATCCCGTTTGTCGGCGCACTTATCATCGCAGTTGTGCCATTTGCCTTGGCTTTTGCGGTCGACCCGGGCTGGAACATGCTGTTGCTGTCCATTGCACTTTTCCTGGTTATCGACCTCACCACTGCCAACGTCATCGAGCCTCGTCTATACGGTTCCAGCACCGGCGTCTCGCCGCTCGCAATCCTTCTCTCGGCCATGTTCTGGGCGACGCTATGGGGGCCGGTGGGCTTGATACTGGCCACCCCCATGACAGTTTGCCTTGTGGTGATCGGGCGGCACCTCCCCCAGTTCCAATTCCTTGAGACACTTCTGGGTAGCGAGCCCGTGCTGACCCCACCCGAGCGACTGTATCAGCGCATGCTTAAAGGCGACGCAGAAGATGCTCTGGATACCAGCGAAGAGTTCCTGGAAAAACACGGGCGGCAGTCGCTGATCCGAGATCTGATGTTACCATCTCTTCGCCTTGGCACGTCCGAACTCTCGGACCGTCCGGACTCCGTACCGCAACGCCGAAAGCTTATTGAGGCGTTTGAAATGGTTCTGGAAGTTGTCCTGGAACCCGTCTGGGTTGATGCGGCGCAGATCCTGATAGTTGGCGGTCGCACGGAAATTGACGAGGCGGCAGCGCGTCTCATCGCGCTTGAACTGGCCGATTTCGAGGTGAACGCCCACGTATTGCCGCCTGGAGCGGTTCGTCAGGAAGCAATCGGCAGGCTTGACCTGGAAAACGTTCGCACCTTGGTGCTGGTGTTCATGGGCACAGACCTGCGTGCCCAAAGCCGCTATGTATCGCGCCGCATCAGGAAAATGGCACCGGACGTCCACATCGCTGTCTGCGTTCTGAATGAGCTAGCGGCCACGGAGAGCGCCGATACGCTGCACGTTGATACGGTGCTGCGCGACTTCGACAGCGCTGTTGAACGCATCGCCTCGCTACACAAGCCCGCCCTGTCCCTTGAAAGGCGCAAGAAGAGACCGTTCTCCGGGCTCGGACGGGGGGATGATGAACTGGGGCAGCAACTCGACGCAATTGCGGAACGTTTCAATGTCCCGGCAGCGTTGATCAATCTTCTGGACGACGATCGACATCGTGAAGACGAGGATTCGTATCGTCTTACTAGGCTGGTGGTCGATCGTGGTGAACCGCTGATCGTTCACTCCGCCTCGCCTCACGACGGAGCCCGCGACAATACCTACCTCGTGACCAACGGCATCGACTTCTACGCTGGCGTACCTTTGGGCTCCCCGGAGATAGGCAAGGCGGGTGCGCTAGTACTGCTCGATTACGAGCCGCACGAGTTCTCCGACGAAGACATTGAACGGCTCCAGAATGAAGCTGACGAACTGGTAAAGCGTTTTGCCTAGTCCTTTGCAGGCGAAACACTCACCGGCACTGACTTGAAGGCAGGCGTCTTGCTGCGCGGATCGACCGCTTGGCCCACCAGCACATTGGCTTCTGGATAATAGGCCAACACAGAGCCTGGCGGCAGATCGAATTGGGTGGCGATGCCACGCATTTCTCCGGCATCGGACCGGACCATAACGGCCTGCCCCTCAACCAGACCGCGCGCGGCCATGTCGTCTGCATTGAGAAAAATAGCCTCTCGACCGGCCTTGCCGCGGTAGCTGTCAGTTTCCTCATAGATGATCGAATTGAACTGCCCCTCGCTGCGCATGCTGGCCAGCATCAGCTGACCGGGTGCCTGTTCGGGGACGGGTGTCACCACGAAATGCGCTTTTCCGTCCGCCGTGCGGAATGTCGGCGCATGCAGCACGCGATTGCGAATATGGTACTCTCGCCTGGCCACATCGATGTCGGCCAATTGCTCCATTCCCGGCACAATCGCAGCGATGGCATCGCGCAGTTTTGCGTGACCGGAAAATGCTGCAAAATCTATGGGTGATTGCGGCAGCATCCGCTCGCCCAACTGCCCCAGGATCCAGCTCTCGGGACGCACGGTCTCGATGCGTCGAATCCCGCCGTCGGAGAGACGCACAAAGTTGAACATGGATTCCTGCGTGGTCGGCTCCCATTCCTCGTCGCGCGCGGTGACCGGCAGGATCATCATCTCCCCGTCGCCCACGCCATGCACATGGCCCTGATTGAGCGTGGTGGTGAGAAACAGCTTGAAGCCGATATTGGCCATTGCCCGAGACGAAAACGCCGTGTCCGGTGTCGCGGCCCAGAGATTGCCACCCATGATGACAGCAGCGTCGACATCACCTGCGGCCGCTCTCTGCATGCAGGCCATGGTGTCGAGTCCCTTCTCCTCCGGAAAGGTGACACCAAACGCATCCTGCATGCGATCAAGCACATCGCGCGCCAGCACCGGTTTGACGCCGATGGTGCCGATGCCCTGGACATTGGAATGGCCACGCAAGGGCAACAGCCCCGCGAAGCGGCGGCCGATCATGCCGCGCAGCAGCGCCAGATTGGCGATGGCTTCGACATTGGCAACGCCATGGACATGGTGGGTCATGCCCATGCCCCAGGCAAAGACGGCATTCTTCGCGCGGCCATAGGCAGCAGCCACACGCTCTATGTCAGTCCGGGCGAGACCACAGGCGGCGGTGATGGCGTCCCAGCTCAGTGCATCAAGATCGGCCTTGAAGCTCTCAAAACCGGCGGCGTGCGCTGCGATGAAGTCACGGTCTGCCGTCCCCTGTTCGAGGACCGCCTTTGCGAGGCCCTTGAACAGCGCAATGTCGCTGCCGATGCGTGGCTGGAGGTAATCCGAAGCAATCTCGCTGCCACCCTTGAGCATGGACATCGGCGATTTCGGCACGGCGAACTTTACCAGCCCCGGCTCCCTGGCCGGATTGATGACGATAACCTGCCCGCCCCGCTCGCGGCAGTTCTTGAGCATGTGGATGAAGCGGGGATGATTGGACGAAGGATTGGCGCCGATGACGAAGATCAGGTCGGCGCCGGTCAGGTCATCAAGCTCGATGGTCGCCGTTCCGGTGCCGATGGTCGTCTTCAGCCCCTCGCTGGTCGCCTGGTGGCAGTAATACGAGCAATTGTTGACGTTATTAGTGCCATAGGCTCGTGCCAGAAGCTGGAACAGAAACCCCGCCTCATTGGACGATCGGCCCGAGGAATAGAAAAAGCTGCGCTGCGGGTCGGTCTCGGTGAGGCGATGGGCGGCATGGTCGAGCGCCGCATCCCAGTCTAATGGCTCAAATCGGCTGGCACCGGCCCGCCGGAACAACGGCGTGCTTAGTCGGCCCAGGGATTCCATTTCCTTGCCGGACAACTCGGCCAGATCGTCGATCGTGTGCTCGAAAATCTGCGTGGGAATGGGGGGCTGGATATCGGTCGATTGCGCTTGAACCGACTTGTTACAGACCGAAGGGAATTCGCCGAGCTCATTGGTCATGCCGCCCTGCTGCCCCCCCATGCCATAGGCACAGGCCTTGCAGGTGTTCTTGGCGGTTAGCGCCTTGGTGGCCTTGCCCACCCCGATCCGGTTGATGGTCGAGAGGGTGTAGAGGACCTTTTTGGGTCCCCCGCCCACGATATGGCTGGTGTCGGTCAAATCACTTCTCCTCGCCCCATTGTTCGCCAGCAGCGGGCATTGGGGCAAGGGAAATGCGCGATCAGTTCGACATTGTCGAGCGGTGCGCCCAGCCGGTCATGCGTTTTTCAACCCAAGCCATCAGCGCGTACATGGCAATGCCCTCGACGGCCAGCATCAACAGGCCCGCAAAGACCAGCGGCACATTGAAGTTGGACTGCGCCGAAGCCATCATCTGCCCCAGCCCCGAGTTCGACGCGACGGTTTCACTCACCACCGAGCCAACAAAGGCCAGGGTGATCGCCACCTTCAGCGAGCCGAAGAAATAGGGCATGGAGCGCGGAATACCGACCTTGAGCATGATGTCGAGTTTCTTGGCGCCCAGCGCCCGCAACACGTCCTCGGTTTCCGGCTCGATGGTGGCCAAGCCCGTCGCCACATTGACCACGATGGGGAAGAAAGAGATCAGGAAGGCGGTCAACACCGCTGGCACGGTACCGATGCCGAACCAGATCACCAGGATTGGCACCAGCGCCACCTTGGGAATGGCATTGAACCCCACCATGATCGGGTAGAGCCCGGCGTAGATGGTCTTGGACCAGCCGATGAACAGGCCAATGCCAAGCCCGGCCACGATGGCGATGAGGAACCCCAGTACCGTAGTGTAGAGCGTCTGCACCGAATTCTTCCAGATAGGCGACCAATATTGGAAGATGGCTTCGAACACCCGCGTGGGCGTGGGCAGGATGGTGTGCGGCAGGCCGGAAATGCGCGCACCCAGCTCCCAGAGCACGAACAGCCCAATGGTGTAGAGCACCGGCGACAAACGCACCCAGTTGACCTTGAGCGCCGGTTTTGGTGCTGCTGCGACAGGCGTAGTAGTTTGGGTGGTGCTCATGCTGCAGCCCTCGCAGTGGCGATTTCCCCGTGCAGCTTTTGCACCATGTCGTTGAAGGCCGGCTCATAGAGCAGTTCAAGCTGGCGCGGCCGCTCGAAGGGCACGACATGCTCGGAAACGATACGGCCCGGTCGAGCACTCATCACCACCACCTTGTCGGCTAGGAACACACTTTCGCGCAGATCATGGGTCACCAGGGCAATGGTCACGTCTTGGGTTGCATGCAGGTCGCGAATGACACACCAAAGCTCCTCCCGAGTAAAGGCATCCAGCGCACCAAACGGTTCATCGAGCATCAGCAGTTCAGGTTCATGGATCAGCGCTCGGCACAGGTTCGCGCGCTGCTGCATGCCGCCAGACAATTGCCAGGGAAATTTGTCGCCAAACCCCTTGAGACCGACGGTTTCGAGCAGCTTTTCCGCCTTGGCGACATATTCGGCCTTGTGGGCACGCAGCCGGTGGCGATGGCGCTCAACGATCTCGAGCGGCAACAGGACGTTGTCCAGCGTCGTCCGCCAGGGCAGCATGGTGGGGTTCTGAAACGCCATACCCACAATCGAAATCGGCTTGGTCACCTGGCTGTTGGCCACAATCACCGAGCCCGACTGCGGAATATGCAGCCCGGTCGTCAACTTCATCAGGGTGGACTTGCCGCAGCCCGAGGGACCGACAACGGCAACGAATTCGCCGCGTTGAATCTTGAGATTAAGCCCACTTACCGCAAGCGTGCCATCAGGCCCGCCATAGCGCATGTCGACATTTTCGATTGAAACCAGGGGCGAAGCCATAGGCGTCTCCAGTCAAGGCAGAACAGGACCGCCCCGAAACCATTCCCGTTCCCTCGGAAGAATGGCTCGGGGCGGATGACCGGGCGTCCCTTATCGCCCGGGAATGCAGGCCGCTATCAGGGCAGCATGCGCTCCTCTGCCGGGGGCAGATACTGCGCATCGAAGACATCGGCGGCAGTCACATTGCCCTGCAGGCCCATGGAGATCTTGAGCGTTTCGATGGACGCGTTCAGCCGCTCCTCATCGATACCGCCAAAGCCGTTCTCGACCACGTACGGGGTCTTGATGTTCATCTCATTGGCCATTTCCAGGCGCTCGGTCTCGGTGTTGAGGTCGAGAATTTCGTTTCGCGCCAATACGGCCGCAGCCCCGGCCTCAGGATCGGCCACGGCATCTGCGAAACCCTTGGCCAGCGCGCGGAGGAATCCCTCGACCGCTTCCGGATTTTCTTCAGCAAAGCCCTCATTGACCATGATGGCATTGCCGTAAAGGTTCAGACCGTGATCCGCGAAGAGCAGCGGAACAATGTCGTCTTCGGGAACGCCATTGGCCTTGAGGTTAAGGATCACCGAAAAGGCAAACCCAAACACGCCATCCACATCGCCGGAGGCCAGCATTGGCTCGCGCACCGGGAAGCCGATCGATTCAAGGGTGATGCCGCTATCATCAATCCCCGCCACTTCCTTGAAGGCAGGCCATTGAGCAAAGGCGCCATCCGGTGGCGGCGCGCCCAGCGTCTTGCCCTCAAGGGACTTCGGATCTTCGGTGATACCGAGCGACCTGCGACCGACAACTGAAAACACCGGCTTGTCATAGACCATCATCACGGCTTTGACCGGCTGGGACGGGTCTTCATCCAGGAACTTGATCAGCGAATTTATGTCGCCAAAGCCAAGCTGATAGGCACCGGTGGCGACACGCGGGATAGCCTCGACCGAGCCGTTGCCGACATCAATGGTCACGTTAAGCCCTTCATCGGCGAAATAGCCATTGTCCTGGGCCAGGAGGAAGCCGGCGGCCGGGCCCTCGAAGCGCCAGTCCAGGGTGAACTTGATGTCGGTCTGCGCCAGGGCGGGCAGCGTCAGGCCGGAAACGGACAGTCCGGTTGCCAGAGCAAGGGCTGCGGTGAAGTGGCGGCGAGAAAGCATGGTTTTGACGTCCCCAGTTTTTGTTATGGGAGAAATCAAGCGCAGCCACCGGCGGCGCGCAAGCACTTTCTGACTATTTTGATATCAGACAGCATTGCTGCCCAATTTCTCAGCAACCTGCTGCCCAACTTGCAGCCACGCTCAGATCGGCAGGCCCGAACGCGCCTTGACCCGTCTTATGCTCATATTGGAGTGGATGCGTGCTACCCCGGGCAAGCGCGCGCTCAGCCGGCGATGCAGATGTTCGAAGTCCTCATGGTCCCGACAGATCACTCGCAGGATATAGTCGGACTGCCCTGCCATCAGATGGCATTCAAGCACTTCCGGAATGTCCCGAACAGCGGCCTCGAAGGCATCAAGCGCCGCTTCACTCTGACTGGTCAATCCCACCTCGATAAAGAACTGCATGGCAAAGCCAAGCCGCCCCGCATCAAGCTCGGCGTGATAGCCCTGCACGAACCCAGCATCTTCCAGCGCCTTGATACGCCGGTGGCAAGCAGAGGGCGACAAGCCAACCGTGTCACCAAGAACCTGAACACTGCGATGGGAATCGCGCTGCAGTTCACGCAACAACTTCCGGTCTGTGGCATCGGGCTGCAGGGGCAAGGACTCGCGTCTCCAGAAATTTATCAGTTGACTGACAAATGCGCTCCTGCGGGATGCGTTGACAAGCATCCCGCAGGAAATCCCCCACACAATCCTCGGCGTGATACGAAATTAGTAAACGTAGAGTACCAGGTTTCGCCCACTTTGACGCGCAGCGAACACGCGCTCAGTTCCATAGGGCATCCGGCTCAGGGTAGCGGCAACCAGCGGATCCCCCGCGATCGCCGAGCGCAATGTGTTGTTCAGCCCTGTCCGTCGCAGCGCCGCAGCCAAATGCGCACGTAGCTCCGGGCACACCTGGACGCGCCGCACATTTACATTGGTCGCCCGGCTCCAGGAGGCGTCGACCCGTGTGGACTGGATCAACCGTTGCAGTTCGGCTGGCGAGATGCCCTGACACCCCTGGAAATCAGATGAGCCGGTGCCTGCAAGTTGGCCAACGCTGTTTCCACCGCCACTGCTTCCGCCGCCACTGTTACCGCCACCGCCATTGTTGTTTCCCGGTGTCGAGCCGCCGCCTATGCCGACGTCTACATCGGCGAGACTGTCTCCTCCGACCTGGGCGCGGACCCTGACTCCGTCGTTCAATAGCCCAACATTGGCGTCGACCATAAACGAGCCTCCGGCACCAACGGTCGCATTGGCCACGCTGCCATTGCCGACCTTCGCATCGAGGACCTGATTGCCTCCCCCAATTCCGACATTGACAAGACCGGAGCCACCGGCATCGCCCTTCCCGAGGGTGACGAGTGCCTTGTCATCCTTTCCACCGACGATTCCAAGCAAGGAGCCCGCCTGCGCTGGAAGGGAAACGCCCGCAAGCAACGTAACAGAAAGAAAAGCAACTTTTGAGAAATTCACAATGTGTCTCCTTTTTCGACAACGCGTCGAAAAAGAACAATGCCGCAGAAAATTTAAATCTTGCCCCGGATGTATAGTGAGGGTTTCTGGACTTTTTATTGAAAAATCTGAAATCTACAGGAGTTTTTATCGAATTTTAACTCACATTAACAATCTACGGATTATTCAGTAGTCAGAAATCCCAATATAAAAATAGGGCGCGAAACCGAAGTTTCGCGCCCCTCCGGGGCGACCTGCAAAGGAGCGTCAACCTCTGCGGCCGGCCGCCGATCGGATGGTGGAGGCTCTGTTGGCGTTCCACCATAGGTTGGTCCGGCTCATGCGTCCGGTTCGCTTGCTCAACGGCCTGACGCGCAGGCGGTTCCCGCCTTACGGGCTAACATTGATTTTGTGATCGAGAGGGACGTCTGACCTAAAGCTCAAAGGGCGTCTGGAGCAACTGGATTGCCTTGATAGCTGCCGAGGCTCGGTTTTCGACACCCAGCTTGGCATAGACCTGCTCAAGATGCTTGTTCACCGTGCGCGGGCTGAGCCCCAGGATTTCCCCAATGTCCTTGTTGGACTTGCCGCGGCCAATCCAGAGCAGCACCTCGCTCTCGCGCGCTGTGAGCCCAAACTGGTGGCGCAGAACCTCTTCCTGCCCCTCTTCCTGGGCCCGGGCGATGCGGAACAGATATTCGTCTCCGCCTACTACGCCCAAAAAGGCAAAATGCAGACCCGAGCCCTCGCCTGTTTTAAGGTCGAACCCACCGCCGGGTGTTGGCCGCTCGCCCTCAGCCAAGCGCCAATCGACAAAGCACCGCGACATGCTGAGCTGGACCTCCTGCCCCAGACCGGAGCGATCCAGCAGTCGATTGGCCTGTGGCGTCGACCAAAGCACTGCTCCGTCGGCGGCAAAGGCCACAAGGTGCCGCCCGGCAGCATCCAGTGCGATGCGGGCACTTTGCGCCCGCCGTGCATTGGCCAGATGCACCCTTATCCTGGCACGCAGTTCATCCACGTTAATTGGCTTGGAGAGATAATCCACCCCGCCGCTTTCCAGCGCATGCACAACGTGCTCGGTCTCGGTCAGTCCGGTCATGAAAATGATCGGAACGTGAACCAGCGGTGGCAAGGCTTTCATCTGACGGCAGGTTTCAAATCCATCCAGCCCCGGCATGACGGCATCCATCAGCACCACGTCGGGCGTGACCCGTTCAACGATCTTGAGTGCCGCCTCGCCGCTCCGGGCGACCAGCACGGTCACGCCTGCCTCTTCCAGCGCCGTGGTCAGAAACCCCAGCGACTCCGGCGAGTCGTCGACCAGAAGAACGATATCCTGTTCCCGCTCAATCCGGCTCATGGCCCACCCGCTCCAGCGTTGCGGCGAAACCGTCGAAATCAAAATTCTGCATATGCTGCCTTAGCGCCTCGACAAGCGGCAGATTGGCCGGGTCGTCGGCCGCCAGCTCGCCCAACTTGTCATCAATGCCCCTGACATGACCGATTTGACCGAGCGCGGCCAGATCACGCAAATGCTCTGCGCCCGGAGAACGCATTTGCCTTTCCTGAGGAACAGCCTTCCCAGGCGCTTCATGGATCCACTCCAGCCCCAGATGCGTGCCCAGCCGGTCGACAAGCTGGTTAAGGTCGAAGGGCTTGGCCAGCGTATCACTGTGCCCGGAATCGGAACTGGTGGGATTGGCGCCATCCCCGATATTGGCCGACAGCATGATCATCGGCGCCCCTACCCCGCGTGCGCGCATGGTCTGCACCAGATCCCAGCCGCTCATGCCGGGCATCCGGATATCGACAAAGTACAGGTCCGGTTTTGTCGTCTCGATGGCGGCAAGACAGGATTGGCCATCGACCGCGGCGAGAACAACAAAGCCCAGCGGCGCGAGCATTTCATGCATCAACTGGCGGTGGTCCGCATTGTCGTCCACCACCATGATGGTGCGTCGATCGCCCTCATACCCGATAATCTGCTGCGCCGGCGTCAGGCGCTTGGTTGGCCGTTCAACCTTGGAGAGCATCAATCGCGCCTGAAAGCGTGTTCCTTCGCCCACTGCGCTCGTGACAGTGATTTCCCCACCCAGTGTCTCGGTCAGCAGCTTGGTGATGGTCAGCCCCAACCCCAGCCCCGGCGTGAAGCGGTTGCGCTCTGCCTCCCCCCGTACAAAGGGCTCGAAGATATGATCGAGATCGGCTGCCGCTATGCCGCTGCCACTATCTTCAACAGTGAAGGTGGCCACCTGCATGCGATAGCCGACGCTGAAACTGACATGGCCTGAACTGGTGAATTTGATGGCATTGGATAGCAGATTGACGAGGATCTGCCGCAAGCGCTTCTCATCCGTCCGCACATAATCGGGCAGCGCCCGGGCGCGCTCATGGCGGAACTCAAGCCCCTTGGCTTGCGCCTGCAGGCGGAACATGTCGACGATCTGATCCAGGAAGTCCTGGATATTGACCTCGCTGGTATAGACCTGCAGCCGCCCCGCCTCGATCTTGGAAATGTCGAGCAGCCCATCGATTAGGCCCGACAGATGTTCGGCGCTGCGGCGGATGACCTGTGCCGAGCCGCGCCGGTTTTCCGGCAGATTGCCATCGCGCTCGAGAACTTGCGCATAACCCATCACCGCATTGAGCGGTGTGCGCAATTCATGGCTGAGGCCCACGACATAGCGGCTCTTGGCCTGATTGGCGGCCTCGGCCTTTTCCTTGGCGCGCTGCAACTCGGCGTCGGTTTGCGAGTGCGCGTCGATTTCCTTGAGGAGCAGCGTGTTCTGGCGCGAGCTTTCCTCCTCAGCCACCAAACGACTGTCATGCGCCAGTACCAGGAACCAGGTCATCACCCCCGCAGCCACCGCGAAGACGAAGAACACGACCAGCAATGTGCCGCCGACCACGTCGGCCGTATTGGGCGCAGAACGACCCGCAAAATAATAGATCAGCCCCAGAACACCGCCCAGGATCGCCGTGGCAATGGCCATGGAAATGCCATAGCGCCCCAGCCGGGTCTGCAGTTTGTCGATGGCCCATTGCGGCAGGATGCTCGCGGCCACCGCATGGGTCTGCGCGCGGAAATGCGCGTGCGGCTTGCACATGTCGTGACAGCGCGCGTCGAGCGAACAGCACAGCGAGCAAATCGGGGCGGCATAGGCGGGGCACCAGGCCATGTCCTCAGGCTCGAACGGATGCTCGCAGATCGAGCAGGTGAGCGTTTGCCTCGACTGCCACTGCTTGCGCGGTTTGCGCGCGAGATAATATTTGCCCTTGGTGGCCCAGGCTATGGCGGGCGAGGCAATCAGGCACACGATAAGCGCGATATAGGGCGAGAGCGCCGAGGCCATCTCGCCAAAGGCTCCGAAATGGGCGGTCAGCGCGATGACCACCGACAGGGCCATCGAGCCGACGCCGACCGGATTGATGTCATAAAGATGGGCACGCTTGAACTCGATGCCCGGCGGCGCCAGGCCCAGCGGCTTGTTGATGAACAAGTCAGCCGAGATCGAGCAAAGCCAGGCCATGGCGATGATGGAGAATATGCCCAGCGTCTCTTCGAGCAGCCGATAGATGCCCAACTCCATCAGCAAAAGCGCAATAGCCACATTGAACAGCAGCCAGACCACGCGCCCCGGATGGCTGTGGGTCAGGCGCGAAAAG
>JBGTUK010000044.1:0-14049 GCA_041939225.1 Devosia sp.
TGGCCACGCGGCATTTGAAAATGGCGGTGGCGCCCGAGGCGGTCCGGGTTTCGGGCCGGAATTTGCTTCCTCCATGTCCGATATCTTCGAAGACATCTTCGGCGATTTCATGGGCGGTGGCGGCGGACGGCGCAGCGGCGGGGCGTCCCGTATGCGCGGCTCGGACCTGCGCTACAATCTCGAAATCACGCTGGAAGAAAGCTTCGAGGGCCGGACGGTCGAGATCGACGTGCCGACGCTGGTTACCTGCGAGACCTGCGACGGAGCCGGGGCCAAGCCAGGCACCGGTACCCATACCTGCCGCCAGTGTAACGGCCATGGCAAGGTGCGCGCCGCCCAGGGCTTTTTCACCATCGAGCGCACCTGCCCGGTGTGTCAGGGTCGGGGCCAGATGATGGACCAGCCCTGCACCGATTGCGGTGGACAGGGCCGGCACCAGCAGAACCGCAAGCTCAGTGTGGACGTGCCCCAGGGCATTGAAGACGGCACCCGCATCCGCCTCGCCAATGAGGGCGAAGCCGGAGTGCGCGGTGGCCCGCCGGGCGATCTTTATATTTTCGTCTCGATCAAGCCGCATCAGTTGTTCCAGCGCGATGGGGCTGACCTGTTTGCGCGCGTGCCCATTTCGATGACTACAGCGGCGCTGGGCGGCGAGTTCGAAGTGCCCACGCTGGACAATGCCCGCGCCAAGGTGAAAGTGCCCGCCGGCACCCAGCCGGGCCAGCGCGTCCGCCTCAAGGGCAAGGGCATGCCGGTGTTGCGCTCAAAGGATGTGGGCGACCTCTATGTGCAGCTCGACATCGAGACGCCGCAAAATCTGAGCCGCAAGCAGCGCGAACTGCTCGAAGAGTTTGCACGGCTCGAAACCGGGGAAACCAGCCCGACCTCGGACGGCTTCTTCGATAAACTCAAAAAAATGTTTGAGGCTTGATTGCGCAGAAAAAACCGCCCCGGTGGGGCGATTTTCGCGATCGAGGCATAATCTGACGATCGTTAGTTCCATCGCCAGCGGCTATGGCGCCGCGCTGTGTCAGACCGATCTCCAGAAAAAGCGACATTCCCCGCGCAGTTCCATTGCGATTGTGCTCTTCGACTGGCGGAGCCGGGGCGGTCGGTGGCGACCGCGCCCGGAAGATTGCGCCAATTATTCGGACGGGAACTTGGTCATGTCCATCCAGACATATTCCCAGACATGGCCGTCGATATCGGCAATGGCGCGTGAATACATGAAGCCATAATCATCCGGGTCGCGCTGTTCGCTACCACCGGCCTTGAGCCCGGCCTCGGCAATGGCGTCCACCTCTTCGCGGCTATCGCGCGAGAGGGCATAGAGCGCGCCGGTCTCCTTGTTGAAATCGGGGATCGGCTTTTTCGAAAAGCTCTGGAATTTGTCGTGGGTCAGCAGCATCACATAGATGGTGTCGCTGATGACGATGGCGGCCGCCGTTTCATCGGTGAACTGCGGATTGTGATCGAAACCCAGCGCCTTGTAATAGGCCATGGCGGCAGCCAGATCGCGCACGGGCACGTTGATGAAGATCGAGGTGGTCATCGGGTTTCTCCCTGTAACATTGTGGCATTCAGACAGGGGCATATGCTCCCGCCAATTCACTTGCACCGACGAACCAGCCGGGTCACTTTCGACACTATCGGAAATTCGGAGGCAAAATGAAGACGGCACTCACCCTGTCCGGGTCGATCCGCAAGGGGTCTTATAACCGCGTCCTGCAGCAGCATATGGGCCGTAAGCTCACCGAGGCCGGGGTGGCGGTGACAGAAATCAGCCTCAAGGATTTCGACATGCCGATCTTCAACGAGGACCTCGAGCCCGACCATGTGCCCGAAGCGGCGGTGAAGCTGGCCGAAATGTGGCGCAGCCACGATATCGTGTTCATCGCCAGCCCCGAATATAATGGCGGGGTGCCGCCGCTGCTGGTCAACACCATTACCTGGCTGTCGCGCCAGAAGCCCAGCGTGTTCCGTCACGCCGTGTTCGGCATTGGCGGGGTCAGTTCGGGAAAGTATGGCACCATATGGTCCCTGAGCCACCTGCGTGACAGCCTCACCAAGGTGGGAACGCTGATCGTGCCGACGCTGCTCGGCATCGGCCCGGCCGAAACAGCATTTGATGAAAACGGCGATCCGGTGGAGCCGGGCATCATCCGCAAGGTTGACCAGATGGTGACCGAATTGACCCATTTCAGCCGGGGATAGATTTGCGCGCGCTCTACCTTACCCATCCCCAGGTTCAGATCGATGCGGCCATTCCAGTGCCGCTCTGGGGCCTGTCGAGTCTGGGCAGGGCGCGGGTCGAGGCTTTTGTTACGCGTAGCGTGGTGCCTGAACAGGCCATTGTCTTTTCGAGCCGCGAGACCAAGGCGCTGCAAATGGCCGAGCTGATTGCGGCGGCCGCCGGTACGCCGGTGTTGGCCGATCACCAAATGGGCGAGAATGACCGCTCATCCACCGGCTTTCTGCCGCCAGCCCTGTTCGAGGAAACGGCAGACCGTTTTTTCGCCTTTCCCCAGCAGAGCATTCAAGGCTGGGAGCGGGCTATCGATGCGCAGGCGCGGATCGTGTCGACCATTCGCACTGCTTGCGCCTCGGTCCCGCCTGACGGTGTGGCGGTGTTTTGCGGCCATGGCGCGGTCGGTACCTTGCTCAAATGTCGGCTGGGCAATCGCCGCATTTCGCGCGAGGAGGATCAGGGCCATATCGGCGCCCCAGGCGGCGGCAATGGCTTTGTCTTTGACCTCGCCGCCAAACAGCTTCTTTCCGACTGGACGCCGATGGAGGAGATCGAGCTGGATTGGTTTGGGTGAGGGTTCCTATCGGCCCGTCCAGTTCTCCAGCCCGAACAACTCCAGCGCATCGTTGAGCGCAGGGGTCAGCCGGTCGAGCCGGTCGGTCTCTCCTTCGACGTCCCGCAGCCGCATTGGTCCGGCCATGGGCACCGCCGCTACCAGCGCAGCCCCAGCTTGGCTCAGGGATATATTGCGGGCGCGGCGGTCCTTGGGATTGGTGCGCACCTGGCACAAGCCCTTGCGCCGCAGATCATCGATCGCCTGGCCCAGCGTAGCCGGATGCGCCAAAAGCGCCTTGCGCAAGGCGGCCAGCGGAATGTGGGGGCGCTCGGAGACGATATGCAACACCGCCAATTGCAGCGTGGTGATCTTGTGGTCGCGCTTGAGCGCGGCTTCAAAAGCCTTGAGCGCGGTGTCGAGCCGCATCCAGGCCACCATGGCCGCCAATGCCTGTTGCTGCATGAGAATATCCGGAAAACGCGAGCAGAAAGCGGCTTGATATGATGCCATAGCAACGCCCTGCAAGCCTGTTATGGCGCCATAGCATCAAGAGAAGGCTTGCTCTTGCGCAACTCTTGTGCGAGGCGAAATGCAAATCACAAATCGGGAGAAAGACCATGGCTGGCCAGTTGATCGTGGGCCTTGACGTATCCTCACGCGCGCGCGCCGAGGAGATCGTGGCGCTGCTCGGCGACAGCGTCGATTTCTACAAGATCGGCTATCAGTGCTTTTATGGCGCCGACGGTCTCAATCTGGGCAAGGCCCTGCTTGCCGCCGGCAAGAAAGTCTTCTTCGACCTCAAACTGCTCGATATCGACAATACGGTCGAAAAGGGCGTGGCGGCGATTGCCGAAACCGGCGCTACCATGCTGACCGTGCACGCCTATCCCAAGGCGATGCGCGCCGCGCAGAAGGCGGCCGCGGGATCTGGTCTTGCTATTTTGGGCGTCACCGTCCTGACCTCGATGGATGACAATGACGTCAAGGATGCCGGCTATGCCCGCGATGCGGCCGGACTGGTTGCCCTGCGCGCCCAGCAAGCGAAGGAGGCCGGCATTGGCGGCGTGGTCGCTTCGGCCCGTGAGGCGGAAATGGTCCGCACCATCGTGGGCAAGCACATGGCCGTGGTCACCCCCGGCATCCGTCCCACCGGCGCTGACCTTGGAGATCAGAAGCGCGCCATGACCCCTGGCGACGCCCTCAGCGCTGGCGCTTCCCACCTCGTCGTCGCCCGCCCGATCATCGCCGCGCCAGACCCGGCGGCCGCGGCAACGGCGATATTGGCGGAGATGGACGGGAAGCGGGTGAGTTTGGCTTAGGTGGCCGTAACCGTTCCCAGGAAGTCCACGAAGAGACCTGGCTTCAGGATGTAGAAGCCTTCACGGCCTCCCCGTACTACCATGCCCCCAAAAGCCACGGTAAAATCACTGCCATCTGCCAGCAGAAGGAATGCCGTACCTCCGCTCATGCCATCTGCGTCGAACTGGAGCGGTTGCATAGGCGTTACCCGCACCAGCGCGGTGTCAGACGGAAACTCAGAGTCGGGCTTACATAATATCAGGCGCTTGGTTTGACTGATGTGGTTGTTGTGCTCACCCACATCATAAACTTGATCTGCATATGGGAAGCCCACAACTAACACACCCAGTATTTCCTGCTCCAAAGGCCGGACGTTGGTGAGATTGAGGAAGCGCGATCGTAACTCTGTTATCCCTGCCACTGGCTCGGAGAAGTTGAAAGCTACGATATCGAAAGCATCTGTATCCGTGCTGATGCTGTAATTGCTGTGGCCGCCGGACGTTACGAACGTTTGGCCACCTTCGGCCATCATCCCTACGTTCTGCCAATCGACATCTGCAATTTGATGCTGAGTGCAGACCAAAAGGTCGCGATTTAGAAACCTGATAGTCGTGGCGCTCCCACGCAAAATCACTGGATAGTTCGGCATCTGGGTGCCGACAAAGACCATCTGAGTGAAGCGAGACAGCGTCTTTTCAAGCTCTTTTCCCGGGACATATATCCCGTTGAACTTGACTGACAGCTTCAGAAGTTGCTCGAGAATGAGCGGGCGCACAGCAACCTCGGGCTTCTACCCAGCCAGCCCATGCCTTTGGCTCAGCTCTTCGAGATCGAGTTGCGGCCTTGCGCCGATATGGGTGATGACTTCGGAGGCAGCGAGACATCCGGTCTTGAGCGCTGCGTCCATGGTCTGGCCGCGGGCCAGGCCGAGCAGGAACCCCGAGGCAAACAGATCGCCCGCGCCGGTAGCGTCCACGACCTTGTCGACCGGGAAGGCCGGGACCGAGATCACTTCGCCGTTGAACACGGCCATGGCGCCTTCGGCGCCCATGGTGATGGCAGCGACTTCGGCGTCCTTGGCGATTTCGCGCACGGCTTCGCCCAGATCCTCGGTCTGGTAGAGCGATTTCAGCTCATTCACATTGGCAAAGACATAGTCGATGGTCTTGGAGCGGATCAGATCGAGGAATTCGGCGCGGTAGCGGTCGACACAGAACGGGTCCGACAGGGTGAAGGCCGCGGCGCGCTCGTTCTTGTGGGCGTTATGGGCGGCCAGCACGAAGGCCTTCTTGGCTTCCACCGGGTCCCACAGAAACCCTTCCATATAGGTGATTGCGGCGCCGCCGATTTCATCGGCATGGATGTCGCGCTCGGTCAGTTCATGGCAGGCGCCGAGATAGGTGTTCATGGTGCGCTCGCCATCGGGCGAAACGAAGATCATCGAGCGAGCGGTCAGCGCGCCGTTCTTGAGGCGCGAGGTGTTGTAATGCACGCCGATCTCATTGAGGTCGGTTTCGAACACGTCGCCCAGCGGATCGTCGGCCACCTTGCCGACAAAGGCAGCACGCCCGCCCAGCGAGGCGACCCCGGCGGCGGTGTTGGCGGCCGAGCCGCCTGAAATCTGTTCGCGGCTTAGTGGCATCTTGGCATAGAGGTCTTCGGCCCGATCGGTATCGATCAGGTGCATGATGCCTTCCTGCATGCCCTCGCGCTCGATAAAGCCGGGCTCCACCGGGGCGATGATGTCGACAATGGCATTGCCAATGGTCAGCACGTCGAAGCGGGTCTGGGTCATGTGGGGGTGTCCGGCGTTGGGGAAAAGGCCGTGGGCCGGTTTAGAGCATGATAGGCAGCGGGGCAATTGTTTTGGGCTTGTCGCCCTAAATCCAAGTGCCCACAGCCTCCGTGCAGACCTAGAGAGACGATATGATCTCTTCCACCAGCGCTTCGGTGTCTTCGCCCGAGCGGATGGCGATCTGCCCATCAAGCAGCAGCACAGCCAGGCCATGCACCTTGGCCCAGGCCGCCAGCGCCCGAACGCGGCCTTTCTCGAGATCGCCGCCGACCAAATGGCGCAGCGTATCAAAAGCTGCATCCGCCGCCATGCGCAGGCCAGGCCGGGAATCCTTCTTCAATTGCGGGGAGAACATCAGGCGGAACAGGTTGGCATTTTGCAGCGCAAAGACCACGTAGGTTTTGCCCATCGCTGCCATCGGATCGTCTGGCTGGCTTGACGCCACCGCCTCCATGCGCGCGGCAAAGCGCTGGAAACCGGTTACTGCGAGCGCTTCGAGCAAAGCCGCGCGGCTATCGAAATGTCGATAGGGTGCCGCCGGCGAGACCCCCACCGCCCGCGCCAGATCGCGCAAGCCCAAGCCCGCTTCGCCCTGTTGCTCGAGTATGATCAGTGCCGCCTCAAGCAAGGCCTGGCGCAGATTGCCGTGATGATAGGGGCTGTTGGATGATGTTGACATTGATCACATGGTAGAGCAGATATGTATGCACTGATTACATAGATTGAGGCGCAGCGCAAATGCTCGACCTGATCCTGGCCTCGGCCCATCATCTGGCAGTCTTTACCCTGGTGGGGCTGTTTGCTGTCCAGTTCGTCTTGGTGCGACCCGGTCTTTCGGGGGCGCGCCTCAAGCAACTGGCCCGCATGGACGCGGCCTATGGCGCGGTGGCGGGGATCGTCATTATCGTGGGCATCGTTCGGGTCATCTTCGGCGCAGTGGGGTATGAGTATTACATCGGCAACCACGCCTTTTGGGGCAAGATGGTGGCCTTTCTCATTGTCGGCCTGCTCACCATACCGCCAACAATAGCCTTTCGCCGCTGGGCCAGGGCAGGTGTCGAGCAGGCTGACTATGCCCCGCCAGCCAGCGAAATATTGGCAAGTCGTCGCTTCATTCACCTGCAGGCTGGGATCCTGCTGCTGATCCCGATCTTTGCTGCTGCCATGGCGCGGGGCTACGGAGGGTGACCTTTTCGCCCCTCCCTCTAGGGACCGGCTGACCGCAGGGCTGGTAAGGGGGCTATCGCCGCACCGGCAATGGGGTCTTGGGTTCGAACCGGCACCATTGGGCAATCGGACAGCGCCAGCATTCGGGTGTTCTGGCCTTGCAGATATAGCGGCCATGCAAAATCAGCCAGTGATGCGCATGTAGCATGAAGCGGTCCGGCACCTGCTTGGTCAGCGCTTTTTCGACATCGAGCGGGGTCTTGCCCGGCGCCAGGCCGGTGCGATTGCTGACCCGAAACAGATGCGTATCGACCGCAATGGTGGGCTGCTTGAAATAGATATTGAGCACCACATTGGCGGTCTTGCGCCCGACGCCGGGCAGAGCTTCGAGCGCCTCTCGCTCGGGTGGTACCTCACCGCCATGCCGATCAAGCAGTATCTGGGAGAGCGCGAAGACGTTTTTCGCCTTGCCGCGATAGAGTCCGATCGTCTTGATCAGTTCAGTGATCTGCTCGACGCCGAGCGCCACCATGGCAGCGGGGGAGGGCGCCAGTTCAAACAAACGCTTTGTAGCCTTGTTCACGCCCACATCGGTCGCCTGGGCCGAGAGCACGACAGCCACCAGCAGCGTGAAGGCGTTGATATAGTCAAGTTCGCCCTTGGGTTCGGGCTCGATCTCGTGAAAGCGGGCAAAAATCGCCTCGGCGTCGGCCCGGCTCAGCTTTTTCACTTTTTTGGCAGTCGCCATTCTCTCGGCCTCATTTCTCTGCCAGTATTTCGGCCAAGAGGAACAGCGATGCAAGTCACCACAACTACCCCACTGTTTGCGGCGACCTTGCGACCGGACCGGTCGCTGCGGATGGCTGGCGGATGGCTGGCCCTGGTGCTGGCTGCCATTGTGGCGGCGCCGTTTCTGCTCGCCTTGCCCGAATTTCTTGTGCCAGGCCTGTCGGCCTTCGTCATCGGCACCGCCGGACTGGCGGCCGTGAGTGTGCGGCAAGCGCGGCAACGCCGCATCAGCCAGCAGATCACCCTCTGGACCGACCAGGTCGAGATTGCCACCACCCGCCCGGGCATTGAAAAGAGTCTTGAGCGCTTCGATCCGGCGGAGGTTCGTCTGCGACTTGAACGCGACAGCTTCGAGCGCACTACCGGCATCTATCTTCGTGCCGCGGACCGCGAAATCGTGCTGGGTGCTTTTCTTTCGACCGCCGATAAGTCCAGTTTTGCCAAAGCCTTCGGCGCCGCCCTGCGCAAGGCGCGCCGCGCCCGCTAGCGAAGTCGGGCCCAGGTTAAATCCGGGTCGTGTTGCTCCGCGTCAGACGCTATGACCATCCGACGTTTTCCAGTGAAAGACCCGGACATGAACCAGCATCTGACACTGACGCCGGACAGCGAGTACGACACCATCCGCGCGGCCATTCGGTACCTGAGCGAAAACGGTCCCGACACCACCGATCTTGATCGTTTTGCCCGCGCACTGGGGCTCACCGAGCGGAAGTTGACCGATCTGTTTCGGCGCTGGTGCGGCCTCTCCCCCAAAAGCTTTGCCCAGGCCGTGGCGCTCGACCACGCCAAGAGCCTGCTGCGCGACAAGGCCAGTGTGCTCGACACCACCTATGAGGTGGGTCTGTCGTCCACTTCGCGCCTGCATGACCTGTTTGTCACTTATGAGGCCATGCCACCCGGCGTGTTCCGGGCAGGCGGCGCTGGCATCGACATGGTCTGGGGCGTTGCTCCGTCGCCCTTTGGCCTGGCCGTGGTCACCGCAACCGATTATGGCATTTCCGGACTTGGCTTTGCCGATGGGCAAACCAGCGTGGACGATGCCTTTGCCGATCTGGCCAATCGCTGGCCCAAAGCGCGCTTCAGGCGTGACGACACACGCATTGCCGCCATGGCCGCTGGCATTTTCGAGCCGTCGCGCTGGTCGGCCGACCATCCTGTGCGCATCGTGCTGATCGGAACCGATTTCGAGATCAGCGTCTGGGAGACGCTGCTCAAAATTCCCTGCGGCACGGCGACGACCTATTCAGAGGTCGCCCGCGCCATTGGCCGACCAAGCGCCTCGCGCGCCGTTGGGGCCGCAGTGGGCAAGAACCCGATCAGCTTCGTCGTGCCCTGCCACCGCGTCGTGGGCAGCTCTGGTGCACTTACTGGCTACCATTGGGGCGTGCCGCGCAAGCGGGCAATCCTGGGCTGGGAGGCCGGGGTGATCTCAGCGGCGCTCTGAGTTTCACGTGAATCGAAAGGGCCCCGGGGAACTTCCGGCACGGTGAGGCTTTGCTCTTTCAATAACCGAGCAGGGATCGCATGACGGACGTTACCCGCGCCATATTAATCGGCATTCTCGCCGTGGCCACGTTGATGCTGGCCTGGCAGCTCAGCGCAATCCTGTTGCTGGGCTTTGCCGGTATGCTTCTGGCTGCGCTACTCGATGCCGCTGTCCGACCGCTCGACCGCGTTCTGCCGTTTCCTCGGCCCTTGATTGTTGTCCTGGTCACGCTGCTGATAGTCGCCCTGCTCATAGGCGGTCTGTCCTGGGGCGGATTCAGCCTGTGGCAGAGTGTGGAGGAGCTGTGGTCAATGATCATCAATCGCGCCACCGAGCTCTACGAGCGTTTCGGCGAGGATCTGAATGATCAGCTGTCGAGTGAGGACCAGACATTGATGCAGGATCTTCTGCCCAATCCGGCAGAGCTGTTCAGCCAGGCCGGGTCCATCTTCGGACTGACGCTGGGTGTTCTCGGCAATATCGTGGTTATCGGGTTTCTGGGGCTTTTCTTTGCCATCAATCCCGCCGGTTATCGCGACAGCGTCCTGATCCTTATCCCCGCGCAATATCGGGCACGCTGGAAAGATGCTTTCGACAATACGGGAGAAGCCCTGCGGGGTTGGCTGATTACTCAGTTGGCGGTGATGATGCTGATCGGCCTCCTGGTTTTTACCCTGCTGACACTGCTTGGTTCACCCGACGCCCTGCTGTTGGGCGTTCTGGCCGGCGTCCTCAATTTCATACCCTATCTCGGGCCGATCATCTCCTCTGTGCCGGTGCTGCTGACACTGGCTGGCCAGGACATGACCGCGCTCTGGATCGGCGCCCTAGGTCTGCTGCTGATCCAGAATATCGAAGGCTATGTCATCACTCCGCTGCTGCAACAGCGCATCATCGAATTGCCACCGGCATGGTCGCTGATCACCATGGCGGTGATGGGGGTGTTGTTTGGCCCCATGGGCGTGGCCCTAGCCACGCCTCTATTCGCGGTCAGCCGCACCTTGACCCAGAAGCTCTATATCGAGCCCCGCGACGCAGGGAAAACCGGGCAGGGACACAGCCCCTAAAGGGTCACCCGTTCCACGAGCTTTCCGTCCGGGCCGATCTTATAGATTGTCGGTTCGCCGGTGCCGATTTCGCGGGCCAGGATTTCGTCCGGTGTCAGTCCTTCAATGGCCATCACCAACGCGCGTAGCGAGTTGCCATGGGCAGCGACCAGCACCGTCTTGCCCGATTTGAGCAGCGGCAGGATCTCGGCCTCGTAATAGGGCAGGGTGCGCGCCGCTGTATCCTTGAGCGATTCGCCGCCCGGCGGAGGCACATCGAACGACCGGCGCCAGATATGGACCTGCTCCTCGCCCCATTTCTCGCGCGCATCATCCTTGTTCAAACCCGCCAGGTCACCATAGTCGCGTTCGTTGAGCGCGATATTGCGGGTGATGGTGACATTCTGGATATCCATCTCCTCAAGCATCAGGTCCAGCGTATGCTGGGCCCGGCGCAGGGCGGAGGTGTAATAGAAGTCCGGTTTGATGCCGGCTGATTTGAGGCCCTTGCCGGTTGCGCGTGCTTCCTCGATCCCCTTTTCGGTCAGGCCCGGATTGCGCCAGCCGGTGAAGAGGTTCTTGAGGTTCCATTCACTCTGGCCATGACGCACCAGGATCAGCGTTCCGCTCATGATTTTGGTCCTTGAGTTTTGTCAGAGGCCCTGCAAGCAGGGCGAGAAAATTCAGTTGGTGAGGCCGAGCACGTCGGCCATGGAATAGAGACCCGGTCGCTGCCCGGCCGCCCAAAGCGCCGCCTTAACCGCGCCATTGGCGTAGATGGTGCGGTCCTGTGCCCGGTGATTGAGTTCGATGCGCTCGGACTGTCCGGCCAGAATCACCATGTGATCGCCGATGACATTGCCGCCCCGCAGCGTGGCAAAGCCGATGGTGCCCGCCTCGCGCGGACCAGTATGGCCGTCGCGAACCCGCACCGCATTGTCCTTCAGGCTGATATTGCGGCCCCGCGCCGCAGCCTCGCCCAGCATCAATGCGGTACCCGAGGGTGCGTCGACTTTCTTGTTGTGGTGCATTTCGAGCACCTCGACGTCATAATCGGCCAGCGCCTGGGCGGCCTTTTCGACCAGCACGGTCAGCGCCACCATGCCGGGAGAGAAATTGCCCGACTTGACGATCCGCGCCCCGGCTGCCCCAGCCGCAGTGATTGCAGCGTCGTCGGCTTCGGTACAGCCGGTGGTGCCGATGATATGAACAAGGCCCTTTTCCGCCGCCTGCTGTGCCAGCGCCACGCTGGCGGCCGGCGCAGTAAAATCGATGATCGCATCAGCCTTGTCGAGCAGGGTCGCAGCATCTTCGCTAACGGGCACGCCCAGTGCGTCCAGTCCTGCCAGGGTACCGGCATCCTTGCCAATAGCAGCCGATCCGGCCCGGTCCAGCGCGCCCACCAGCTCAACCCCGTCATGGGCAGCGACCGCGGCAATGTTGGCAACACCCATGCGCCCACCAGCCCCGGCCACGATAATGCGCAATCTGGTCATGCCAAAAAACTCCCTGCAATTGCCTTGCCCTATAGCAGCGCGTTGCCGCCCCGCCAACCGGGATGCCTGGAACCATCTGCCTGTGCTAGGATTCGACAAAAGCAAAAAGAGAAAGTGGACCTGTCCATGAGCCTCACCAATGTGCTGGCCGGAATTGCTGTCGAAGATCTCGGGCATTCCCTGGTCTGGTATGAATATCTTTTCGGCCGCCCGGCCGATGCGCGCACCATGGTCGATGTGGCCGAATGGAAACTTCCCGGCGGCGGCTGGGTGCATGTGATGACCGATGAGGATCGGGCCGGCGCCAGCGTCTGCATGTTGATCGTCGATGACATCACCGACGAGCTGGCGCGACTCGAACTGCACGGCATCAAGCCAGTGGCCAAGGCGATCGGGGATTTCTTCAAGACCGCCAAGCTGCGCGATCCCGATGGCAACCTGATCATCCTCAGCCAGCCCCAGCAGGGGACGTATTGACCAAAAAGAGGCTCGACCCTGTAGGGGACAGCGACGCCCAAGCGCCAGCGAATTGACGGAGATGGGGTGAGGGGTGATGACCGTTCGCCTGCGCTGGCAGGCCCGGCTCAAAGCCGTTTCAGCTTCACTTCCTCGACCCGATGGTCCTTACCCTTTTTCAGGATCAGATCGGCGCGACCGCGCGTGGGCAGCACGTTTTCGAGCAGGTTGGGCAGGTTGATGGTCTCCCACACATTGCGCCCGAAGGCGCCGGCCTCTTCCTCACTCATTTCCGAGAACTTGCGGAAGAACGAGGTCGGGTCGCGGAAGGCGGTTTCGCGAAGGCGGAAGAAACGGGTGAGATACCAGTCGCGCAGATCGTTCACATCGGCGTCGATATAGATGGAGAAATCGAGGAAGTCGGACGCGAACAGGATCGGCTTGCCATCGCTCGGTAATTCGCCGGGCTGGAGAATATTCAATCCCTCTACGATCAGAATATCGGGGCGCTCGATGATCACCTCTTCGCCGGGCACCACGTCATAGACCAGGTGTGAATAAACCGGCACCGAGACCTTGGCCTTGCCCGATTTGATATCGCCGAGGAAATTGACGAAGCGGGCCCGGTCATAGCTTTCGGGAAAACCCTTGCGCTGCATCAGGCCGCGCGCTTCTAGCACCTTGTTGGGGTAAAGGAATCCGTCCGTGGTGACTAGGTCGACCTTGGGGCTCGATGGCCAGCGGCTCAGAAGTGCGCGCAGTATGCGCGAGGTGGTGGATTTACCCACCGCCACCGAGCCGGCCACGCCGATGATGAAGGGCACCTTGTCGCCCGGCGTGTTGAGAAAGCGCGAGGAGACATCGTGCAGACCCTGGATCGCCTCGACATAATAGGCAAGCAGGCGCGAGAGCGGCAGGTAGATCTCTTCAGCCTCGGCCAGCGAGATCGGATCGGTCAGGGCGCGCAGGCGGTCGATATCCTCTGCGGTCAGCGTCATGGGCTGGCCGTTGCGCAGATCGCTCCACTGGTCCTTGGTGAAACTGCGATAGGGGTCGCGGGCCGGAGGACGCTTGGCCATCAGGCATTGTCCTTACGGGCGGCCTTTTCAGCCAGACCCGATTGGGCGGTACGGCTGTCGAGCTCGGCCATGACTTCGGAGAGCGGTACGCCTTCGGCCTTGAGCACCACCAGCAGATGGTAGAGCAGATCGGCGCTTTCCTTGACCAATTCGGCGCGGTCATGGGTTACCGCGGCAATCACCGCCTCGGTGGCTTCCTCACCCAGCTTCTGGGCGGCCTTGTTAATACCGCGAGCGATCAACTTGGCCGTATAGCTGTCTTCGGGCGAGGCGGCGGCGCGCTGGGCAATGCGCGTTTCGAGATCTTCGAGGGTCATGTCAGGCTGGTCTCCTCAGTGCGGACCAATGGCGGAAAACGAGCCGCCTGCAATTGAACTTAAGCCGCGCTGTCGAGCCGCATCGCGATGCCATGCTCGGCCATGTAGTGCTTGGCCTCAGGGATGGTGAAGGTGCCGAAGTGGAAGATCGAGGCGGCCAGGGCGGCGCTTGCGTGCCCTTCGGCAAATCCTTCGTAGAGGTGCTCCGGGGTGCCGACGCCGCCGGACGCCCCAAGCCCGCCATGATCGTGCACACCCCGGTCGTTGTGACGGAGGATGTCGACGCCGTGCGCGAGGCAGCCAAGCGTCAGTTCG
>JBGTUK010000045.1:0-13985 GCA_041939225.1 Devosia sp.
GGTTGAATTAGCTGAATATTTTCTATATTCCTCTTTTTTTTCGATTGGCTTTATGCGGCCGAACAGGCTCCGCCCACCGCCAAAGGTCTTGACCAGGTCGCGCATTTCGACGGCGTTCTCGCTCATGTGCGGGCCTCCTGGAATAGAGGGCGCACGCGATCGAGGAAGGCCTGCCCCTCGCCCAGTTCGGGGACACAGGCGATCAGGCGCTTGGTGTAGTCATGCTGCGGATCGCGCAGCACCGCTATCGTTTCTCCCTGTTCGACGATTTCGCCGTCCTTCATCACGGCGACGCGGTCGCAGACCTGGGCGACGACGCCAAAATCATGGGTGATGAGCAGGAGCGCCAGGCCCCGTTCCTTGCGCAGGTCCTGCAGCAATTCGAGAATGCGGGCCTGGACCGTAACATCAAGCGCGGTGGTGGGTTCGTCGGCGATGATGATGTCGGGATCATTGGCCAGCGCCATGGCGATGCCGATGCGCTGGCGTTGGCCGCCCGAGAGTTCGTGCGGATAGGCGCTGGCGCGGCTTTGGGCGTCGCGAATGCCAACGGTTTCCATCAATTCGATGGCCCGGGAACGGGCTTCGGACTTGCCCACGGTCTCATGCACCAGAATGGCCTCGGCGATCTGCTCACCAACGCGGAACAGCGGATGGAGCGTAGTCAGTGGGTCCTGGAAGACATAGGCGACGCGGCCGCCGCGCAGGCCTATCAGTTCCTGCTCACGCAGGGACAGCACTTCCCTGCCGCTGACATAGACACCGCCGGCGGTGATGACGCCGGGGGGCGAGGCCACCAGCCCCATGAGCGAAAGCGCGGTAACCGACTTGCCCGAGCCGCTTTCCCCGATCAGGCCAAGGCATTCACCCTTGCCGAGGCGGAAACTGATGTTGCGGACGGCGGGGGTGATGGCCTTGCCATCGTCAAAACCGGTTGCGAGCTGGTCGACGACCAGCGCCGGTGCGTCTTCGAGCGTAGCGGCGGGCTTGGTCCGGCGCTCGATCTTGGTAACCGGCATGGGGCGATCCAGCGCCCCGGAGCGCAGGCGCGGATCGAGCACATCGCGAATGCCGTCGCCGAGCAGATTGATGCTCATCACCAGCGCGAAGATCATGATGCCGGGAATGATCGAGGCATGCGGCGCGGTAAAGAGTTGTGCGCGGGCCTGGCCGAGCATGGAGCCAAGATCCGAGGTTGGCGGCTGGGCGCCCAGACCAAGAAAGGAGAGACCCGCGGTTTCAAGGATCATCCAGCCCACGGTGGTGGACATGGTGATGACGATCACCGGCAATACATTGGGCAGCACTTCGGTGAAGAGAATGGCCGGATGGCTCTTGCCGGAAAGACGTGCCGCATCGACAAACTCGCGATTGCGGATGGAGACCGTGACGCCCCGGATATTGCGGGCGAAGAACGGGATATTGACGATGGCGATGGCATAGAGCGCATTGAGCAGGCCCGGCCCCAGCGCCGCCACGATGGCGATGGCGAGCAGAATATAGGGGAAGGCCATGAGCATATCGACAAAGCGCATCAGAACGCTGTCGGTGGCGCCGCGCGAATAGCCGGCAACGAGCCCGATCAACGAACCGAAGATGGCCGCAAGCGCAGTGGCGCTGATGCCCACGATCAGCGACACCTGGGTGCCCCAGATCAGCCGGGAGAGGATATCGCGGCCCAGATGATCGGTGCCGAGCAGATGCCCATCGGCAAGGGGCGGCAACAGGCGATTGGGCTGATCGGTAATATCTGGATCAGGCAGCGGCAGCACCGGCGCCAGCACGGCGAGAATGACAATGAAGCCGAACAGGAACAGGCCTGCCGCCGCGAGGCGGTTGGCCATCAGCAATTGCCTATTGCTGCGGCGCTTGCGGGGTTCGGGCGCGGACAGGGTCATATCGGTCATGCCTTGAGCCTGGGATCGAGCATGGCCTGAGCGACGTCGGCCAGGAGGTTGACGAGCACGTAGAGAGTAGCGGCAACAAGCACGCCGCCCTGCACCAGCAGCAGGTCGCGGGTGGAGACCGCCTTGACCAGCATCTGCCCCAGCCCCGGCCACTGGAACACGGTTTCCATATAGACGGCGCCGCCGAGCACGAAGCCGGTCTGGATGCCGATGACCGGGATGATCGAGACCAGTGCGGCGCGGAAGGCGTGGCGGTAGATCACCGCGTTTTCGCTCAGCCCCTTGGCGCGCGCGGTGCGGATGAAATCCTGCCGCAGCACTTCGAGCATGGCCGCGCGAGTCAGCCGCGCCACCACGCCGGTGGCGACAATGGCCAGGGTGCCGGCGGGAAGAATGAGATGGCGCAGCAGATCGGGCAGATCGCCGCCGCCATAGATGGCATACATGCCCGAGACAGGCAGCAGCCGCCAGTGCACGGCAAAGAGCAGGATCAGTACCAGCCCGAGAAAGAAGGCCGGCATGGAAATGCCGATCAGCACGAAAAAGGTGACGATGCGATCGGTCCAGCCGAACTGGCGTACGGCCGAGACGATGCCGGCGAGTATGCCGAGCACCGAACAGATGAGCAGCGAGGCACCGGCCAGAATGAGCGTGGCGCTGAAGCGGTCCAGCACTTCGTCCAGGACCGGGCGGTTGAGGATATAGGACCGGCCGAAATCGCCCTGCAGCAGATTGCCGATCCAGATCAGATACTGCTCGGGCCAGGAGCGATCTAGGCCCAGGACCCGATTGATGCGTTCGACATTGTCCGGCGTGGCATAGGCGCCGAGCAGGGCCTGGGCCGGATCGCCGGGGATGAGCTTCATGACCAGAAAAACAATAATCGACAATCCCAGGATCACCGGGATCGCGGCCAATAGGCGCTTGCCGATATAGGCGGTCATTTGCTGTCCTCCTCTCGCTGCGGCGGCAAGGTCACCTCTCCCCGTTGGGGAGAGGAACAGGTGCCACGTGCTCAGCCTGTTCTTGTCCCCTTCGGGGGACAAGGTGGCCGACGGGCCGGATGAGGGATGCCCCATCCGGCACGGGTCTATGGCTTGGAGACGTCGCCCAATTGCAGCAGGAAGCTCGGCTGCAACGAGAAGCCCTGCACGGCCTCGGTGGTGACCGCGTTCTGCTGCCAGTTGGCGACGAAGATCCAGGGCGCGTCTTCATAGACGATTTCCTGCATCTGCTTGTAGAGGTCGCCGCGCGCTTCGATGTCGGTTTCCACCCGCGCCGCTTCGAGCAATTCATCAACCTCTTCGTTGGAATAGTACGAAGAGTTGAACCCGCCTTCTTCGGGCCAGGCCCCTGTGCGCAAGGTCAGGAAGGGCAGAACGTCCGGATCATTGGTCATCCAGGCCATTTCCGCCATGTCGACATCCTCGCCGAGACCCGGATTCACGATCCCAAGAAACGTGTTCCATTCATAGGTTTCGATCGTCACGTCGAACCCCACGGCCTCGAGATCGGCCTGAATGGCCGTGCCCATGGTGATCGGATCGAGCATGCCCGAACCGCCTTCGGTGACATAGAAGGTGACTTCGGGGTTTTCGACCCCGGCTTCGCTCAGCAATTGCTCGGCCATGTCAGGGTCGTACGGATAGGGCTCGAGGTCTTCGTTATAGGCCCAGTTGAACGCCGGAGCGATCGGGCTGTCGGAGACCGTGGCCGTGCCCTGGAGCACGTCGTTGACCAGAGCGTCCTTGTTGACGGCATAGTTCGCAGCCTGGCGAACCAGCTTGTCGGCAAAGGGCCCGTGCTGGGCGTTGAGCATCACATACCAGACGTGCGGCCCTGCCTGCTCATAGACCTGAAACGCGGAATCCGCCTCGAACTGGCCGACATTGTCGGGCGGAACTTCGACCATGACGTCGATGCCCCCCGAAAGCATTTCGGCAACCCGCGTATTGGCATCGGTGATTGGCCGGAAGACCACGGCTTCCAGCGCCGGCGCGCCGTCCCAATAGTCAGGATTGGCCTCGACCACGACACGGGTGTTCGACTGCCATTCGACAAACCTGAATGGACCGGTCCCCGACGGATTGCGCCCGTAATCGTCCACATTGTCCATCACACCCTGTGGTGAAACGATGAGTCCCGTAGGATAGGCGAGGTTGGATAGAAACGGCGCGAACGGCTCGGCCAGCACAAACTCGACGGTGTGTTCATCGATCACGTTGACGCTCTCGACGGCCGAAAAGTTGAACGATAACGGGAACGGCCCCGTATCATAATAGGGATGGTCTTCATCCAGCATGCGGTCGAAGTTGAACTTCACCGCTTCGGCGTTGAACGGTGTGCCGTCGTGGAACGTGACACCTTCACGCAGATTGAAGGTGTAGCTCAGCCCATCGTCGGAAATCGTCCAGTCCGTGGCCAGGGCCGGTTCGACCTCCAACGTGCCATCAGCGTAGCGGACCAGCCCGTCATAGATATTCACCAGAATGCGAAAATCGTTGACTGCAGTGGACACCTGCGGATCGAGCGATTGCGGCTCGGCAATCTGGCCGACGATCAGGACATTGGGCGGCGTTTGCGCGGCGGCTGGCGACGCCAGCGCCAATGCGGTGGCGGCGAGCAATGGCGCCAATCCGTACCATTTGGATGTCATTGAAACCTCCTTGCGTTCCCTCACCATTGCCTCCCGGCCCTCACCGTGAGACAAGGCATGTACAATTTATCATCATAAATATCGCCTGCCGTCAATTTATGCTGATAAATATGGGAGAGGAGGATTTTGCCAGCATGACCTTTTCAATCGTTGCGCGAGATTCACAAACCGGTGAGCTGGGCGTGGCCACGGCCACTGCCGGGCCGGCCGTTGGCGCGCTGGTGCCCCATGTGCGTGCGGGCCAGGCCGCCATGGCGACGCAGGCGATGACCAATCCCTATCTGGCCGTCGACACGCTCGCAGCCATTCCCGCCGCCGACGCCGAGCAGGCTCTGCAGGAGGCGCTGGCCCAGGACCCGGAAAGTGATCGCCGTCAGGCCATCGTCATCGATGCGCAGGGCCGCATTGGCGCCTGGACCGGTGCGCGCTGCGAAGATTATGCCGGCCATGCCCAGGCTGAGAACGTCGCTGTCGCCGGAAACATCATTGCGGGCCGCGCCGTGCTGGACGCGATGCTCGATGCCTTCAAGGGGCCAGGCGATCTGACCGAGCGCCTTTTTGCCGCGCTCCAGGCCGGCAATCAGGCCGGCGGCGACAGGCGCACCATCACCTCCGCGGCGCTCAAAGTGGTGCGCGACCAGGCCTATCCCGAGGTCGATCTGCGCATTGACTGGTCGGCAGACCCGATCGCAGATCTGTCCGACCTGATCGCCCGCACCCGACACGGCAGCTATGCCGAATTCTTCTCGGCGGTGCTGCGCCGCGACTCCAGATTCTGAGCGAAATCGACTGGCGCATACGGACGCCTGCTGACAGAACATGACAGACGCACCCCTCGACTGTCCGCTCGACCCGATCGCCTGGAGACATGATGAGCCTATTCCACGCCGAAGACGGATTTCCGCGCTGCCGCTGGTGTAGTGGTGCGCCGGAATTCGTGCCCTATCACGACAATGAATGGGGCTTTCCGGTCAGCGACGACACGCGCCTGTTCGAAAAACTCAGCCTTGAGGGATTCCAGTCCGGGCTGAGCTGGCGCACCATTCTGAACAAGCGCGAGGCCTTCCGCGCCGGCTTTGCCGGTTTCGATATCGAGAAGGTGGCCCGGTTCAGCGAGACCGATATCGACCGGCTGCTGGCCGACAAGGGGATTGTGCGCCACAGAGGCAAGATCGAGGCGGTGATCAACAATGCCGCCCGCGCGCAGGAGCTGATTGCGGAAGCGGGCTCCATCGCCGCCTTTGTCTGGCGCTACGAGGCCCAGACCCCCGCCCCGCCGCAAAGCCAGACCACGTCGCCAGAATCGATCGCTCTGTCCAAGGCACTCAAAAAGCGCGGCTGGAAATTTGTCGGTCCCACAACGGTTTTCGCCTTCATGCAGGCCATGGGCCTGGTCAACGACCACGCTGAGGGCTGCATCTGCCGGGACCGGGCGACAAAATTGCGCAATGGCTTTATGGTGCCAGGGCAGGGCTAGTCGCCGGCCTGGCACGCGCAGCGCCATCGTACTTTCCAGCAGCTTTGCTTGCTCTTCACGCCAAGATTTACTTCACTGGCATTGCATTGATAATAGGAGAGGCGAGTGCAGAGCTATCTGCGCCGTGGACCCTCCATGGCGCCGGCATGCTGCGTGAGATAGCGAGTACCTGAATGACCAAGACTGCAAGCGCCGCCACCGTGGTAGAGGACACCCGGTTTGCGTCCATCGTCGAGCATTGTGAAGACGCCATCATAAGCCTGTCGCTCGACGGGATCGTGACCAGTTGGAACATGGGGGCGCTCAAGCTGTTCGGCTACGAACGCGAGGAGATGCTCGGTCAATCCATCACGCGCATCATTGAGCCAGCCCGCCATTCCGAAGAGGACGAAATCCTCGGCAGGATCAGTCGCGGAGAAATTGTCAGTCATTTTGAAACGCGCCGCATCCGCAAGGACGGCACGGCTCTGGATATTTCGCTGACGGTCTCGCCGATCAAGGACGAGAGCGGGCGGGTGATCGGGGCGTCCAAGATCGCGCGCGACATTACGCAGCGCAAGCTTCGGGACGCCGCCTGGGAAAGACTGATCGAATGCTCCCGGCTTGTCGGGCGCGAATTCCTTGATGCTGTCGTGGAAGCCTTGGCGCATGCCTTGAATGTGCGCTGGGTGATCCTGTCGGATATCGACCCCACCAACACCAAGCGCGCACGCGTGGTTTCGGGTTGGAGCGATGGGCAGAAGATGGAGCCTGTCGAGTACGACCTGGCCGGCTCGCCCTGTGACAATGTTCTCAGCGACGGACTGTGTTTCTATCCGGATCGGGTTGCGGAGTTGTTTCCCCATGACGACCTGCTGCGCGAGATGGGGGCGAAAAGCTATCTTGGTGCGCCCTTGCGCGGGCCCGGGGCGGTTTCGCTCGGGATCCTGGCCATATTGGACGACGGGCCCATCGATCTTTCGCTCCAGCCCAAGGAAACACTCGAGCTGTTTGCAGGTCGCGCCGCTGCCGAACTGCAGCGGATCATCGCAACATCGACCAACGAACGATTGGGGCGTCTGGTCGAGGACGCTGCCAGTGAAACCTATCTGTTCGATGCGACTTCGCTCAAGTTCATCCTGGTCAATCGGGGTGGCCGAGACAATCTCGGCTATTCAATGGACGAGCTGAGAGAGCTTACGCCTCTGGATATCAAACCCCTGCTCAGTGCAGAGGATTTTGCGGCCATTATCGATCCGCTTCGCTCGGGCGAGAAATCCGTGCAGCACTTCGAGACCATTCATCGCCGCAAGGATGGCACGGACTACAATGTTTACGTGGCACTGCAACTGCTCCAGGATGATGACCATCCGGTGTTTTTTGCCGCCATTGACGACACCACCGAGCGCGATGCCGCATTGCGCGATCTCAAACAGGCCTCGCAACGCCTCGATACGGTGCTGAACAACACCTCCATGGCGGTCTTTCTCATGGATGACCGTCAGGAGTGCGTCTACATGAACGCGGCGGCCGAGGAACTGACGGGCTATACGTTTGAGGAAACGCGCGGACGCCCGCTGCACGACGTGATCCATCACACCTATCCCGACGGCCGGCCCTTCCCCTTGCACGAATGCGCCATTGATCGCGCGTTCCCGGAAGACTTCCAGGTTCGTGGCGAGGAAACCTTTGTCCACAAGGATGGCAGTTTCTATCCCGTGGCGTTTACCGCAAGTCCGATCCACAACGAGCATGGAATGCCCACGGGGACGGTGATTGAGGTCCGCAACATTGCCGCTGACCTCGAGGCTCGGGCGGCAATGGCAGATTTCAACACCGCTCTGCAACAGCGCGTTGAGGAAGTGGTCTCAGAGCGCGAGATGATCGAGCAACAGCTCCTCCAGGCGCAAAAGCTGGAGTCCATCGGCAAGCTGACCGGCGGCATCGCGCATGACTTCAACAATCTGCTGCAGGTGATCGGGGGCAATCTGCAACTGCTCTCGCGCGATGTTGCAGGCAATATCCGGGCCGAACAGCGCGTGCAGAATGCGATTGCCGGCGTGGCGCGGGGTGGACGGCTGGCGTCCCAATTGCTGGCATTCGGCCGCAAGCAGCCTCTGGCGCCGAGCGTCATCAATATGGGCCGGCTGATACGTGGGATGGACGACCTGCTTCGGCGCGCGCTGGGCGAAGGCATCGAGATCGAAACCATCGTATCGGGTGGGCTGTGGAACACCTTCGTCGACAGCACCCAACTGGAAAATGCGATATTGAACCTGGCCATCAATGCGCGCGATGCCATGGACGGCCATGGAAAGCTGACGATTGAAACCGGCAACGCGTCGCTCGACCATCGCTATGCGCGCCAACATCCAGATGTTGAACCAGGCCAATATGTGATGCTTGCGGTGACCGACACTGGATGCGGCATTCCTGCTGACGCGCTCGACAAGATCTTTGAACCCTTCTTCACCACCAAACCTGTTGGCCAGGGCACCGGACTTGGCCTGAGCATGGTTTATGGCCTGACCAAGCAGTCCAAGGGCCACATCAAGGTCTATAGCGAGGTGGGCGAAGGAACGACTTTCCGCATCTACCTCCCCCGCACCAAACAGGAAGAATCGGCTCAGTCAGTACGTGATACCGGGCCGGTCCGCGGCGGCACCGAGACCATCCTCGTGGTCGAGGATGACGACGACGTCCGCACCACGGTGGTCGAACTGTTGTCCGAACTGGGTTATCGCGTACTGCGCGCCAAGGATGGTGCGGGCGGCCTGGCAATCGTTGAAAGCGGTGTGCCGATTGATCTGCTGTTTACCGACGTGGTGATGCCCGGGCCGGTGCAGAGCCGCGATCTCGCCCGGCGCGCGCAGGAAAGGCTTCCTGGTTTGGCCGTGCTTTTCACGTCTGGCTACACGGAAAACTCAATCGTTCATGGGGGCCGACTGGATGAAGGGGTCGAGCTTCTGAGCAAGCCCTATACGCGCGATGACCTGGCTTTCAGATTGAGAAAGTGTCTCGATGCACGTGGGAGCGAGGGCGAGACGCAGCCTGAGCAGGCGACCAGCAAACAGAAAGATACTTCGGCGCTGAACATCCTTCTGGTCGAGGACGAGATGCTGGTGCGCATGTCCACCACCGACATCCTGGAGGAGCTTGGTCACACAACCTACGAGGCGACCACAGCCCAGCAGGCGTTGGGCCTGTTGGAGCAACACGCCATTGACGTCCTTATTACCGATGTCGGGCTGCCTGGCGTTTCGGGGATATCCCTTGCGTCGCAAGTCCGCGAGAAATGGCCGTCAATCAGGATCATCATTGCTTCTGGCTACGCCAAAGGACAGCAGGAGGAACTGGGAAGTTTGGGCGATGAGGTTGGCTGGTTGACCAAACCATATGTCGCTGCCGACCTCGAACGCGTCCTTCGCAGGCCCGACGAGCAGTAGCGGTTCACAACGCCATTCAGGGGGTCGTGGCAGACTTCGATCTCTCTGCACCTTCGGCCTGGCCCGGTCGGGTCGAGGGTGAGGGTGAGGGTGAGGATCGGTGGTTTATTCCGCGCTAGCGCTCATCCTGTTTCGCGATCAAGCACCCCCACCTAACCTCCCCCTGCTAGGGGGAGGGATTGATCGTGCTTGGTACGAATACAGCGGAGAACCCGATGTACCCCTCCCCCTATCAGGGGGAGGCCGGGTGGGGGTATCCAAACAAAAAATCCCCGCTAGGCGGGGATCGGTGCTGCAATCATAACTGGCTGTCACCCCGGCGAAGACCGGGGCGACAGTCTGGGTGTTTGCAAAGCGGCCACCCGCTTGAAAGGCTCCACCGGAGCCTTTCATCCGCGACGCGGAAAGCTTATGCAGCTTTCACCACTTCGACCAGCTCGACGTCGAACACCAGGTCCTTGCCGGCGAGCGGGTGGTTGGCGTCCACGGTCACGCTCTGCTCGTCCACACCAACGACGGTGATGGGCAGCATGCCGCCATCGGCGGTGCGGGCCTGGAGCTGGGTGCCAACTTCGAGGTCGATGCCGGACGGCACCTTTTCGCGGTCGAGCTGCTGGATGGCGTCATCGCGGCGCGGGCCATAGGCTTCGGCGACCGGGATGGTCACGGTGCTCTTGGCACCTGTTTCCATGCCGGCGACATGCTGCTCGAGCCCTTTGATCACCTGGCCTTCGCCAAGCTTGAACTCCAGCGGCGCCTTGCCTTCGGAGCTGTCGAACTGGGTGCCGTCGGTCAGGCGGCCGGAATAGTGAATGCGTACGGTATCGCCGGGTGCGGCAGTTGTCATGGGACGGGCCTTTCGGAAATTTTGTCTCGCCCTCCACCCTTGGGGGAGGACTCTCAAGGTCAGTCGCGCAACGGGCCACTCGGCAGGCTGCGGAGTGGCAGGTCAGGCGGCGCTAAAGGGCCGCAAAAAACGCGCGACGGCGAGCCCCAAGTGTAGGGCCTCAGGCTCAGATGTAAACCCGCCCCCCGTAAGCCCCGGCTCATGGGGCCTTGCGGCGATCACCCTTGCTCACCGGTCGCATTTCCGCCATCAAGCCGCCGTGTTCGCCGCGTAGCGGGCAGTTGAGGGAAAAATCTGGCGCAAAGAGGTATGTCCATGACGGCGCGGCCGCTCCCCATTGCAGGTTCTCTGGCCATGGCACTGGTGCTGGCCGGGTGTTCCATGACCGGCATCAAGCCGCTGCCCGGCAACAAGTCCGCCAGCACGGCCATTGCTTCGCTTGCCCCCACTGCCGCCACCCCGGCCGGCCATGTGCCCAGGGCCGCTGCCGTGCCCCCTGCACCCGGCACCATGCTGCTCGGCTATGCCGGGTCGGAGCGCGGCGCGCTCGATGGGCTGATTGCCCACTACGCCACCCAGTATGATGTGCCCGAACATCTGGTGCGTCGGGTCATCGTGCGCGAGAGCAACTATAATCCGGCGGCCCGCAATGGGCCCTATTACGGGTTGATGCAAATTTCCCACGCCACGGCGCGCGGCATGGGCTATCGCGGTGAAGCGGCAGGCCTGCTCGATGCGGAAACCAATCTGCGCTACGCCGTGCGCTATCTCGCCGGCGCCTATATGACCGCCGGGCGCAATGACGACCGCGCCGTGCAGTTTTATGCCCGCGGCTATTATTATGACGCCAAGCGCCTGGGTCTGTTGGAGAAAAGCGGGTTGCGCTAGGTCTAGCCCGCAACCGGCGCCAGCAATTCCGTCAGCCGCACGGTCAGGTCTTCCTCGCGGAACGGTTTTTTGAGCTGAACGAAATCGTGTCCGGTCGTGTCGGGCACTTCGTCATAGCCCGTCGTCAGCAAGATCGGCAGACCTGGGTGCAATTTGCGCGCGGCATTGGCCAGTTCGATACCGGTCATGCCCGGCATGCCATAATCGGTGATCAGGGCGGTGATGTCGGGGCGCTTTTCGATCAGCGCAAGCGCCTGGGCGCCCGAAAATGCCTCCAGCGCGGTGTGACCCATGTCACGCACCAGTTCAACGGTGTTCAGCGTGATCATGGCATCATCGTCCACCACGAGAATAGTGGTGACGGGGCCATTGGCCGGACTAATCTGCACAAGATTTCCTTTCGGCCGCACAATGGCCGGCTTGAGAGACAGCCAGCCTGTCTTTCCGCTTTCCATTGCGCCTAGTGTACGAAAGTGGCGAAGGTTGGTCCATAGGTTAATTATTCTGCCAGACCTGCTGACAGAACTGGTCAGAAATGGGTGCCATCGAGGCGCCTGAGGCGATAGACTCGCCGCTGTTCTGGATGAGGGAATCGCTAACATGCATCTGCTGCTCGTTGATGGCTCGGGCTATATTTTCCGCGCCTTCCACGCCCTGCCCCCGCTTAACCGCAAGTCCGACGGGCTTCCGGTCGGCTGTGTGCAGGGGTTCTGCAACATGCTGTTCAAACTCACTCAGGACCTGGACGGCGATGACGCGCCCACCCATATGGCCGTCATTTTCGATGCCAAGGGCAAGACCTTCCGCGACGACATCTATCCCCAGTACAAGGCGCAGCGCCCGCCCGCGCCCGAAGAGCTGGTGCCCCAATTTCCGCTCACCCGGTCGGCCACGCGCGCCTTTTCCATTCACTCGATTGAAATGGAGGGCTGGGAAGCCGACGATATCATGGCCACCTATGCCTGCATGGCGCGGGACGCCGGGTTCAAGGTCACCATCGCCTCCTCGGACAAGGATCTGATGCAACTGGTCGAGCCCGATGGCTCGATCCGTCTGCTCGATACCATTCCGCGTCCCGGCCAGCCGCCGCTGCGGTGGATCGGGCCCGATGAGGTTTTCACCAAGTTCGGGGTCACCCCCGACAAGGTGATCGATGTGCAGGCGCTGTGCGGGGACAGTGTCGACAATGTCCCGGGCGTGCCCGGCATCGGGGTGAAAACCGCCGCCCAGCTCATCACCGAATATGGCGATCTGGAAACCCTGCTCAGCCGCGCCGAGGAGATCAAGCAGCCCGCGCGCCGGCAGAAGCTGATCGACAATGCCGAATTGGCCCGCGTTTCCAAGCAATTGGTAACGCTCGAACAGAAGGTGCCGGTCGAGATCGACCTCGATGGTCTGGCCCGCCAGCCGATCAATCCCTCGGCGCTGTTCCCGTTCTTGAAGGCGATGGAATTTGCCACCATCACCAAGCGCCTCGCGACCCTGCTCGAGGCCAATCCCGACGATTTCGAGCCCGATGCGACGCTGGCCGCCAACAAGGACAATCCGGTCCCCGGCGCGCCGCAAAAATCCACTTCGCTGTCGGTGGCCAAGGCCAAGCTGGCCGCCAATATGGTGCCCGGCTCCGGCCCGGCCCGCCACGCTGCCGCAGAGCATGCGCGCATCAAGGCGATCCCGGTCAATTACGACAACTACGAGATCGTCACCACGCCCGACGCGCTCGAGCGCTGCATCGACAAGATCTTTGCCAAAGGCCATGTCGCAATCGACACCGAAACCACCGGGCTTGATCCGCAACAAGCCGATCTGGTCGGCATATGCCTGTCCACCGAGATCGGCGAGGGCTGCTATATTCCGGTCGGCCACCGCAAAAGCGGCGACATGTTCGAGGGCGGCGAAGGGCTGGTCGAGGGCCAGTTGCCGATCGGCTTTGTGCTCGAGGCCCTCAAGCGCGTCTTGCAGGACAAGTCCATCCTCAAGATCGGCCAGAACGTCAAATATGACATCGAAGTGCTGACCCGCTACGGCGTCGCCATGGCCCCGATCGATGACACCATGCTCATTTCCTATGCGCTGGATGGGCCGCGCTATAATGGGCTGGATGTGCTGGCCGAGCATTGGCTCGATCACAAGACCATCACCTATGCCGCGCTGGCCGGCACCGGCAAGAACCAGAAGAGCTTCGACCAGATCGAAATTGCCGACGCGGCCCGCTATGCCGCCGAGGATGCCGACATCACCTTGCGCCTCTGGCATGTGCTCAAGCCCCGCCTGGCAGCGGAAAACGTCACCGCGCTCTATGAAACCATCGAGCGCCCGCTGGCCCCGGTTCTGGCTCGCATGGAAGCGCGCGGCATCACCGTCGACCGGCAGATCCTGGCCCGGCTCTCGGGCGATTTCGCCCAGCGCGCCGCCGCTTTCGAGGCCGAGGCCCACGAACTGGCCGGGCAGAGCTTCAATCTCGGCTCGCCCAAGCAGCTGGGTGAAATCCTCTTTGATAAGATGGGCATTGAGGGCGGCACCAAGACCAAGACCGGCGCCTGGGCCACCGGCGCCGATGTGCTCGAGGGGCTGGCCGCCAAGGGCATTCCGCTGGCCCGCACCATTGTCGACTGGCGACAGCTGTCCAAGCTGAAAGGCACCTATACCGACGCCCTGATCGCCGCCGCCGACCCCCGGACCGACCGCGTCCACACCTCCTATCAGCTGGCCGCCGCCTCGACCGGCCGTCTGGCCTCCAGCGATCCCAACCTCCAGAACATCCCCATACGCACCGAGACAGGCC
>JBGTUK010000046.1:0-13949 GCA_041939225.1 Devosia sp.
ACGGCTCCTACAAGGCACCGCGCGAGATCATCTGGATCTTGGGCGTGCTGATCTTCATCCTGACCGTCGCCACCGCGTTCATGGGCTACATCCTGCCGTGGGGCCAGATGTCGTTCTGGGGTGCCACGGTTATCTCGAACATCTTCTCGGCCATCCCGGTTGTTGGCGAGAACATCAAGCAGTTGGTGCTCGGCGGCTTCGCGGTGGGCAATCCGACGCTGAACCGCTTCTTCTCGCTGCACTACCTGCTGCCGTTCGTGATTGCGGCCATCGTCGGCCTGCATATCTGGGCGTTGCACGTGCCGGGCAACAACAACCCGATCGGTGTGGAGGTGAAGGAAAGCCGCGATACCGTGGCCTTCCACCCCTACTACACGATGAAGGACATGTTCGCGATGGTGGTCTTCCTGATCCCCTTCGCCTGGTTCGTGTTCTTTGCGCCCGATATTCTGGGCCACCCCGACAACTACATCATGGCCAACAGCCAGGTGACGCCGGCTCATATCGTGCCCGAATGGTACCTGCTGCCGTTCTACACAATCCTGCGCGCCATCGACTTCAATGTGCTGTTCATCGACTCCAAGCTTGGTGGCGTGATCGCCATGGGTGGCGCGCTGGTGATGCTGCTTGTTGTGCCGTGGCTCGATACGTCCAAGGTGCGTTCGGGCACGTTCCGGCCGCTGTTCAAGTGGTTCTACTGGCTGTTCGCGATCAACTTCGTGGCCCTGACCTATCTGGGTGCGCAGCCGGCCGAAGGCATCTACACGGTGCTGGCCAAGGTTTGCACGGCCTACTACTTCATCTACTTCCTGGTGGTGCTGCCTGTGCTCTCGCGCATCGAGACGCCAAAGCCGCTGCCGACCAGCATTTCCGAGAGCGTTCTCGGCAAGGCACACGCGTGATCGGGGCGATAGACATGTTCAAGACAAAGTTCATCATCGCCGCCGTCGCCGCCATGGTTGGTTTGACCACCGTTTCGGCCCAGGCTGCCGAAGCCGGTGCGCCTATCGAGCGTCAGAACTGGAGCTTTGCCGGCATCTTCGGCACTTATGACGAGCACCAGCTGCAGCGTGGGTTTCAGGTATTCCGTGAAGTTTGTGCAAGCTGCCATAGCGCCGATTTGATGGCCTTCCGCAATCTCAGCGAGCCCGGCGGGCCCGGCTTCTCGGAGGCGCAGGTGAAAGCACTTGCCGCGGAATACCAGGTCGAGGATGCAACGGCCGAGGGTGGTCTTCGTCCGGCCGTTGCTGCCGACCGCTGGCCATCTCCGTTTGCTAATGACCAGGAAGCGCGTGACGCCAATGGCGGTTCGCTGCCTCCTGACTTCTCAGTGCTGGCCAAGGCGCGCGGTGTAACGGATCCGTTCCCAACCTGGGTGTTCAACTACTTCACCGGTTACCAAGAAGGCGGCGCAGACTATATTTATGCGCTGCTCAATGGCTATCACGAAGCGCCCGAGGGCTTTGAACTCGCCCCCGGTCAGTATTACAACGAATACTACCCGGGCCACGCCATTGGCATGGCGCCGCCGCTTGCCGACGGCTTGGTGACCTATGTGCCGGGCGAAGATGGGGTGGGCGTCCCGGAGACGGTCGAGCAGTACTCGGCAGACGTGTCCGCATTCATGATGTGGATGGCCGAGCCGCATCTGGTCAGCCGCAAGCAGACTGGTTTTGTTGTGTTGCTGTTCCTGGTGCTGTTCGCTGGCCTGATGTATGCCACCAAGCGCAAGCTCTGGGCCGGCATCGAGCACTGACCCACGGCGGCACGTTGCGCCACCAAATCTTCCCAAGGGGGAGTTTTGAGTGGGGCAGGGCCGGAGAGTCGTGCTCGCAGGGCATGCACAGAAGCTTTGAAGGGGCCCTCCGCAAGGGCCCCTTTTCGCTTTGCTGATGGCATCGCAATCAATTGCACGGTCCGCGTCACCACGCCCCTTGCCTTTGCCGGGCTCAGTGGCGATATTGCCAACAGTCCGGATTGTTGAAGGAAACCGCGATGTCCGCCGTTCGCCTTGCCGTCACAGTGGTCAGCACAGCAATTGCCGTCAGCCGCCATCCGGCGGTTCGGGCTGGCGTGCACGCCGTGGTCAACAATCCCAAAGCGCGTGAAACGGCGATCAGTACGACGCGCAATGTTGCCTATAATGCGGGTGTCATTGCCCGGCATGTGCTGGGCCGAAACAAGACCTGACTTTTCATTCCAACTGACAAGGCCATTGATGTCGCTCGACCTGAAGTCGCTCGTCCGTACGATTCCGGATTATCCCAAGAAGGGCATCCTGTTCCGCGATATCACCACCCTGATCGAGCATCCCGACGGGTTTCGCGAGAGCGTGGAGCGGATTGCCGCCAATTATCGGGGTAAGGGCATCACCCATGTGGCCGGCATCGAGGCGCGCGGCTTCATCTTCGGGGCCGGAGTAGCAATCGCGCTTGGCGCGGGCTTTGTGCCGATTCGTAAGAAAGGCAAGCTGCCGGGTGAAACCATCGGGCAGAACTACGCGCTGGAATACGGGGTCGATACCATTGAGATCCATGCCGACGTGGTGGGGCCTGGGCACAAGGTGTTGCTCGTCGACGATCTGATCGCCACTGGTGGCACGGCTATTGCCGCGGTTGGCCTGCTACGCCGCACCCGGGCAGTTTGCGATGACGCTGCCTTCGTGATCGACCTGCCCGAAATCGGCGGTGCCGAAAAGCTGCGGGCCGAGGGTATTACGACATCTTCATTGATGGCCTTCGACGGGCACTAGAGGCGCCCGGCGCCAAGAGGTGCGGGCCAGCACTCAGGCCGCCCGCTCTACCTCTCCTGCCAAGTGCTGCTCGCGCTTGTCGATCAGGCAGAACTGATTGCCTTCAGGGTCCCGCATGACGGTATAGGTGGGCAGAACGCGGTCGACGGAGGCGCCGGCCGCTTTGAGGCGCTCGACTTCAGCGCCGCGATCCCCGACCTGTACGTCAAAATGTACGCGATTGTTGTCCGGGCGCTGGCCATCGACGTTCTGGAAGCAGATCGAGGGGCCGGGGCCGTCAATTACTTGGATAGTAGGGGTGTTGGGGTCAAGACCCAACACCTGACTAGCCGCGGGGTCCATCTCGGTTTCCCGTAGAGCGTAGCCCTCAAGCAGGTCAGCCCAGAACGGCGCCAGGACGGCGGGTTCAACACAATCAAATACGATTTCATGGATAGCGCCCATTCGGCCTGTCTCCTTGTCGTTTGACAATTCGTTAACGGGCAAATGCGGCAAGACTGGTGCAGTGGCGCGGCGTGAAAAAGACGCAGTAGGGGCCACCGAAAGGTGGCCAGGGCAACGGAAAAGGCCGGCGTTGATCGCCGGCCTCCGTTTCGGCTCGTACCTCGCAATACGATTAAGGTTCCAACTGGCCGGTCTTGGGCTGGTCCTCGGCGCTGATATCGGGCTCGTTGCGCGTCTTCCAGAGCGAGTAGAAGACGCCGCCGGCCAGGATCGAGATGGTGACGCCAAGCGAAAGCATGGTGTCGATCTTGATACCCAGGGGTACGAGGAAAATCTTGATGCCGATGAGCACCAGGATGATTGCCAGGGAGATCTGCAGGTAGCGGAAGCGGTTCATCGCCGCTGCGAGGGCGAAGTAGAGCGCGCGCAGGCCAAGAATGGCGAAGATGTTGGAGGTGTAAACGATGAAGGTGTCCTGGGTCACCGCAAACACCGCCGGCACCGAATCCACGGCAAAGATCAGGTCGACGATTTCGACCATGATGAGCGCCACGGCCAGCGGAGTGAGCCAGGTGACCAGCTTGCCGGTCTTGGGGTCCGGCTCCTTGACGGAAAAGTGGCGTCCGCGCAACTCGTTGGTTATGCGGAAGTGGCCGCGGAGGAATTTGAGAATCCGGTTGTTCTCCATGTCCGGCTCTTCGTCGGAATGGGAGAACATGCGGATGCCGGTAAACACCAGGAAAGCGCCGAAGAGGAACAGGATGGCTTCGAACTGATGGACCAAGGCGGCGCCGACGCCGATCAAGACGGCGCGGAACAGAATCACACCCAGAATGCCCCAGAACAGCACGCGGTGCTGGTAGAGACGGGGTATGCCGAGGAAGCCAAAAATGGTGGCGATGACAAACATGTTGTCCATCGCTAGTGACTGCTCGATGAGGTACCCGGTGTAGAATTCAAGGCCGGATTGTGCGCCGCGGCTGAACCAGACCCAGGCGCCGAAGGCCAGGGCAATCAGGACATAAAAGCCGTAGAGCAGCAGGCTCTCCTTGGCTTCGATCTCGTGCTCATCGCGGTGCAGGATGCCGAGGTCGAAAACAAGCAGGGCTATGACGATCGCGATGAACGCGACCCAGAAATAGGTTGGTGTACCGAGAAAATCGCCCGAAAGGGCGGCAAAAAGCGATTCCATCGCCGGACCTTCTCCATGTGAATAGGTGGAGCAGTTCCGACATCGCCATAGCAAGGGGCTATGACCAGAGGGGCCCGGCACTGCCTCTTCTAAATGCGGGAGAAAGCGAAAAAGTTCAACCCCTGCTTTTGGGGGTGTGGCGCGCCCGATCTATCGCGGATTGCAGAGCATGACGATGGCGTCAGCGGTTTCGAGCTGCAGGGCGGTACCGAAATTGGCGTCGTCGACTAGCCGGCCGGCCTGAATGGCAGCGTTGGCGCGCAGATTGCCATCGTTGAAGCCAACGCCGTCCTGATACGGGATCAAGGTTCCAGTGCCGGAATTGGGATCGTTGGCCACGCGGGACGCCCAGCCATAGACCTGACCATAAATGGTGAGGATGCCGGCGCGATTGGTTGTGGCGTCGCGACAGCTCCAATTGCCCTGATAGGCCTGGGCAAGAGTCGGTGCGGCGGACAGGGCGGTGAGGGCGAGGCAGAGAGCGAATCGGCGCATAGTCAGAGCATGCCGATGCGCCGCGACACGATCAAGAGGCGCGTCTGATCAGCTTTCCTAGACCGGGAATTTTCGCCATGGCGAGCATCAGGCGAACATTGAGCGGCATGACATAGTCGCGCAGCTTGGAGAAGCCAACCAGATGGGCCTCATACACCAATTCGCCGCGCTGGTTGACGGCGGTGAGCTGGTTGAACAGCAGTCCCCAGCCGGGGATGGAGTTGGACGGGCGCTTGTCGGTGACAGTTAAGGTATAGGTGACGGTGTCGCCGGGTCGCACAGGTGCCTTGAAGTCCATGGAGTTGACCCCGGGGGAGGGGCCGGAGACGCCGGGTTCCTGGCCCAAACCGCGGAGCCGCTCTTCTTCGGCAAAGAGCGCGTCCACCATCTTGCGATGCCCGACGCTGACCGTGTGCCAGCCCGAGGCGATCAGTCCGCCGAAATGGCTGTGTTTGGCCAGTTCGGGATCAGTGTGAAAATATTGTGGGTCGTAGAGGCTGGCGAAGCGGATGATTTCTTCGGCCGAGAAAGTGTGGTCGCCGAGCGGGAAGGCTTCATTGATGGCGATGTCTTCGAACCAGCGGGTCATGCCTGGGCCTCTGCATTGCGGCATTCGACCAGATTGGCCAGGCGCATGGTCATCACCGGCTTGTCCTTCTGATTGCGCACATCGAAATCGAGCGTGACAATGCCCCATTGTGGATGGCTCTCGGAGCGGCGCAATTCGACAATCGTGATAGTGCCGCCAATCGTGTCGCCGACCATGACCGGCGTCTTCCACTTGAGATCGCGGAAGCCCAGGCCGCCACAGGAGGCGATGGTTGAGAGAAAACTGTCGACCAGCATTCTGAGGCTCAGGGCGCCGGTCTGCCAGCCGCTGGAGGCGAGGCCGCCTAGCAGGCTCGCTTTGGCCGCAGCTTCGTCCAGGTGAAAGGGAAAGGGGTCGAACTCGCGCGCGAAGGTGATGATCATCTCCTTGGAGACGGCGGCACGTCCCAGGTCGATGACTTCGCCGACGGTGAGGTTCTCGAAGTGGCGCCGATCTTTGGTGACAGGATTGGTCATTTTCTTGCCCTATACGTCAACCGTGCTTTTGACATGGCGGAGCGGCCGGGACAAGACCTACATGGTTGGCGTGAGGGTCGCGGACCCCGCGTGGGGCTTTGAATGAGCCGCAAACATTGACATCGGCGCCGATCCGACCCAAGTGGAGCCCAACATTTTCCCCGGAGATACCCATGGGCTTCAAGATGGGCATTGTTGGCCTGCCGAATGTCGGCAAGTCGACGCTTTTCAACGCATTGACCCGCACCGCGGCTGCGCAGGCGGCCAATTTCCCGTTCTGCACGATTGAACCCAATGTGGGCGAGGTCTCTGTGCCCGACCCGCGGCTGGAAAAGCTGGCGGCTATTGGCAAGTCGGCACAGATCCAGCCGGCGCGCATGAGCTTTGTGGACATTGCGGGCCTTGTAAAAGGCGCCTCGCAAGGCGAGGGGCTGGGCAACCAATTCCTGGCCAATATCCGCGAGACTGACGCCATTGCCTATGTGCTGCGCTGCTTCGAGGACAGCAATGTCATCCACGTCTCGAACAAGGTCGATCCGCTTGCCGATGCCGAGGTGGTCGAAACCGAGCTGATGCTGGCAGATCTCGAAAGCCTCGAAAAGCGCCGGCCGGGCGTCGAGAAGAAGGTCAAGCAGAATGATAAGGAAGCCAAGGTCACGCTGGAGTTGATCGACCGCTCGCTGGCCGTTCTGCGCGAGGGTAAATCGGCTCGGTTCGTCAAGCGTGATGCCGAAGAGGAAAAGGCATTTACCGAGCTACAGCTTCTGACCAGCAAGCCGGTGCTCTATGTCTGCAATGTCGATGAAGGCTCGGCGGCGACAGGCAATGAATATTCCAAGCAGGTGGAAGACTATGCCGCCGCCAATGAAGCGGGCGTCGTGATCATCTCCGCTGAGATAGAGAGCCAACTTGCCCAGCTTGCTGATGAAGAGCAGGCGGAATATCTGGAGTCGCTCGGGCTTGAACAACCCGGCCTCGATCGCCTGATCCGCTCGGCCTATGATCTGCTGCACTTGCAGACCTATTTTACCGTCGGCCCCAAGGAAACGCGCGCCTGGACAATTCACCGCGGAGACAAGGCCCCGCAGGCGGCGGGTGTGATCCATACCGATTTCGAGCGCGGCTTCATCCGCGCCCAGACTATCGGCTACGAGGACTTTGTGACCCTCGGTGGTGAAGTGCCGGCCAAGGAAGCGGGCAAGGCGCGCGACGAAGGCACGGACTATGTCGTCAAGGATGGCGACGTGATGCTGTTCAAGTTCAACGTCTGATCCGGTTGGCGATCAAATGCACTGAGGGGAAGCCGGTGGCTGCGCAAATCGCAGCGCCGGCTTTTCGCTTATTTGTGTGATGCGGTAATCGACCAAATCACCCCAGTGGGCATGTCAGCGCACTGGGGCGTCCGATGGACTACATGGCCGAAAGTTTGGCTGCGGCAACAGGAACGTGCGGAACAGCGCCAGGTTCGGTGCGATTGGGGCATCTAGCCGGCCATGCGGGGACGTTCGGGAGCGGGCTAGTGCGGACCGGCGGGAAGGGGTTGGGCGGTGCCGCAAGGACCGCCATCCATGTTGATGGCAATATCCACTGTTTCCCCGCCGAAGCTGATCGCCTCATACCAGTGACTGATCTCGACAGTGCTGGCTGGAACGTAGTGGAAGATCAGCGAGCGGCGGAAGCGGTCTGCGCTGGTATTGGGTGTCGAGCCGTGGATGACGCTGCCGTTGAAGAATAGCACATCGCCTGCCTTGAGGTTCATCATGCGTGGCTCATGTCCGGGCGGAGGCTCGACGTGGTCGGAGGTGAAGAAAAGTGACGGATCAGAAGGTTCGGGACAGGCAATATCGAGGCCGTTGGTTTGGGGCACACACATCATGCCACCATTGCCCTCGTCGGCATCGTCGATTGCGATCCAGGCGGCCAGGCAGGTGCCCGGCTTCACGCGCAGATAGAAATTGTCCTGATGCAAATCCTGTCCACGGGCGCCGGGTGGCTTGAAATAGAACATGGACTGGCAGGCATAGGGCGCTTCGCCGAAAAGTTCGGCCAGAACCGGTTCGAGGCGGGCGTCGAGCATGTAGCGGCGAGCAAGCGGGCCAACTGGCTTATCGTCATGCTTGTGTGGGTGCATCATGCGCGGATAGCGCGCCAAAGGGTCGTTGCCGGCGGGGCTGCCGCTGCGCATGTCGGATAGTCCCGGAACGGGTCCGTCACTGGCCTGCGCCATGAAGGTGTCGCGGATCAGAGCGATTTCGTCGGGGGCAATCAGGCCGCGCACGGCCAGGAAGCCATCCTGCGCATAGGCGGTGCGCTGTTCTGTCGAAAGGGTCATGGTTAGTCCTCCTGAGTTCGAGACTATCAGGCGTGCGCGCCAGCGCGATGGTCTGATGCGCTAAAGATATGTATTATCCTGCTATGAATACGACTGATGAAACCCCGCATGACGACGTCCTGCGCCTGTTGACGGGACATTTCGACGAAGCCGCGGGCTATAGGGCCTATCGGCCGAAGGGGGTGGGGGATTGGCTGCTCGTCCTGACGCTCTCCGGTGTCGGGCGGTTCGGACACCCGAACGGCAGCTACCGCGCCGAGGCCGGAGACTGGGTGTTGCTGCCGCCTGGAATACCACATGATTACGGGGTGGCCGAGGATGCCGAGCGATGGGAATTGGTCTGGGCGCATTTCCGACCGCGGGCGGACTGGCACGAGTGGCTGCGGTGGCCGCGCCTGCATAGTGGGCTAAGAGTGTTGCGCCCCGACAGAGACCAAGGCGCACTGGCTGCACAATTCCTGCGCGTGCATGACCTGCTCGGCAGTGGTCAGCGCAGGGCGGAGGCGCTGGCAATGAATGCGCTGGAGGCGCTTCTACTGCAATGTGACATGCATAATCCGCCTGACACAAATCGTCTGGACGAGCGGGTGCAACGGGCCACGGCGTTCATGGAAGCCCATCTGGGGGAGCGCGTGAGCGTAGGGGACGTTGGCCGGGGGGTAGGTTTGTCACCGTCGCGTCTATCACATCTGTTCCGCGCGCAGACCGGCCAGAGCGTGCAGGGTTATCTCGAAGGGGTGCGATTGCGGCGGGCCATTGACCTGTTGCAGCGTACCAGTTTTCCAATCAAGCTGATCGCGGCTGAAGTGGGCTTTGAGAGCCAATTTTATTTTTCCCGGAGATTTGCCCGGCGACGGGATGCAGTCCGCAGGCCTTCCGTCGCCGGAACTGGCAGCACCGTAGCGCCGCCGAGCAGGATTCTTAGAAAGCCGGAATAAAGGCATTCTATCCCGGATTGCATCATCGGCATTGGGCGATAGCATATGGACAGCGCGGCAGGAGGAGCCGCAGGCCGGTCCCGGCCCACTACGGAGCATCCCCAATGGCAAACCCCAAAATCACCTTTATCGGTGCTGGCTCATCCGTGTTCATGAAGAACATAGTCGGCGACATTCTACAACGTCCTGCCCTGGCGGGTGCGGAAATCCGGCTAATGGACATCAATCCGACGCGCCTGGAGGAAAGCGCGATTATTGCCGGCAAGCTGGTCAAGACGCTAGGCGTGCCGGCCACGGTCAGCACCTATTCCAATCAGCGTGAGGCGCTGGATGGCACCAATTTCGTGGTCGTTTGCTTCCAGATCGGAGGCTATGAGCCTTCCACGGTGGTCGATTTCGAGGTGCCCAAGAAGTACAACCTGCGCCAGACCATCGCCGATACGCTGGGCGTTGGTGGCATCATGCGCGGCCTGCGGACCGTGCCGCATCTGTGGAGCATTTGCGAAGATATGATGCAGGTAGCGCCTGATGCGGTGATGCTGCAATATGTGAACCCGATGGCCATCAATACCTGGGCAATCGCGGAAAAATACCCGTCTATCAAGCAGGTTGGTCTGTGCCACTCGGTGCAGGGCACGGCCATGGAACTGGCGCACGATCTCGACATTCCCTACGAGGAAATCCGCTATCGCTCGGCCGGCATCAACCACATGGCTTTCTACCTCAAGTTCGAGCATCGCCAGCCGGACGGATCCTATAAGGATCTTTATCCCGAGTTGCATCGTGCCTATGCCGAGGGCCGGGCGCCCAAGCCGGGCTGGAATCCGCGCTGCCCCAACAAGGTGCGCTATGAAATGATGACCCGGCTGGGCTATTTCGTCACCGAAAGCTCGGAGCACTTTGCCGAGTACACGCCCTATTTCATCAAGGAAGGGCGCGAGGACATCATCGAGAAATTCGGCATTCCGCTCGATGAATATCCCAAGCGCTGCGTCGAGCAGATCGCCAAGTGGAAGAAGACCTCGGACGAGTACAAGCAGGCCGACCGGATCGAGGTGGCCAAGTCCAAGGAATATGCCAGCTCGATCGTCAATTCGGTGTGGACTGGCGAGCCTTCGGTGATCTACGGCAATCTGCGCAATAATGGCGTCATCACTTCACTGCCGAACAATGCGGCCGTGGAAGTACCGTGCCTGGTCGACGACAACGGCTTGCAGCCGACCTATATCGGCGAATTGCCGCCCCAGCTTACAGCGTTGATGCGCACCAATATCAATGTGCAGGAGCTCACCGTGCGGGCGCTTGTCGAAGAAAAGCGCGAGCATATCTACCATGCCGCCATGATGGACCCACATACGGCGGCCGAACTCGATCTGGATCAGATCTGGAACGTCGTTGACGATCTCATCGAGGGGCATGGCGAATGGTTGCCGGAATGGGCGCGGGGGCCACGCAAGGCGGCTGTTGCATAGAGCGGAAATTTGCAAAGCACCTCCCGGCGCGGGCCGGGAGGTGATCCTGCCGTTTGGAGGCTTCAAGGGGCGTTCTTTTGCACGATGCAGTTGCCGCCCATAGCGAGAAGACGCTGACACAGTTCTTCGGCTTCTTGCCGGTTCGGGCGACCGACCATCGCTGAGAAGCGCAGTTGATTGCCAAATCTTGGATTGCGAACGCTGATCAGCATCGGCTGTTCGTTTGCCAACAGGCTGCTGAACCGTGTCTGGGTAGCAAGGAAGCGGTTCCGTGCCCTGTCGGCGGAAGCATTCTGGGCCAGCAAGACACCCCAGGGTTGCCATTGGGCGGACGTAGTCGTCAGGCGGGGAGGGCGCATCGTCTCGGCCATGGCGACACAGGCTGTACGAAAGTCACTGGTCTCGTCCAACGTGTAGTCGACCTCGCCAACGGCGTTGAGGAGCCACTGGTCGATGGAATGGCCGGTGACGATCGAAACATAGTCGCGCGTTTCTGCCGGCAGAGCGCCGCCGCCATTGGCAACGTAACGCCCTATCCTGCCTTCGCCGCCATTGTAGGCGGCAGCAGCAAGTCCGAGATTGCCGAACTTGAGCTCGAGAAAGCGCAGATACTCGGCTGACCGCGCCATTGCTTCGGCAGCGTCGAACGGATTGACCAGGCCGCGCAGGCGGGCAGTTGATGGCATGAATTGCGCAATCCCCTGTGCTCCCGCAGGGCTGACGGCCGCCGGATTGAAACGGCTCTCCTGCCAGATAAGCCTGGCAAAGTAATCCGCCGGCAGGCTCCAATGCTCGGCAAAGACCGCGATGGCGGCGCACACGTCAGCCTTGTAACTGTGCTCTGAGATGCAAATTTCTCGTTCTTCCAACGCATGGCAGGTTCGGACCTCCAGTTCCTGGGCCGCACCCTGAGGTGCCCAGAGCTGGAACAGGAATAGCAGCGCGGTCAGCAATGCTCGACTGGAGTTGAGTGGCATGCCGCAATCTTGGCAAGCCGGTGGCGCGGGAGCAAGCCGCGCGAGCCATTCGTGATCTGGGCGCCGGGAAGGACGACCGACGCGGGAACTAGTCGCGCTTGCCGAACAGTTTGCTCAGCATGTCGGCCATGGGGCCGGATTTGGGCAGTTCGGTTTGCGGCTTCGCCGCGCGAGCCTGGCGGATATGGCTCTGCGCCTTGGGAGCTACGGGCTTGTCGTCCTTATTCGGTTCATCGCCTTTTACGGCCAAAGCGAGCTTGTTCATAAAGCCGCTGTCGTCGCCCCTTAGCAGAAGCGGTGCCTGGCGGGCGATTTCGTCGAGCAAAGGCGTGAGCCAGGCCTGATCAGCCTTGGCGAAGTCGCCCAGCACGTGATGAGTGACGAACTCCTTGCCTGGATGACCGATCCCCAGGCGCACGCGCTTGTAGTCCAGACCAATCTGCGGGTCGATGGACCTGAGGCCATTGTGGCCGCCATTGCCGCCGCCAACCTTCACCCGCACTTTGCCAGGGGCCAGATCGAGTTCGTCATAGAAGACGATGATGTCGGCATTCTCGATCTTGTAGAAACGTGCGACCTGCTGGACGCTGTCGCCTGACTTGTTCATGAAGGTCTGCGGCTTGAGTAGGATCGCCCGCTCGCCACCAATGTTGGCTTCAGCGATATGGCCAGAATGCTTGGATTTCCAATTGGACACGCCATTGGCCGCGGCAATGGCGTCGATGGCCATGAAGCCTATATTATGGCGGTTGCCCGCATATTGGCTGCCGGGGTTGCCCAGCCCTACAAGCAGTTTCATCAAACCAGCCTCTGTAAATGAATGAGGCGGCCGGTGGCCGCCTCACACAATCTGTTGCTGCAAGAAGATTACTCCTCGTCGGCAGCTTCTTCTTCTTCGGCACCACCATCAGCAGCTTCGGAGGACTTGAGGCCCGACGGTGCAACAACGGTGGCAATGGTGAAGTCACGATCGGTGATCGTGGGCTTGACGCCCTTGGGCAGGGTGACAGCGGAAATGTGGATCGAGTCACCGATCTCGGTACCCGACAGATCCACAGTGACGGCCTCGGGAATGGCATTGGCGGGAGCGACGAGCTCGACCGTGTGGCGCACAACGTTGAGGGTGCCGCCGCGCTTGAGGCCAGGGCTCTTCTCTTCGTTGATGAACTCGACGTGCACTTCCACGTTGATGGTGGAGTTGCCCGAAACGCGCAGGAAGTCGATGTGGACCGGCTGGTCCATGACGACGTCGAGCTGGTAGTCGCGCGGGATCACCTTATGCACGGTGCCGTCGACATCGAGGTCGAGAACGTGCGATTTGAAACCGCCCGAGTAGATCGACTTCAGCGCATCCTTGAATGCGACGGAAACGGTGACGGGGGGCTTCTTGTCACCATAAATAACAGCGGGAACACGTCCCTGACGGCGCAGCTCACGAGCGGCCCCCTTGCCCACTCCCTCACGCGCCTGTGCCTTGAGCACCTTGTTGGCAGCCATGGAAATCATCCATTCTGGGTTGGTGTATGTTGTTCCTACAACAACATACGCGCCCGTCCTCCAGGGGTGACGAGCGCTTCATGGCGCTGGGCTATAAAGGATTAGAGGTCGCTGAGCAACAGATTCCCGCAGTCTGCTGTCTCTTACAGGCTCGGCATGGGCAGACATGCAGAATTACGTGCCCGAAGGTGAGCACAGGATAACGCCAGTTGGGTGGCGGAGGACAGGATTGGTGGGCCCGATCTGACTGCTCGCCACTCGACCAAGGTCTCGTGGTCTAGTCAGTCGCAGCCTAGTCGAAAAGGCTCGAAACGCTTTGCTCGCTGGCGGTACGCGCGATGGCTTCGCCAATCAGGGCGTCGATCGACATGCGGCGGATATTGGCGGCGGCCTTGGTGGCGTCGGTCTCGAGGATGGAGTCGGTGACGACCAGTTCCTTGAGCTTGGAGGCGGCGATGCGTTCGGCAGCGCCCTCGGAGAGTACGCCGTGGGTAATATAGGCCGAGACCTCCTTGGCACCGGCCTTGAGCAGGGCTTCGGCCGCGTTGACCAGGGTGCCACCAGAATCGACGATATCGTCGATCATGATGCAGGTCCGGCCTTCGACTTCACCGATGATGTTCATCACCTCGGATACGCCGGCGCGGGGGCGGCGTTTGTCGACGATGGCCAGGCTGGCGCCGATGCGGCTGGCGACGTTGCGGGCCCGTACCACGCCGCCGACGTCAGGCGAGACCACCATGACGTTCTTGACGTCGTAATTGTCGCGAATGTCGCGCACCATG
>JBGTUK010000047.1:0-13852 GCA_041939225.1 Devosia sp.
GGTGTCGTCCTCCTTGCTCTGCAGGAGGTCATAGCTCTCGTAACCCTCGGTGAAGCCCTGAAAGGCGTTCAACACGGGGTTGGCGACGATCCCGATTGTTCGATATCCCTCCCCCGAGAGCGTCGCGCTGAGGGTATTGCCATTTTGGACGAGCGCCCGTCCACCGCCGACCCGGTAGCGACCCGTCAAGAGCATGGCCATCGAGGGGACCGTCCAAGAGGAGGGCGCTTGGGCCCGCTCGAAGACGGCGCCGCCCTCTGCCCATTCGGCGATTCTCGGCGTGGTCCTTCGCTCATAGCCATGGAGTGACATGCGCTCTGCGCGCAGCGTATCGACTGCATCCTCGAAAATACCGCGATAGTCCATGGGAGCCGTTCCTTTGCGAGCGCTGGAACGGCGGGGCGGCCGGACCTGGCTCTTTGATGCTCTACCTAATCCCCGTGCCGCCGCATTGACATAGGTCAATTCGACGCGCTGACCTGCCTAACCCCTTGCGCGCATTGGGAGGCGCCAACGAACATGAGAGCTATTCTAAAGTAAGCTGTCTGCCCTGCCAACACCGCCTTACCAGAACAGCCTGGTAGCAAAATCGGGCGAGTAGTTTTCAAGACCCCAATTAACCGGACCTTCGAGTACTTGTTGATAGATTGTTTGTGCTGCGCTTAGATCAAGTGTCTCGGGGGAGCATTGAGGGGAGATTGGTAGTGAAGAGTTTTTCGTCTTCAAGTTTTGCCGGCGAGCACGCCGATGCGCTGGCGCTTGCACGGGCCGCAGTGGAGAAAAATCCGCAGGCTCTGTTCACCGATTTCCAGTGGTTTCTGTATAAGGGCAAGGACACCGTCTTTTTTACGGCCTTCTCCACCAGAAGCTATGACAAGGACGCACTGGGCAACATGGTTGCCGAGATGATCGCCCTGGCGCCGCAACTCACCCACGGCTTTGTCGGCGCCAGGCCGGGTCAGCCTTTTCCCAAGCACCTGCTCGACGCCATTACATCGGTCGAATTGGTCGACGAGCTCGACGGCTATCCGGACAAATGGCTCTCGAAATCGTCCGATATCTTTGAACGCGAAGATCTGCCGCTGTTCCGCGTCATGGCCGCGGTGCGCCGCGATGGCCCCGACAGTGAAGGGCGCGCCGCCGTTCTCCAGGTGCGCTCCAGCCACGCCTTGCTGGAAGGCTCGGATTCGGCCCTATTGACCCGCTCTGCGCCAGCCGGCCATGGCGTGCAATCTGACAAATCAAACAAATTGGCCTGGGGTGATCGGCTGAAAAGTGCGCTGCGCGGTGGCATGACCACACTGATTTACCTGCTGCTGGCGAATATCCTGGCGCCAAAAGAAAAGCCCTGGGGCTTCCGCACTCTGGCCATCGAACGCCACCGTCTACGTAAACTGGCCAACAAGCTCGGCGTTCGCCAGCGCTCGCTGATGTTTGCGCTGGTCACCCACGCCCTTAATGGCGAGGGCGCAGAAAAGCATTTGAGCAAGAAGGTCATCGGCGCCAACTACACCATGCTCGACACCAAGCGGAACAGCACCGACGATGACTTCTTCCGCGTCCGCGCGCTGGAAGCCAAGTTCAAGGTGATGGACGACTTTGTCGACTATGTCCGGGCCGTCGATGACACGGTCGCCGGTATCGAGCAGAAGGACATTACGTCCTTCCAGGTTGTCATCATGTCCATGTTCAAGGCCATGCGGGCGGTCAACAAGGTCCTGCCCTTCCTGCCCAACAAGCGCTTTTGGCGCTTCAACGGCGGCAATGACATCGTGCTGACCCTGGTGCCGCCGCATCGTACCTACGGCCCGCTCACCCATGGCATGGTGGAGCCGCTCTACTGCGGCGCCTGGCACAGTGAGGTCAACATCTGCACCTTCTGCCCCAGTCGCCAATATGTGACGTTGAACTTTTCCATGGAACAGCGCCACGTCGCTCATGTTGACAAGATCATGAGCCTGCTTGCCGAGGTGGAGCAGCGCGACGTCGGTCCTCACACCATGGCGCCGGCGGTCGAGAAATTGCACTGAATCTTCCCCGATGACCGCGACAAGCCTCAGCGACTCGTAAGACTGATGTACGTACATCAAGAGGGTTGCGGACCGGGTGCCCGGTAGGATTATATGACCCCGGAAAATCTAACCGATCCGGACCACACCATGACCCATTATGCCGCCTATCCCAGCCTCAACGACTGCCCCGTCGTCATTTCCGGCGGCGCCTCGGGAATTGGCGAGGCCATGGTGCGCGCCTTCGCCGGGCAGGGTGCCAAGGTCGGCTTCGTCGATATTGCAGAGGACGCCGGCAACGCCCTGGCTGCCGAACTGAACGAGTCGGGCCACACCGTGCATTTCATCGCCTGTGACGTCACTGACATTTCGGCCTACCAGGCCGCCATCGCTGAATGCGCCGAACGGCACGGGGATGCACTCGTTCTCGTCAACAACGCGGCGCACGATCAGCGCCACCAATGGAACGAGGTGACGCCGGAGGAATGGGATCAGCGCATGGCCGTCAATCTCAAGCATGCCTTCTTTGCCATTCAGGCGGTGGCTTCTGGCATGGCCAAGGCGGGCAGGGGATCGATCATCAATTACGGCTCGATCAGTTGGATGATCATGGCACCCGGCATCCCGGTCTACGAAACGGCAAAGGCAGCCACGCACGGCCTGACCCGTGCCATGGCCCGCGAACTGGGGCAATCGGGCATTCGCGTCAATTCACTGGTCCCCGGCGCGGTGATGACCCAGCGTCAGCGCGAACTCTGGGTCACCGCGGCCGACCTTGCCAATATCAAGCAGCAACAGGCGATCCCTGAGGCGATCTCCCCCGAAGACTGCGCCCGCATGGCCCTGTTCCTGGCCGCCGACGATAGCGCCATGATCACGGGTCAGCAATTTCTGGTGGATGCTGGCTGGGCCAATACCTGATCCATTCATCCCCGGTTCAGGCACTTCCCCTCATCACGCTCCTGCCTTATTGAGAGGGCAACACAAGGCCACCATTACCGAATCCTTACTTGGGGGAAGTTTATGAAGTCGAAGGTTCTCGTCGCCCTTGCCGCGACCCTGGCGCTCAGCGCCTGCACCACCACCGATCCCTATACCGGCCAGAGCCGGATTTCCAACACCGCCGGCGGCGGCTTGCTCGGTGCCGGCGGCGGCGCAGTGGCAGGCGCGATTGTCGGCGCGGCTGTGGGCGGTGATCCGCGCGTTGGCGCCTTGATCGGCGCAGGTGTTGGCGGCCTGACCGGCGCCGCCATCGGCAATTATATGGATCAGCAGGAAGCCGAGTTGCGCGCTCAGCTGCAGGGCACGGGCGTCTCGGTCACCCGCGTGGGCGACCAGATCATCCTTAACATGCCATCGAACATCACTTTTGCGACCGATCAGTCGACGGTCCAGCCTCAGTTCAACCAGACCCTGGTCTCGGTTGCCCTGGTCCTCAAGAAGTTCGAGAAGACCATTGTCGATGTCTATGGCCACACCGACAGCCAGGGCGACGACGCCTACAATCTCGCACTTAGCCAGCGCCGCGCCGTTTCCGTTGCGACCATTCTGGCCAATCAGGGCATCGATCAGCGTCGCTTCTACATTGAAGGTAAGGGCGAGACCTCGCCAATCGCGTCCAATGCCACAGAGGCCGGACGGGCGCAGAACCGTCGCGTGGAAATTCAGCTATCGCCAATCCGCGGCTGATAGCGCTCAATCCTATCGTTCAAGGCGCGGTCCCCGGGATCGCGCCTTTTTTATTGTGCCGGTGTCTCGACCACCGGTTCAGAGGTCGGCGTGCCCGGCTGCATGTCTGTGCCTGGCGCGCCCGAGAAGATCTGCATCACCAGCAGAATGGCGACGATGATCGCCAGGGCGCACAGGCCGTAGAGCCACCAATTGGTCGGTCCGGTCGAGCCGACGGTCGCATCGTGTTCGCCGGCCACCTTGAGGCCCGAGCCGTCAGGCACATCAAGCATTGCTGAATTTTCGTCCACCAGATGGTCCACTTCCGCCATCGGAGGGGCCTGCTTGTCACCTTTTCTGGCCATCAATAATCCCCTTTGAACACAGTATCGGTGCCCACGCTGCTTTCTACGCCCTCGCGCACTTCAGCAATTGCCTGATCAATTTCTTCTGGTTCATAGGCCACGGAGGCGCCTTCGGTTTTCGCACCAGTAGCCTCGGCTTTGAGTTGGTGGAGCAACTCGATTTTTTCACGGGCCGTAAACAGGGTGTGATGCGCGATTTGCATGGGATTGAGTTGATCTTTCCCCCCCATGCGTTGCTTCAGGGTATCGAAAATCATGTTCTCTCCCGAAATTGCCGGGGTCATTTGCGACCCTCACCAAGGTCAATGCAACAACTGGGCCCGGGTTCCGGCCCTCGCATGCATTGGAACACTCGGTTTAACTCCATCTTGAAGAGTTTCCGGCAAATTGGAGCGATGCAGAGGACGTTCAGATGAATCGGTTCATCGGCATCCTGATTGCCGGAACACACGAGCGGGGCCGTAAGATCGGCCTTTGGATCGTGGCCTTCGTCGCGCTACTGTTCGGCGCTACCTGGATAGTTGCCGAGCAAGTATCCCTCAATATGCGGGTAGAAACGCAGCGCAGCCTGGCCGGCTTCGAGCAGCTACGGGCCAATGTCCTGTCCACTTTCGAAGAGATGGATCGCCGCCTGGTTCAACCGGCCTGTTCCCCCGAATTTCTTGACGAGTTGCGCCGCATCGCTTTCTTGCCGGACGGCATCAACGAATTGCTCTTCGCCCCGAATGGGCGCGTCGAGTGCTCGGTCAATTCCGGACGTCTGGCGTCGCCTGAGGAACTGGGCGCGCCCGACTTTGCCTTCCAGGCCCCGTATAACATGGCATTCTGGGTCGATGTGGACCTCGGCTTTCTCGGTCTCGATGGCATGACCGGAACACTGGCGCAACGTGGCGCGCTGGCCATGATCGTACCGTCTCAGCCACTGCCGGCTACCCGACCGCGCTGGATGGAACAGGAACTGATCTTCCGCATCAGCGACGATGTCTGGCTGCACCGCCAGGGTACGGCTGGACTTTATACCCAGGCCCGCGACGCCGCCGGGCCTGCCCTGGCATCAGTGTTCAGAGGTGTATTTTATGAGATGTCCTGCGACAGCGACGGCATTCACTGTGTCGCTAGCCGCAGCTATCTGAACCAGCTTTTCGCCCTCGGTTGGGCCACCGTTGCCGTCATCCTGCTCCTTGCTGGCGTGCTGGCTGCCTGGGTGGCGCAGCAATTGAATCGCATCATCGAGCGCTACTGGTCGTTCGAGGCGCGTTTCCTGCGTCGGTTCGACCAGGGTTCCGTGGTCTGTGCCTATCAGCCTTTGCTCAATTTGAAGGAGGACCAAGTCACGGGATGCGAAGTGCTGGCGAGGTGGCGCGACATTGACGGCACCATCGTGTCGCCGGACCGTTTCCTGCCTATCATCGAAAAGCATGGCCTGACCGAGCGCTTTACATCCATGGTGGTCGCTTATGCCTATACAGACCTGACTGCCTACATGCCCAACGGGGCGCGTCTGCAGGTCAATTTCAATATTTTCCCGCAGGACCTCGATGCCGGCAAGTTGGTGCCGATCTTCGCGCCCTTCCTAACAACAGACTCTCCATTCGATGTTGTTGTCGAGATTGTCGAAACCGCCGAAATCAGTCCGGAGACAGCGCAGGTCGAAATTGAACGGCTGCGCGCCGCGGGCCTGAAAGTCTATATCGACGACTTCGGGGCAGGCTATTCCTCCATGCACAATCTGGCGGCGTTATCGGTCGATGGAGTCAAGCTTGATCGGTCCTTCGCCATGGCCCCGGATCAATCTGTTATGGCCACAATGCTGGACCACGCCATCGACCTTGCCCAGGCCTCAGGCCGCTCGCTCGTGGTCGAAGGGGTGGAGACCATGGATCGTCTCAACGCCCTTAGGGCCACCGGCATGGTCGATTTCGCTCAGGGTTATGTGATTTCCAGGCCGCTGTTGATAGAGCCCTTCATCGCCTATCTTGCCGATCACGGCCCGCGGCCCTTCACCCAACCGCGGCTCGTCGCCTGATCACATTTTCCTTTCTGACGAAACCTGCGCTAGGCCGCTGCGTTCTGCCCCCCACACCCCAATCAAGGAGGATGAAATGGCCTATGATGACAACCGTGTCGACACTGCAGACGTCAAGGAAACGCACGATCTGATCGCTTCGGACAAGGTTGAGGGAACCAAGGTCTACGACCCGAATGGCGAGCATATTGGCTCCATTGAACGCATCCTGGTCGAAAAGCGCGGCGGCAAGGTTTCATACGCCGTCCTCAGCTTTGGCGGCTTCATGGGTATTGGCCACGACCACTATCCGCTCCCCTGGTCCAAGCTGGATTACGATGAGACCCTCGGTGGCTATCGTGTCGACATCACCAAGGAGCAGCTTGAAGGCGCGCCGCGCTATGAGGGCGAAGACGACAATTTCTGGACAGCCGAGAACGGGCGCCGCGTCCATGACTATTATGGCGTGACCCCCTACTGGATCTGATCCGGACACCGCTTTTTTCAATGACCAAGTAATTGCAAGCCGGCGCCGGCTATCCTGGCGTCGGTTTTTCGCGTTCACGAACGCGTGATCCTGTAACTCCCTCGGTTGGGCGGCGAATGTCTCGGTGTTGGAACATCAAAAAGTTCCCCACCAGAGGAGAAACCCATGAACCGCCTGTCTACCTTTGCCCTTGCCGCCTCCCTGTCCGCCGCCCTGAGTGGCACGGCGATCGCCCAGGATGCCGGTGGCGATGCCATGGCTGCCACCGAAAAGTGCTACGGCGTAGCTCTTGCCGGCGCCAATGACTGCGCCGCCGGTCCTGGCACCACCTGCGCTGGCACCTCCACCGTCGACTACCAGGGCAATGCCTGGAAAGTCGTGCCGGCCGGCACCTGCGAAACCATGGAAGTCGAGGGAGATCGCATGGGCTCGCTCGAGCCGCTCGATCGCGATCTTCCCACGGCAAGCTGATTGGCACCAATCACGGGAGGCTTACGAGCCTCCCGCCAGTCCCGAGGGAGGCAACCATGCCGTTCGACACCCTGCCAGCGCGCCCCGGCCTGGGCCTGAAGGCGCAGCACTACGCTCAGATCATAGCCGAAAAGCCCGAACTCGGCTTCTTCGAGGTGCATGCAGAGAACTATATGGGGGAGGGTGGTCCGCCGCACCGCTACCTCGCGGCCATCTGCGAACACTATCCACTTTCCCTGCACGGCGTTGGCCTGTCCATTGGCGGCGAACAGCCGCTGGATCGCGACCACCTTTTGCGCCTCCGCGCCTTGGTGGGGCGCTATCGCCCCGCATCGTTTTCCGAGCATCTGGCTTGGTCCAGCCATGACGAGGGCTATCTCAACGATCTTTTGCCAGTGCCCTATACGCCCCAGACACTGGATCGGGTTGTGGCCCATGTCGATCAGGTGCAACAGGCCCTTGGCCGCCGCATGCTGCTCGAAAACCCTTCCACCTATGTGCTGTTTGAAGAAAGCACCATCGACGAAGTCGACTTCCTCGCCGCCATCGCCGAGCGCACCGGCTGCGGCCTACTGCTCGATGTCAACAATGTCATGGTCTCTGCGGTCAATCACCGGCTCGACCCGATCGCCTATATCGACCGCTTTCCGGTGCATCATGTCGGTGAAATTCACCTGGCCGGCTACGATGAAACCACCGACGACGCCGGCGAACGCCTGCTGATCGATGCTCATGGCAGCCGGGTGCGCCCCGACGTCTTCGAGCTCTATCGCTACACCATTGCCCACACCGGTGCCCTGCCGACCCTGATTGAATGGGACAATAATGTCCCCGCCTTCGATGTATTGATGGACGAGGTCCGCCTGGTGGACGAGGTGCTTGATGGCACGCTGAACCGGAGATTGGCATCGTGACCTCTCAGCGCCAGTTCATCCGGGCCCTGACCGATCCCACCCGGCCTGTGCCTGTGGGGCTGGTCTCCCCTCGCGGCACCGCCGACACTAAGCGCTTCGCGGTCTATCGCAACAATGTGCACGTCAGTCTAGTTGGTGCCATTGCAGCTCGCTTCCCGGTGACCCGCCAACTGGTCGGGGAAGAGTTCTTCACCGGCATGGCGCGGCTCTATGTCGGGCAGAACAAGCCCAGCGGGCCGGTATTGCTACACTATGGCGACAGCTTCCCCGATTTCATCGGACAGTTTCCACCCGCCGCCGGGCTGCCCTATCTCCCCGATCTCGCGCGGCTCGAAGCGGCCTGGACCGACACATATAACGCAGCCGACGCCGATGTCCTTACGGCCGCTGACCTAGCCAGGATTCCCGGTGAGGCGCTGACTGTGCTCGAATTGACGCTTGCTCCGTCGACGCGCACGGTGCGCTCCAGCTTTCCTGTTGGTTCGCTCTGGTCCGCCCATCAGACCACGCCGTTCACCATTCCCGCCCTGTCGGGCAGTGAATGCGTCCTGCTTAGACGCCCGCAGGCGGAGGTTCGCCTGACCATTATTCCGCCCGCTGCTTTCACGTTTCTGAAGGCCATCAAACAGGGGCGGAATTTGGGGCTGGCTGCCGAAGCTGTATTGGCTGACTTCCCTGATTTTGATCCCGGTGCGGCTCTGGTCGGCCTGACCGAACTGGGTGTCTTTGCTGCCCTGAACAAGGAGCACGTCGATGTTTGATCGCGCCATTGCCGTCTGCAACGGGCTCGATAAGGGGCTGGGCGCTTTTCCCGCGGCCATTCCGCTGCTGACCTTGCGCATTGCCCTAGCCATCCCGTTCTGGCGTTCGGGCCTGACGAAATGGGATGGGTTCCTCAATCTATCAAGCGGCGCCCGCTATCTGTTCGAGCAGGAGTTCAAGCTGCACATTTTCGGGCAAGCCTTTGCATACCCGGCGCCGCAGACCATGGCGTTCCTCGCCGGTCTGGGTGAGATCGTCCTGCCCATCCTGCTGGTTCTGGGCCTGGGAACACGCTTTGCCGCTCTCGGCATCCTGGGCATGACGATCATCATCCAGCTAACCGTGCCTGATGGCCTGATCAATTTCCACCTGCCCTGGTTCGCCATGGCGCTCGCGCTGCTCGTCTATGGCGGCGGTACTCTCTCGGTCGACCGCCTGCTGGGCAGCATATTCAGCCCCCGGCTCAAGGGGTCTGCGCACCCCGCGCGGTGACGTAGAGCGCATAAAGCGAAGTGGTGGCGGTGATGAAAAGCCGGTTCCGCTTCGGGCCGCCAAAGGTCAGGTTCGAAACGGTCTGCGGAATACGTATCTTGCCGCAAAGCTTGCCCGTGTCGTCAAAAACATGCACGGCATCTGCAGCCGAACACCACACCCAGCCCTCGGTATCAACCCGAAAACCGTCGGGGATGCCATTGTCGATAACTGCGAAGGGCCCGAGGTCCCGTATAGCCAATCCGCCGTTTTCCACAGCGAAAGCGCGGATGTGCCGCGGCACAGCGGGATCGTGGCTGGCGCCGGAATCGGCGACATAAAGCACGCTCTCATCGGGCGAAAACGCCAGCCCATTGGGCTGCGCGAAATCGCCAACCATCAGCCTGATCTCGCCTGTTTTCCCATCGATACGATAGACCCCATGCACAGGCTGTTCGGGCTCGGACTGATAGCCCTCATAGTCGGACAGGATGCCGTAGGTAGGATCGGTGAACCAGATCGAGTCATCTGACTTCACCACCACGTCATTGGGGGAGTTCAGCCTCCTGTCCTCAAACCGTTCGGCCAGCACGGTGATCGTGCCGTCGATCTCCGTACGTGTCACCCGCCGCGGTCCGTGCTCACAGGAGATCAGCCGGCCTTCGAGGTCACGGGTATGGCCATTGGCGAAATTCGAAGGATTGGCATAGACGCTGACCGAATTGTCGCTTGGCAGATATCGCAGCACGTGCTGATTGGGAATGTCGGAAAAATAAAGCGCATCGTGGTCCGAGAACCACACTGGCCCCTCCGTCCAGCGGCACCCTGTGTGCAGCTCTTCCAATCGTGCACTGCCCACGATCTTGCGCGCGAATCGCGGGTCGATAATGTCGTATAGCGCGTGCTTGGTCATGCTCCCCTCCCTGATGTCAGCCAGCCATAGCCTTCGCAGCCAAGGTCGGCAAGGCAACTGGCGCAGCGCCGGAGCAGGTCAAACTAATTGGGAAAATGGTGCTGCCGGACAGGATTGAACTGTCGGCCTCTCCCTTACCAAGGGAGTGCTCTACCACTGAGCTACGGCAGCAAATTCGCGGGGGCCGGTGTTCCGGCGCGGCGACGGGGGCTCCTTTGCCATACGGACTGTCTCGACGCAAGACCAAAAACAGCCTATCAACCGATGCAATGGAATCGAGGTGCCGAAGGGCCATGGGCAAATCGGAACAAACTGCACTGCGCGAGCAAAGATTGGCCGCAAAGCTGCGGGAGAACCTCAAGCGTCGGAAGGAACAGGCGAAGGCGCGCGCCGCTGGCGATGCGAACGAGCAGGCTTCAACGACACCCGGAATGGACACGCACAAGAAACCGTAAACCATTTTCGGGCGATTCTGATCGCAACACTTTCGAGAACGGCTGGTCTGGCTCACGTGGCAACGAAGACCCTGCCTTGCCTCCAACAGGTAGCAGGCCTATCGGGCCATTTCTGAGGACTTTTTATGGATCGTATTCGTCTGGTTGGCGGCAATGAATTGCGGGGTGAAATCTCCATTTCAGGTGCCAAGAATGCCGCCTTGCCACTAATGATCGCGTCCCTGCTGACGGACGAGCCGCTGGTGCTGCACAATGTACCGCGCCTGGCCGACGTCAAGCAGCTCGAACGCATTCTGGAAAATCATGGCGTCGACATTGCCGTGCATGGTCGTCGCCGCGGCGAAGAGGAAGGCGTGGGCCAGCGCATGACCTTTCACGCTGCCGACATTGTCGACACCACCGCGCCCTATGACCTGGTCTCCAAGATGCGCGCCAGTTTCTGGGTCATCGGCCCATTGCTGGCCCGTTGCCACGAGGCGCGCGTCTCCCTGCCCGGTGGCTGCGCCATCGGCACGCGTCCGGTCGATCTGTTCCTTTTTGGCCTCAAGCAATTGGGAGCCGAGATCGACATCGATGAAGGCTATGTCGTCGCGCGCGCGCCCAAGGGCGGGCTGGTGGGCGCCACGGTGAGTTTCCCCAAGGTTTCGGTGGGAGCCACCCACACCATCCTGATGGCCGCTGCCCTGGCACGGGGCACGACGATCATCGAAAATGCCGCACAGGAACCCGAAATCACGAACGTGGCCGAGTGCCTCGTGGCCATGGGCGCAAAAATCTCTGGTATCGGCACGCGCACCCTGACTGTTGAAGGCGTCGAAAAGCTGCACGGCGCCACCGTGGAGGTCATTCCCGATCGCATTGAAACCGGCACCTTCGCCATGGCTGCGGCCATGACCGGGGGCGATGTGCTGCTCAAGGGCGCGCGGCCCGAGCATCTGCAGGCCGCGCTCGATGTCCTCGCCCAGACTGGCACCGAGCTGTCCACTGAGGCCAATGGCATCCGCGTGCGGCGCAATGGCAATGGCATTCAGCCCGTCGATGTATACACCGACCCATTCCCTGGCTTCCCAACCGATTTGCAGGCCCAGTTCATGGCGTTGATGACCATGAGTTCGGGCGTCAGCGAAATCCGTGAGACAATTTTCGAGAACCGCTACATGCACGTGGCCGAACTTGCCCGCTTCGGCGCTGACATCGCCGTTAACGGCCAGGTTGCAACGATCACGGGCCGCCCGCAATTGAAGGGAGCCCAGGTCATGGCGACCGACCTGCGCGCCTCGGTGTCGCTGGTTATCGCCGGCCTCGCCGCCAAGGGCGAAACCGTGGTCAACCGTATCTATCACCTCGACCGCGGCTTTGAGCGCTTGGAAGACAAGCTCTCCCGCTGCGGCGCCGAGATCGAGCGGCTTGCTGGCTGACGCCCGGCCGAAGGCAAAATCGCTCCAATGGAGCGATTTTAGTAAGTCAGGCCACGAGACCTATGGTCGAGTGGCAGCGCGCGAAAGCGAAGGCAAAATCGCCCCGGTGGGGCGGTTTTAGCCTGCAGTGCCATGCAAGCTATGCTCGAGTGGCGGCGGCAACGCGTATCATGGCCTATAACGGAATCTCGGCTTGCAGCGTACCATTGTGGGTCTGCCCTGAACTTCTCCGCGCTCTTCGCATTGCCCCGATCCGCACAAACTTGTAGATCGGAGGTGTCGTGACCAGATAGGGTCATCGCCATCCCAACAGGGCCTTGCACATGACCGATCTCAAGCTGATTGCGCTTGATACCGAAGACCTCGAAGTTGTCTCCGCCCACGCACAGGACGCTGTCGTCCGCGTCGCCGACATGGGCTATGCCCGGAAAGACCAGCGTTTTGCGCTGCTGATGAACCGCTTTGCCTGGGAAAGTGACACACCGCGCGGGAAGGGAGTTCGCAAGCGCGCCGCGCTCGATTTCCGTGGCGTGACCCATGCCGCCTATACCGGCTTCGATCCCGCCGCGCCCGAGGGCGTACTCGAATTGCTCACCATCGTCTTTGAGGCCACTGATGCCCCATCCGGCATCGTCGAGTTGCGATTTGCTGGCGGCGGCACGGTGCGTTTGACGGTGGATTGTCTCGAAGCCCGGCTGACCGACCTTGGCGCTGCCTGGGCCGCTTCGGGCAAGCCTGCCCACGTCCTCGACTAGAAAGTCCTCCATGCCCCTTCGTCTCGACAGCGCCCAGGCCGATTTCGAACCGCGCTTCTCCGATCTGCTCGGCGCCAAGCGCGAATCCAGCAAGGATGTGAACGATACCGTCGCCTCCATCATCAACGACGTGCGGGCGCGTGGTGACGCTGCCGTGGCGGAGCTGACCAATAGGTTCGATCGGGCCGATGTCACCCCATCGACCCTCGCCTTTTCTGCAGATGAAATTGCTGAGGCAGCGGCGCAGGTCCCAGACCAGGTTCGCGCCGCCCTGCAGACCGCCCATGATCGCATCAAGGCGCATCACCAAAAGCAGAAGCCCGAGGACCATATCTATACCGATACGCTCGGCGTCACCCTCGGGTCGCGTTGGACCGCCGTGGATGCCGTGGGCATCTATGTGCCGGGTGGTCTGGCCTCCTATCCCTCATCGGTACTGATGAACGCCGTTCCGGCCCACGTGGCCGGTGTCTCGCGCATCGCCATGGTGGTCCCAACCCCCAATGGCGAGATCAACCCGGCCATTCTCGCCGCCGCCCAGATCGCCGGTGTCGCCAAAGTCATCCACGCCGACGCAGCCGGCCTGGAGCATGGCCTCGCTGAAAACGTCGCCGCACAGGTCTTGGCGATTGCCGGCAACTACAGCCACATCCTCTTCCCCGCCACCGCTGGCGGCAAGAACGTCGCCCCCCGCGTGGCTGCCAAGCTCGACGTCGCCCAGATCAGCGACATCACCAAAGTGGTGAGCGCCGACACCTTCGAACGCCCCATCTACGCCGGCAATGCCATCGCTACCGTGCAAAGCTGCGACGCCACCAAAGTCATCACCGTGCGAACCACCGGCTTTGACGCCGCCGCCGCCACCGGTGGCTCTGCAGCCGTTGAAACCGCAGCCGCTGCAGCCGACAACGGCAAGAGCAGCTTCGTGGGCAGCGAAATCGCCAAGAGCGACCGCCCTGAACTCACCGCCGCCAAGATCATCGTCTCCGGTGGCCGGGCTCTGGGGAGCAGCGAGAAATTCAACGAAGACATCACCCCGCTGGCCGACAAGCTGGGCGCAGCCATTGGCGCCAGCCGCGCTGCGGTGGTCGAACTCCCAAGATTTCAAAAAATGGTCTATGGTTTGAAACATAAAAATCCTCCTTATCCTTTTTTGTTT
>JBGTUK010000048.1:0-13732 GCA_041939225.1 Devosia sp.
GCCGTGGTCATGTTCGGTGCAGGGGCACATCGGTTTGACGGCGGCCGGGTTGTAGCTGTCGCCCAGAGTGATGGCCATGAGCTTTTCGACCAGATGGGTGCACGAGCCACACGAGGCCGAGGCCTTGGTATGGGCGCGCACGCCATCGAGATCGGTCAGGCCCTTGGATGCGATCGTGCCGGTGATCGCAGATTTACAGACACCGTTGCAGCCGCAGATTTCTGCATCATCCGGCAAGGCTGCAACGGCCGCCATAGGGTCCAGCGCGGCTCCCCCCTGGTAGGCCTGACCAAAGATCAGCGTGTCGCGCATGTCGCGCGTATCGGTGCCCTTGCGGATCATGTCGAAGAACCAGGGGCCATCGGCGGTTTCGCCGTAGAGCACGGCGCCGATGACGCGATCCTCCTTGAGCACCAAGCGCTTGTAGATGCCCGATGTCGCATCGCGCAGCACGATTTCCTCGCGGTCTTCGGCATCGGCGAAATCGCCGGCCGAGTAGACCGAAACGCCGGTCACCTTGAGCTGGGTGGCGGTCTGCACCGGGCGGAAGGCCGCATCAACCTTGGCCAGCGTCTTGGCCAGAATCCTGGCCTGGTCATAGAGCGGGGCAACCAGGCCATAGACGATCTTTTCGTGCTCGACGCATTCGCCTAACGCCAGCACATCGGGGTCGGAGGTGACCATCTGGTCATTGACCACAATGCCGCGCTCGACATGCAGGCCCGCATCGACCGCAATGCGCGTTTCGGGGCGGATGCCAGCGGCCATCACCACGATATCGGCGCCGTAAACGGTGCCATCTTCCAGCGCCACGGCCTCGACCCGCCCTTCACCGAGAATGGCCTTGGTCTGCGCCTTGCAGTGCACCTTGACGCCGCGGGCCTCGAGATCGCGTTGCAGCAGGTAGCCGGCGGCCGGATCGAGCTGGCGCTCCATCACATGGCCCATTAGGTGCAGCACCACCACCTCCATGCCGCGGGCATTGAGCGCTGCGGCAGCTTCGAGGCCGAGCAGGCCCCCGCCGATCACCACGGCCTTGGAGCCGGGGCGTTTGGAGACATCGACCATGCGGTTGACGTCATCGAGATCACGGAAGGCCATCACGCCGGGGAGATCCTTGCCGGGCAGGGGAATGATAAAGGGCGCCGAGCCGGTGGCGACGATCAGCTTGTCATAAGGCGTTTCGCCGCCCGCCGAGCTGACCACCTTGCGAGCCCGATCTATACCGGTGACGGTTTCGCCGAACCGGGTTTGCACGCCGTGCTCCCGATACCACTCAGCGTCATGGGTAATGATCTGCTCATATTCCTTCTCTCCGGCCAGGACCGGGGAGAGCATCAGCCGATTGTAATTGCCACGCGGCTCGGCGCCGAACAGCGTGACGTCGAACCGGCCCGGGGCTTCCTCGAAAATGTGTTCCAGGGCGCGGCCGGAAGCCATCCCTGCACCTATGACAACCAGTTTTTCCATCCGCTTGGGGCTCCAATCTGGAAACAAAAAAGACCGCCAACCGACGCGCCGACGATCCGCATGGGATCACGTCGCACCTGTTGGCGGCCTTGCCTGTTGACGCCCAACCTTGGACGTCGGTTATGTCGAAGAGCGTCTTGGGAGGAGCTCTTTCGGGTTCGGTGTTGCAGGAACCGTGCCAAACTGTTTTGGCGTTTTTATCCTGCGTTGACAGAGATTTGCATAGTCTCTGTTATGTAGCTGCTGGACGCAAAGGTTATGAATTGTGCAGTGCGTCCGGCTGTGGGTAAAAAACAGGCATCTATTCCGCCGCTGCCACGCCCTCAATGCGTCGCGCTCTCTTGGCTCGGATGCGGTCCAGCGTTTGCTGATCCGGATTGGCGCCCCCCTCATAGGCTTCGAGGAAATCGAGCAGTTCTTCGCGATAGCCGTAATAGTCCTTGTGGGCCAGCAGCGCCTTGCGTGAACGCGGGCGCGGCAGGTCGACCTCCATGACATTGCCGATCCTGGCGTTAGGTCCGTTCGACATCATCACCACCCGGTCGGCCAGCAGAATGGCTTCATCGACATCATGGGTGACACAAATGGCAGTCACCTGCGTGCGCGCCCAGACGTCCATCAGAACGTCCTGCAGTTCCCAGCGCGTGATGCTGTCGAGCATGCCGAAGGGCTCATCGAGCAGCAGCAGCTTGGGTGAGAGCGCGAAGGCGCGGGCAATGCCGACACGCTGCTTCATGCCATTGGAGAGCTCAGAAGCGGGGCGGTGCATGGCGTCACCCAGCCCGACACGGTTGAGGTAATATTCGACCACGTCGCGCCGCTCTGCCGGGCTGGCAGTGGGGTAAACGCGATCAACGCCCAGGGCGACATTTTCACGCGCGGTCAGCCAAGGCATCAGGGACGGGGCCTGAAACACCACGGCCCGCTCGGGGCCGGCCCCGACAACATCATTGCCGTCGAGCACGATATTGCCGGCGGAGATATCATTCAGGCCTGCGAGCATGGACAGAACGGTGGATTTGCCACAACCCGAATGGCCGATCAGGGTGACAAATTCACCCTTCTGCATCTGGAAGTCGAAGCCATCCACTACGGTCAGCGGTCCCTTGGGCGTGGGATAGACTTTGGAGACTGCGTCAAAACGCAGATAGTCGTCCTGCATGCCGGATGCCGCAGCCGCATTGGCATACGCGCTGGGCAGGCGAGCCGATTTGCCGCGGGCAATGGGCGTGACCTTGGGCAGGACAATGTCGGCTTCGCCCGACGGGTTGCGGCTGGCGCCGACATCCATGAGATATTCGGTGATCTCGCGCCGCAGGGTAATGAAGCGATTATCGCCATTGAGCTCGGCCCGGTCGCGCGGCCGCTCAATATCGACCTTGAAATGCGGACCAAGCGTTGCAGCAGGGCCGGGCGTCAACGGAATCACCCGGTCAGCCAGGAGAATGGCCTCATCCACATCATTGGTGATGAGGATGATGGTCTTTTTCTCGGCCTCCGAAATCTGCTCGAACTCGTCCTGCAGCTTGGACCGCGTGAGCGCGTCGAGGGCCGAGAGGGGTTCGTCGAGCAACAGGATTTCAGGTTGCATGGCCAGCGCCCGGGCAACGGCAACGCGCTGGCGCATGCCGCCGGACAGCTCGGCCGGGCGCCGGTCTGTGGCGTGGCCCAGGCCGACCATCTCGACATAATGGCGACGCAGGGCGAGTTTTTCGGCGCGCGGCATGGTTTTGTGAACGGCATTGACCGCCAGATCGACATTGCCGGACACGCTGAGCCAGGGCATGAGCGAATAGGATTGAAAGACGACGCCACGTTCGGGGCCGGGGCCGTCGATTTCCTTGCCGCGATAGATGACGCCGCCCATATCAGGCTCGGACAGGCCCGCCATCATCGAGATGAGGGTGGTCTTGCCTGCCCCGGAGAAGCCGAGAATGGCGACGAATTCGCCGTCCTCGACATCCAGATTGATGTCCTTGAGAATATCGACACGCTTGGCGCCTTCGCCAAAATGCTTGGATATGCCGGAAAGCTGGAGAATGGGAGCCATTGTGCGGTCCTATCGCTTGCCGGAGAAGGTGAAGGCGGTCTGCAAGGTGAACATCACCCGGTCGAGCAAAAAGCCGATAATGCCGATGGTGAGCACGGCCACGATGATGCGGGCCAGCGAGGAGGACGAGCCGTTCTGGAATTCATCCCAGACGAATTTCCCCAGCCCCGGATTCTGCGCCAGCATCTCGGCGGCGATCAGCACCATCCAGCCAACACCGAGTGACAGACGCAGCCCGGTAAAGATCAACGGCAGGGCCGAGGGCAGCACCAGCTTGGTGATGGTGGTGGGTGTCGAAAGCTGCAGCACCTTGCCCACATTGACGAGGTCCTTGTCGATGGAGGCCACGCCCAAAGCCGTGTTGATCAGCGTCGGCCACAGCGAGCAGAGGGTAACGGTGACGGCCGAGATCACCAGCGCCTTGGGAAAGGCGTCGCTGGCGTCCACATAGAGCGCCGACACCACCATGGTCACGATGGGCAGCCATGCCAGTGGCGAGACCGGTTTGAACAATTGCACCAAGGGATTGAGCGCGCCGTTGAATGGCTTGCTGAGGCCCGAGGCAATGCCAAGCGGTACCGCGATAATGGTGGCTATCAGAAAGCCAAGGCCGACGGTTTTGAGTGATGTCACGATCTGGTCGAGATAGGTCGGCTTGCCGGTATAGCCGCGCCATTTGACATCGTCCTGGCGGCCTGCTGCCACCAGTTCGTCGTTGCGCACCTCCTGGCGTTCATAAAACGCCGCTTCTTTTTCGCGTTCAGACAAGTGATCCTGCCAGAGCGCTCCTGTCTGTTCCCAGACCTGGGCTGGGCCGGGAATGGCGCCGAGCGAGGTCTGCACCTGCGGCGCTAGCACTGCCCAGGCGAGCAGAAAGGCACCAATGCCGAGCAGCGGAAAGAGCAGGTTGTCGCGCAGTTCGCCCATCTGCTCGCGCGGATCATCGCCGGCGGCAATCTTGAGCAGCGGAACAAGCCAGCCCAGGCCCAATGCGCTGAGCCAGGCGGCGGAACGGTTGATGGCAGTAAACAGCTTCTGCCGGCGGTGGCCACTGGTGGCGGGGGCTTCGCTTGCAAGGGTCATAATTCGGTCCTCAGGGCTGAGGATGGCCGCTGCGCGGCCACCCGAGCATGTCAGTTGGCGGCAGCGACGACTTCGGCGCCGACGACGCTGTCGCCGGTTTTCAGGCCAATCGGAAGGCTGTCGATATAGGCGTTGGGTTGGGTGCCGTCATAGGTGACGCCGTCGATGAACTCGGCTGTCGGTTCGCGATAGCCGGTGCTATCCCAGGGGAAGTCGGCTTCCTCGACCAGGCCCTCTTCGACCAGCAGCCGCGCGGCTTCAAGGTAGATGTCTGGCTTGTAGACCGACTTGGCGACCTCGTCGTACCAGCTGTCGGGCATATCCTCGGCCACCTGGCCCCAGCGGCGCATCTGGGTCAGGTACCAGACGGCGTCCGAGTAATAAGGGTAGGTCGCAAAATAGCGGTAGAAGACGTTGAAGTCGGGGACGTCGCGCACGTCGCCTGCTTCAAACTCAAAAGTGCCGGTCATTGATGCGGCGATGACTTCGGCATCGGCACCGACATATTCTGAGCGTGACAGGATTTCGACCGCTTCGGCACGGTTGGCGTTGTCATTCTCGTCGAGCCATTTGGCGGCGCGGATAAGCGCCTTGGTGATGGCCAGCGTGGTGTTGGGATTGGTTTCGGCGAATTCGGCGGTAATGCCAAAGACCTTTTCGGGATTGTTCTTCCAGATCTCGTAATCGGTGATGACCGGCACGCCGATCATCTTGAACACGGCAGCCTGGTTCCAGGGTTCGCCCACCGCATAGCCATCAATGGTACCGGCTTCGAGCGTCGCGGGCATCTGCGGCGGCGGGGTGACGGAAAGGTAGGCGTCGGCGGCGATCTGCCCCGATACATCTTCGGGCGAATAATAGCCCGGATTGATGCCGCCGGCGGCCAGCCAATAGCGCAGTTCGTAATTGTGGGTGGAAACGGGGAACACCATGCCCAAATTGAAGGGGCGGCCTTCCAGATCGAACTCTTCTATGACCGGCTTGAGCGCGGCAGCGGAAATGGGATGCACCGGCTTGCCGTCCGCATCCATCTCCATATGCGGTTTCATCAACTCCCAGACGGCATTGGAAACGGTGATGCCATTACCATTGAGGTCCATGGAGAAGGGGGTGACGATATGCGCTTCGGTGCCATACCCAATGGTGGCGGCCAGTGGCTGGCCGGCGAGCATATGGGCGCCATCGAGCGAGCCGGTGATGACGCCATCGAGAAGGACCTTCCAGTTGGCCTGCGGCTCTAGGGTCACATAAAGCCCTTCATCCTCGAAGTAACCAAGCTCATAGGCGATGGCGAGCGGCGCCATGTCGGTGAGCTTGATGAAGCCGAATTTCAGCTCGTCCTTTTCGACGTCGAGCATGGCGGCGCTGCCGACCGTGCTGCTGAGCAGGCCCAGGGCAAGGCCGGCAAGCAGCGAGGTGAGGCGGTGGCGTGGCGGCGTGGGGCAGGTAGTCGCAGTCATCATCGTCTCCGTATTGTGTCGACACCCAGCGGCCTTGCGAGAGCTCCAAAGAACAAACAAGCCGCCAACCGGACACGCGCTCCGATCAGGTGATCGGACACTGGCCAGTTGGCGGCTTTGCCATTGGAGCGCCCGTCATCGGACGCTGATATGTTATGAGCCGTCTTGGGAGGAGCTCATCCGCTCAGCACATTGCATGAAGCGTGCCAATTGAGTTGCTTCGGTGAAAGAGAAATTAGATCAATGGATTAGAGAAAGCGGACCGTCTGGACCGCGCTGGGAAAGTTGCCCTTTGCAGCGGCATGCGGCCGAGTTGGTGTTCATTTTTTGTGCAGCAAGGTTGCGTGCGCATGAAATAGGCTCAATCCGCCGTCTGCGAGCGGATGTAGGAATCGATCGCGTCGGGGTCGAAAATCTGGCCATCGAAAAACCGGTTCGGCCCCAACTCGAGCGTGCCGCCGATCGCAGGCGCAGCGTGCTTGTCGGTCTGGTCGCCATCGATGCGGATGTCTTGGGCGGGCGCGGCGACGCCGAGCGGCGCCAGCGCGGCGCGATAGAGATCGGGCCGGAAGGTGTCGGCGGCGATGGCTGCGCTGGCCGTGCTGAATCCGACTTCGCCCCAGCGCACCATCTGGCTGTAGTACCACAGGCCATGGCTCTTCCAGGGAAAGTTGGCGGCCCCGGCATGCGGCACGTAGAAATCCGGGATGTTGACCTGTTGTGCTCCAGCGTCGATCTGGCCGGTCAGGGCGCGCGAGACAATCTCCACCGGCTGGTTGAGATAGGCTGGTCCCGCCATGATCTTGGCGGCCCGCAAATGGTTTGCGCTGTCCTGGCACCATTGGCCGGCGCGATAAACTGCGCGAATGGTGGCGGCCACAAGGTCTGGGTTTTGCGTAGCCCAGTCCGAGCGCATACCGATGGCCTTGTCGGGGCTCCACTGCCAGATCGAAGACTTGGTCGTGGCGATGCGCGCGCCGAAATTGGCAACCCCGACGCTGTTCCACGGCTCGCCGACGCAATAGCCATCCAGCCCGCCCGCGCCCAGCGCTTCGGGCAGCAGGGGTGGCGGTAGCACCACGATTTCGAGGTCGCGATCCGGCACGATGCCGCTTGCTGCCAGCCAATAGCGCAACTCGTAATTATGCGAGGAGGTCTGGTGCACCACGCCGAAGCGCAGTTTTCGTCCGTTGGAGCGAACCACTTGCGCCAGTGCTTTCCCGGCTGGCCCGGCGGTCAGATCGCTCGGCGCACCGGCATCCTCCATGCGTGCCCAGAGGTCCGCGCTGACGGTGATGGCATTGTTGCCAAGGCCGGTCATCACCGGCGCGATCATCGGAGTCGCAATGGGAGTCAGGCCCAGATTGGCGGCGATCGGCATTGGCGCCAGTACCAGCGCAATATCGAAATGTCCCAGCGCTGTCCGGTCCCGGATATTAGCCCAGGAGGATTCGCGCGTCAGGCCCAGCGTGAAGCCTTCCTCCTCGGCAATGCCCAGTTCATGCGCCAGCACCAGCAGGGCGCTGTCGAGCAGGGGCAGAAAGCCGGCGGTCAGGTGGGGAGGGGACATGGGTACTCCTACGGCCCAAGCAGGTTGGCGGCGGTAATCAGGCTTTGGGCAATATCGATGAGTCTGCGATTTTGGTTCATGGCGGTCTTGCGCAGCAGCGCATAGGCCTCGGGTTCGGAGAGGCCCTTGGTCTGCATGAGAATGCCCTTGGCCTGGTCGACGATCTTGCGCTCCTCCAGCGCGCTACGGGCCTCCTCCAATTCGCGGCTCAGGCGCGAAAACGCGTTGAAGCGGGAGATCGCCATGTCGAGGATTGGCTTGACCCGCTCCTTCTTGAGTCCGTCCACCACATAGGCGGAGACCCCCGCCTCGACCGCCTTCTCGATCATCGTCCCGTCTGAGCGGTCGACGAACATGGCGATGGGTCGCTGAATGGCGCGGCTGAGCGAAAAGAAGTGCTCCAGCGTATCGCGCTTGGGGTTTTCGAGGTCGATGAAGACAACATCGGGCATGGTCTGCGCGATGGTGCGCCCCACCTCGTTGACGTCATGGATCACTGCCACGTGCGCATAGCCAGCCTCGCGCAGACCTTCCTCGATAATCGAGGCGCGAATGCGGTTCTCGTCAATGATCAGAATAGACAGGTCGGGGCTCGGCATCTTGCGCACTTATGCCTTTGATGAAAAAAAGCACAAGTGCACAAAATGCACATTTTCGATGCATTATTGCTTGATGTGGTGCCGACGCCGCCGGACCGGACGGCTACTTCACTTCGTTGCGCCAGCTATACTGCGGCGAATAACCCAGCATGCGCTTGGCCTTTTCAATCGAGAGCAGCGTGCCATTGGTGGAAATATTTCCCTTCTGCTCGACTTCGGGAAACACCTCGGCCAACAGGGACATATTGGACCGGGACATCACCGAATCCGCATTGGCAATGATGAAAGCCTCAAATCCGGTGAACTCGGCCTGAATTGCCCGGCGAACCGCCTGCGCCCCATCGCGCGCATCGATATAGGCCCACAGGTTCCATTTGCGCTTGCGCGGTTCGCTGTCGAAGCTCGGGAAGGCCTTATAGTCTTCCGGGTACATCACATTGGAGAACCTGAGGCCCACCATGCGCAATTCCGGATCCCAGCGACAGAACTGAGCCGCCATGGTCTCGTCGAGCAGCTTGCCCAGTGAATAGGCGCTTTCAGGGCGTGGGAAATATTCCTCGTCCACTGGCGCATAGGGCGGCGGATTATCGAACGGCAGACCGAGGACGGTCTCGCTTGATGCGAACACCACATTCTTGATTCCAGCCAGTCGACAGGACTCGAACACATTGTAGCTCGAGGTGACATTATTGGTGAGCGTGCGGGCATTGGCCGAAAGGCCCGGCGCCGGAATGGCGGCCAGATGCACCACCGCATCGAATGGTCCGCCCCGTTCATCCACGCCCCCCAGAATGGCGCTCGACACCTCGCCGAAATTGCTCAGATCCACCCGTACGCTGGGGCAGATCGGCTCGGGCAGGGCCTGCTGGTCGAGGTTGAGGACGTCATAGCCATGCTCCACCAGATCGCGCAGCACCGCCCGTCCAAGCTTGCCGCTACCGCCGGTCACCAGAACCTTGGTCATTAGAACCTCCTCTTTTTCCACGCGAATTCTCCGCGTTCCTTGCTCGCCAACCTATTGCGGAACGCCTGCTCTGCCAACCGTCCGGTGTGGTTTCTGCGCGTTAACGAATGATGAACGACGCTCTCAGCGCCTGTTCAAGCCCGAGCGCTCATAACTGTCTCCAAGGTCGGTGCCCCGCATCGACAGGCGGACCAATCAACTGGCCGCTTCACCAGAATTGAGGAGACATAAAATGCTTAAACTTACCGCACTGGCCCTGCTTGCAGGTCTCGTTACCACCTCCGCCGTGCTGCCCAGCTACGCGCAGATGGCCAAGGCGCCGACCCGGCCCAACTATCCCAGCTCCAATCCCAGTTCCGGTCCGGATCACAATTGTGAGGACGAGATCGGTCATCTGCGCTCGGTCAACGCCTTCGACATTCAGGGCATCCGGGACCAGAAGATCTTTCTCTATCCGATCTGCGAAGATCCCACCGTTCCCGGCAAGAACAATTACGGCACGCTGTTTCTTGATGGCAATGTGAACACCTTGCGTGAGCCCATCGCCCGCAATGCGACGCTGATGAATGCGCTCGCTGCCAAGGGCTATGACCACAATGACGTGGTTTCACTGCGCTTTGCCGGCGGCAACAGCATCTATCTCTATGTCCACCAGCGGGACCTGAACTGACCACTTCATCGCCCCGGCTCCAGGATGAACGCAGGCTGAATACACCCATCAGCAATGGTTCAAAGGCCTGGGGCCAGGGTATCTCCAGCATCAAGTTTCGGAGGGCACACGAAATGAACAAGGCACAGGAAAAGGTTCTCGTGGCCGCATTGTGCGGTCTAATCGTCACCGCAGCGGCCGGGGTCGCCGTACAGCCCGCCATGGCCGCCGGCTATCATGTCGATACGCTCGGTCAGGTCACCGGCGTCGCCCATTGGGACAAGCTCAATGTCCGCAAATGGCCGGCCAGCTATTCCCAGAAAGTAGGTAGCTTCGCACCCGGCCTGCATGTCTGGGTCGAGCGCTGCATCGAAGTCGAAAACAGCTCTGACTGGTGTCTCGTCGAACGCGGCGACACCAAGGGCTGGGTCAATTCGCGCTATCTCGTCCCGGTCGAGAACTGGGACATCTGACCTCTTGTCCAGGCTGGTCTTGCTGGACCAGCATTCCATGCATGTTGACTTTTCCGGTCCTCGGTTGTTCGTGGTAGGCAATCTGGACCGGAGTTTTTTGTCATGGATGCCAACCCGATTCTCGCCGAGGCCGTGCGCGGCAATTGGGTTGAAAACCGGCATCGTGGTGCCTTTGTCATCGTCGATGCTGAGGGGCAGGTAATCGCTTCCGCTGGCGATATCGAGCGGCCCATCTTCCCGCGATCCGCAATCAAATCCATACAGGCCCTGGCCATGTTCGACCAGCACGCCGCCGAGCGCTTTCATCATTCGCCTGAAGAACTGGCGCTGGCCTGCGCCTCGCATCATGGAGAGGACGAGCATGTAAGCAATGTGCGCCAGTTTCTCGACCGCATGGGTCTTTCGGAGAGCAATCTGGAGTGCGGTGCGCACATGCCGACCAATGCCAAGGCGCGTCAGGCCCTGCGCGCCGCTGCGACCGCGCCCAGCGCACTGCACAATAATTGCTCGGGCAAGCATTCGGGCATGCTCAGCATTGCCCTGGCCATGGGCGTGCCGACCGAGGGGTATGTCGACCGCGAGCATGACGTACAAAGGGCCGTGCGGGCAGCGGTAGAATATGTGATCGGCGAGAAACTGACCGAAGACCGTTGCGGCACAGATGGCTGCTCCATCCCCACCTGGGCCGCTCCGCTGCACGCCTGGGCCCGCGGCTTTGCCCGGATGTCGACAGGGAAAGGCCTCGATGGCGAGCACGCCAAAGGGGCGCAGGCCCTCTTCGATGCGGCCACCAGCCACCCTCATCTGGTGGCGGGCACCGGCCACCTCGACACGCTGGTCATGGAGGCTTTTATGGGCCGTGTCATGCAGAAGGGCGGTGCCGAAGGGGTGCAATGCGGCGCTATCCGGGACAAGGGCTGGGGCTATGCCCTTAAATGCGATGACGGCAACATGGTCGCCAGCCACACCATGGTCGCTGCCCTGCTGCTGAAATTCGCCGATCCGGACGCCAACCAGAAGGCCGTGCTGGAACAGTTTTCCCGTCAGCCGATCAAGAATGTGCGGGGCACCGTGGTGGGTGAGATGCGGGCGGTGGGGATTTAGCCAGCGGACCGGTCCAAGCGCTCAAAGCCCAAAAATCGCGCCGGTCCTGCAATTGCGAATGCGGTCGACATGATTTCCGTTCCAGTGATAGTCGAAGTGATCGGCCTGTATCGGCACGGGGATCAGGTCTGGCCAGAAGATGGCCGCGCACTCGCCCACCCTGGCGCGAACGCTGCGATAGACGATGCCATTGCTGCCGGCGCGCCGAAGTTGCCGGCCCAAGGTCTGGGACGCCCGATAATCCTCTGGGTCATGAAGGCGGTCGAACGGGCGGGCGTCATGCAGGTCGAGATCGAGCCGGTTGACCAGCATGCGAAATTGGGACGTCCAGCCTGGCGCTTCAGCGCTCGCCGCCATGGCCCGGCCGTGATGATGCGCAACCTCGCGGATTGCGACCTCTTCGGAATTGCCGACGCTGTAGATCCCAAAGCTGCCATCGGTGAAACGGCCCGGCCGGTCGTGGCTGACATGCACGAAGGGCGCCATGAGATAGCTCGCGCCTGGCCCGCCGACACGCCGTTTGGGCGGCACAAGATCGAGCCGACCCAAATGGTCCCACAGACGCGGATTGGTTTTCGATTCAGCCGAAGCCAGAGCCTCCCAATCGCGGGGATCAGCAATATCTTCGAACAGATCTATCGGCGGGTGGATCGAGCGGATCAGACGGTACGCTTTGGGCCAGGTGACCCGCGCTAAAGCCAGTGTGTCGTTCACCAGCCGCCACGCTCAGAATCGAGATAGCTGCGCACCCGCGCCAGGGCGAACAGGCTGCCCTCGGCCATAACTTCCACCGGCGTGCGGCCGCCAAAATCCCGGTTGGGTTTCCTGACCCAGGCATAGCCGCGTTCCGGGTCGGTGAAGAGATAGCGCAGGCCCTTGTGAATACCCATCAAGAGCGAAAGGCGCGTGGCCAGGTCGCGGTCGATCCGGCCCGGTTCACCGGCTTTCCAGCGGGCATGGGTCCGCGCGGCCAGTCCTCCGAGGATGTCGCGGGCCTCGGCGTCATTCACACCCCAGCGCTCGAACAGTCGGATCACCGCGCGCGCCATCGCTGCCGACTCTGCACCCGTGATGTTGGCGATTTCGGGAACGGCTTCCGTTCGTGGCAATTCATGCAACATCAAGCTGCTCCTTTTGGCATAAAATACGTTCAGACACGCCAAATGGCAAGATGCCGACGTCTTAAGGCGGCTTGCCGGCTTGTCACTTGCTTGTTCCGGGCGCCGCTGGGCCGCTATAAGTACGGCCAATAACGGACAAACAGGTGATGCGGCATGCTCGTGGACGGCGAAATCTTCTTGGGCGTGAGCGACAAGCCGGAATATCTCAAGCTCAAATACGCCAATCGCCACGGGCTGATTACCGGCGCAACCGGCACCGGCAAGACGGTGAGCCTGCAGGTGCTCGCAGAAGGCTTTTCGGCGGCGGGTGTGCCGGTCTTTGCCGCCGATATCAAGGGCGATCTCTCCGGCATTTCCCGCATGGGCAAGGCGCAGGACTGGCAGACCAGGCGCGCTGAGGAAATCGGCTTCACCGACTTTGCCGACGATATCTATCCGGTCATCTTCTGGGACTTGTTCGGCAAGCAGGGGCACCCGGTCCGCGCAACCATATCGGAAATGGGGCCGGTGCTGCTCAGCCGCATTCTGGACCTCAACGACACTCAGGAAGGCGTACTCAACATTGCTTTCCGGGTTGCTGATGAGGAAGGCCTGCTGTTGCTTGATCTGAAGGATCTGCGGGCGCTGCTAGTGGAAGTGCAGGAGCGGGCGCGCGAGATTTCCGCGCGCTATGGCAATGTCACCACCGCCTCGATCGGGGCCATCCAGCGTGCGCTCCTGGTGCTCGAACAACAGGGCGCCGACCATTTCTTCGGTGAGCGGGCATTGGTGATAGACGATCTGATGCGCACCGATGCCGATGGGCGGGGCGTGGTCTCGATCCTGGCGGCCGACCAACTCATGCAATCGCCACGGCTTTATGCCACCTTTCTGCTCTGGTTGCTCTCCGAACTGTTTGAGGAGCTGCCCGAAGTGGGCGACCCGGACAAGCCCAAACTGGTGTTCTTCTTCGATGAAGCCCATTTGCTGTTCGATGACGCGCCCAAGGCACTGGTCGACAAGGTTGAGCAGGTGGTCAAGCTGATCCGCTCCAAAGGGGTCGGGGTCTATTTCGTGACGCAGAACCCGGTCGATATTCCCGAGAGTGTGCTGGCCCAGCTCGCAAATCGCATCCAGCATGCCCTGCGCGCCTATACGCCGCGCGAGCAGAAGGCGGTAAGGGTGGCGGCCGAGACGTTCCGGCCCAAAC
>JBGTUK010000049.1:0-13549 GCA_041939225.1 Devosia sp.
GGGCGTGCGCGAGAAGTTCCATATGGGCTTTGACGTGTTGCTCTATGCCTTGCCCGACAGCGCCAAGCCCTGGCTGCGCGGTTTCAGCGATATTGCCATCTTCGCCTTTGCCTTCGGCATGGTCTGGTATGGGCTGGAACTGGCCATTCGCGGCTGGAGCGTGCGCATTCCGGTGCTCGGCCTTCCGCAAACCTTCACCTATCTTCCCATCGTGGTGTCCGGTGTTCTGATCTGCCTGTTCGTGCTCGAACGCATGGCATTGCGGCTCGCCGGTGAACCGGTTGACGCCGAGACCACCGACGCGGCCGTCAGCGAGGCCTGAATATAATGGAATACTGGATTCTCTTTGGCACCTTCGGCCTGCTCATGGTGGTGGGCACGCCAATCGCTTTTTCCCTGGGCATCGCCAGCTTTGCTACCATCGTCTATCTCGGACGTCCGCCGGTCGTGGTGTTTCAGCAGCTTAATTCGGGCGTCTCGCCCTTCACCCTTTTGGCCATCCCCTTCTTTATCTTTGCCGGTGACCTGATGATGCGCGGAGGTATCGCCGCGCGGATCATCGCCTTTGCCGGCGCTGTGGTCGGCCATATCCGGGGCGGGCTGGGGCAGGTCAATGTCGTGGCCTCCACCCTGTTCGGCGGGATTTCAGGTTCGGCCGTGGCGGAAGCTGCTGCCGTCGGCGGCATCATGATTCCGCAGATGAAGGCGCGCGGCTACGGCGCCGACTATGCGGTCAACGTTACGTCGATGGCGGCGCTGATCGCGCTCTTACTACCGCCCAGCCACAACATGATCATCTATTCGCTTTCCGGCGGCGGACGCATATCGATTGCTGACCTGTTTACCGCCGGGATCATTCCGGGCCTGATGCTGGCTCTGGCGCTGATGTTCACTGCCTATGTGGTGGCACGCCGGCGCGGTTATCCCACCGAGCCGTTCCCGGGCTTTGCCAAGGCGCTGCAGTATTTCCTGATTTCCATTCCGGGCCTGTTGCTCATCGCCATCATCTTTGGCGGTGTGCGCTCGGGCATTTTCACCGCCACGGAAAGCTCCTGCATCGCGGTGATCTACGCCTTCCTCGTCACGCTTCTGGTATATCGCACCATGAGCTGGTCGACCTTCGTACACTGTGTCTCCGGCGCTGTGCGGACCACGGCAATGGTGCTGTTCATCATCGGCGCCGCGGCATCGTTTGGCTGGCTGATGGCTTACCTGCGAGTGGCGCCTATCCTCACCGAAATGGTGGGACAACTGACCAGCGATCCGCTGATGGTGTTGCTGCTGATCAATGTGCTGTTGCTGCTGCTCGGCACCTTCATGGATATGGGGCCGCTGATCATCATCACCACGCCGATCTTCCTGCCCATGGTTTCCAGCTTCGGTGTCGACCCGGTGCATTTCGGCGTCATCATGATCCTCAACCTGGGCATAGGGCTCAACACCCCACCCTTGGGGCCGGTGCAGTTCGTTGCAGCAGCGGTAGGCAAGATCTCGATCTGGGCCGCGATGCGCAGCGTCTGGCCGTTCTACTTTGCCGGCATCATTGTGCTGGGGCTGGTCACCTATATTCCGGCGCTGTCCTTGTGGCTGCCGAGCCTGTTCCGGTGATCTGATGGCCATGATCGACATGCCGGCCCGTGCCCGGAGACCCAAGCTCGCCCAAATAGTGGTGGATGCGCTGCGCAAGCGCATAGGGTCCGGCGAGTTCGGACCTGGCGAAAAGCTGCCCACCGAAAGTCAGCTGACCGCGCATTTCGGGGTCAGCCGAACCGTGGTGCGAGAGGCCATCGCTGCCTTGGCCGCCGACGGCATGGTCCAGCCGCGCCAGGGGGCCGGTGTGTTTGTCATGGCGCACGCTAGCTCGGCTTTCAGCGCCATTGCTGGTGAGCGTTCCAATAAGATTTCGGTAGCGCTCAACGTGCTCGAAGTGCGTATGGGCATCGAGATAGAAAGCGCGGGGCTTGCCGCGCACCGCCACAGCACGAGCCAGGTCGCTGCTATCCAGGAGGCCTGGAACGAATTCGGCCGGCTGCTAGACGAAGGCAATCCCACCGGCAAGACGGATTTCGCGTTCCATCGTGCCATCGCTGCGGCGACCAACAATCCTTTCTATCTCGAAGTGCTCGATGCTCTGGGCAGCCGCACCATCCCATGTGACGTGGCCTCGCCCTGGGGCACGGAGAGCGTGTTGACCTATGAATATCAGGTCGGGCTGCACGAGGAGCACAAACGCATTCTCAACGCGATCTCCGCCCGCGACGCCGATGGCGCGCGCGAGGCCATGCGAGATCACCTCTCGCGCAGCCAGGACCGCTACCGCGCTCGCCTGGCCGAACAAGGCACCAGTAAACAGGACTAGACCATGAGCACCGATTTCGACATTCGCTTTGCCATCGATCCCTCCACGGCGGCAGCCATGGGGACAGATGAGCTGCGTGAAAACTTCCTAATCGATGATCTGTTTGCCGCTGGCGAGGTGCGCTGGACGTATACCCATTACGACCGCATGGCGGTTGGAGGGGCCTTGCCCAATGGTGGCGCGCTTGCCCTGGAAGCGATCAAGCCAACCGGCACGGCCAATTTCCTCGACCGGCGTGAAATGGTCGCTGTCAATATCGGGGAGGCCGGCACGATCTTGGTCGATGGCACCGATCATGCAGTGGGACCGCGCGACATGCTCTATATCGGCATGGGCGCCAAGGATGTGCGTTTCGCCGGCGAGGGCGCCAAGTTCTATCTGCTGAGCGCCCCGGCCCATGCCAGCTATCCCACGACTTTGTTGCAAAAATCGGGCGCCAAGCGGCTCGACCTGGGCAGCAATGAGACCGCCAATGAACGCTCGATTTTCCAATATGTGAATGCCGATAGCGTCAAGACCTGCCAACTCGTGGTCGGATTGACTCAGTTTGCGCCGGGCTCGGTGTGGAACACCATGCCTGCCCATGTGCATGACCGGCGCATGGAAGCCTATCTCTATGTCGATCTCAAGCCCGACGCCTTTGTGGTGCATCTGATGGGAGAGCCGGACGAAAGCCGACACCTGATCGTGCGCAACGAGCAGGCAATCCTGTCTCCGCCCTGGTCGATCCACTGTGGCGCAGGTACCGGCGCCTATACCTTCATCTGGGCCATGGCCGGCGACAATGTCGACTATACCGATGTGGAGAAGGTGGCGATGGAGGATCTGCGCTGATGGATCTCAGTGCCTTTTCTTTGACCGGCAAGACCGTGATGGTCACCGGCGCCAATACCGGCATCGGTCAAGGCATTGCCCTGTCCATCGGCCGGGCCGGCGGCCGGGTCATCGGTGTTGGCCGGTCGACCATGGACGAGACCGCAGAACTGATGGCCTCCATTGGGGCCGAACTGATAGCCGTACAATCCGATCTTGGGTCAACCAGCGATGCCCAGGCCATGTTCGAGGCGGTCTGGGACAAGCATGGTCACATAGACGGGTTGGTCAACAATGCCGGCATCATCAAGCGCGTCGATGCTGTGGATTTCACCGAGGACGACTGGGACGCGGTGATGGATATCAATCTCAAGACGATGTTCTTTCTCAGCCAGTCCCTGGGGCGCAAGGCTATCGCGGCAGAGCGCGAGGCGCGCATCGTCAATATTGCCTCCATGCTGAGCTTTCAGGGTGGTATTCGGGTGGCGAGCTACACCGCGTCCAAGAGCGGGGTGTTGGGGATTACGCGTCTGCTGGCCAATGAGTGGGCGAGCAAGGGCATCAATGTGAACGCGGTGGCGCCCGGTTACATCGAAACCAACAATACCGAGGCGCTGCGCAACGATCCGGACCGGTCCGCTGCCATTCTCGGACGTATTCCGGCCGGACGCTGGGGTGTGCCATCCGACATTGGCGATGCGGCAGTGTTCCTGCTGGCGCCTGCTTCCAACTACATGCACGGCGCCGTTATTCCGGTCGATGGCGGCTGGCTCGCGAGGTAATGAGATGACTGAACAGAAGCTATTTGCCCAGCCTGAAGCTACCGATTGGACGGAGTTGGCGCCCGGCAATACTCGCAGGGTGCTGATCCATACGCCCGAGTTGATGCAAGTCGAGTTTGGCTTCGACAAGGGTGCCGTCGGCGCGCCGCACAGCCACCCCCATATCCAGGTCAGCTATGTTGCCGAAGGCAGCTTCGAGGTAACCATTGATGGGGTGACCGAGGTGGTTGGCCAGGGAGGCAGCTTCATCGTGCCATCCGGCCTCGTTCATGGCGTCGTGGCGCTGGAAAAGGGGCGGCTGGTCGATGTGTTCACGCCGATGCGGCAAGACTTCGTCTAGCCGAACTCCTCGAGCATCGCCGCGTAAGCGTCCTCATGCCGCCCATGCCAATTGGCCATGCCCGATTTGGTCAGGCAGCCGCGGCGGTGAATGCTGCGGGTCGGGACCTCGTGCCATTGCAGGTTGAAGGCCGCGAATTTGGGAAAGAACTCCATATTGGAGTAGGGCAGCTTATCGTGTATCCACCAAGCCAATGCCTCCCAGTCACCGTTACGCTGATAATAGGAAATGAAGCGGTTTACGATTATGCAGGCGGTAGCGCCCATGTGGCCCCCGGCATCGCGCCGGTCCCAGATGTGGCCGGCAAAGTTCTTCTCATTGATCGCGCAGTTGAGTTTGCTGGCGTTGCCGAACGCGTTCACTTCGGAGGAACGATAGGCCGAGCGCACCGAGATGCGGCCGAACCGGGCCTGCAGCGGTTCGAGCAACTCTTCGCACAGGCGCTTGCCAGCGGCAATGGCGAGATCCGGATCGTCGGGCAGGTTCTGAAAACCATTGATGGCGGCGATCTCGGAATAGAGAAAATCGCGCATGAAAAAACTTTGCGAGAGACGCGTTCTGCCGAATTCTTCGAGGGCGTGGACGGTGCGGGGCGGACGCATGGGGGGTTGTTTCCGAAGCGGGCGACGGGCAGATGGTGATGGCGTAACGTTGTCCGGACAACCCGGTTTCGACGATTCTGGAGACCCGTGCCATGCTGCTCATCGCCTTTTATGTCGCCATCACTGTGGAGGCGATGACTGCCGCACTGGCGGCCGGGCGACGCAATATGGACTGGTTCGGCGTGTGCCTGATTGCCTGCGTTACGGCGTTGGGCGGCGGCACCATGCGCGACATCCTGCTCGATCATTATCCCTTGGTTTGGGTCAAGAACCCCTATGTGCTGCTGCTTGTGTGTAGCGCGGCACTGGCGACAATTCCGCTTGCTCAGCTAGTGGACCGGCTAAAGTGGCCGTTCCTGCTTCTCGACGCATTGGGGCTGGTGGTGTTCACGGTGATCGGCTGCAATATCGGCATCGAGGCGGGCGTGCATCCCATCATCGTCATTGTCTCGGGCATGGTGACGGGAACGGCCGGCGGCGTGCTGCGCGATGTGTTGTGCAATGACATTCCCCTGATCTTTCAGGGCGAGCTTTATGCAACCGTGTCGCTGATTACCGGGGTGATCTACTTTCTCGGGCTGACCAACGGCATGCCGGGCGATCTGATGGTACTCATCGCTATTGCCATCGGCCTCACCCTTCGTGTTCTGGCGCTGGTGCTGAAATGGGAAATGCCCAAATTCGTCTTCGACCGGAACATGCGGAGATGAAACCAGCTCGCATTGTCCTTTCCCGCAAGGCGGGTTTTGATCTGCAGGCGGTATCGCAGGCGCTCAATGGCCTGCCCGCCCAATCCGTGGCGCGCCCCGGTCGCTGGGGTAACCCTTTCACGATCGCCGCTGTGATGGCGGAAACCGGGCTGGGCAAGGACGAGGCGCAGGCCGAGGCGGTGGCGCGTCATGCGCGCTGGTTGGCCGAGGAGCTCGAGGCGGATCGGCCGCGGCCTTCACGAGCCGAAATTCGCGCCGCGCTCGGCGGTAAGAATCTGGCCTGCTGGTGCAGGGGACACCATGCCATGTCGAAACACTGCTGGCGCTGGCCAATAATTGAGGCTTTCAGCGGTGCGCTGAATATGGCATTAAACTTCCATACAAGAGAGGAATTTTGACTTGCGACAGACGTGGCGGTGGTTCGGCCCCAAGGACCTGACCAGTATTGACGATGTGACTCAGGTCGGCGCGGCTGGTGTCGTTAGCGCCTTGCACCATGTGCCCAATGGCGTGGTGTGGTCGCCCGAGGAGATTGCCAGACGCCATAAGCAGATCGCCACCCGGAAGGATGGCTCGGCATCAGGGCTGACCTGGGATGTGGTCGAAAGCCTGCCGGTCACCGAGGACATCAAGAAGCAGAAGGGCGAATGGCGGGAGCATATCGCTAACTACAAGATATCGATGAAGCATCTGGCCGATAGCGGCATCAAAACCATTTGCTACAATTTCATGCCGGTACTGGACTGGACCCGCACGGATCTGCGCTGGACGGTGCCCAATGGTGGCTCCTGCATGCGCTTCGATATCAATGACTTCGCCGCCTTCGATATTCATATTCTACAGCGTCCTGGAGCGCCGACCGATTTTACCAACGCCATTGCCGACGAGGCGGCGCGGCGCTTCTCGACGATGAGTGAGGACGAGAAAAAGCAACTCGGGCGCAATGTGACCATGGGGCTCCCGGGCTCCACCGAGTCCATGTCGCTCGAGGATGTGCAGGCGCACCTGGATGAATATGGCGCCATCAGCCGCGAGCAATTGCGGGTGCATTTTATCGACTTCCTCGAGGAAGTGGTGCCTGTGGCCGAAGACCTGGGCCTGCGCCTCTGCTGCCACCCCGACGATCCGCCATTTGCACTATTGGGGCTGCCGCGCATCATGTCGACCGAGGAAGACTACAAGTACATACTCGACGCCGTCGACAGTCCGGCCAATGGCATGACGCTATGTTCCGGCTCGCTCGGTGCCCGGCCGGATAATGACCTGCCCGGCATGATGGAGCGTTTTGGCCCCAAGGTGCACTTCCTGCATCTGCGCAATGTCAAGCGCGACAATGACGACATTGTCGGCTCCTTCTTCGAAGCCGAGCATCTGGCCGGTGACACCGACATGGTGGCGCTGATTGCGGCCATCCTCAATGAAGAACGGCGACGCCAGGCTGAAGGCCGCAAGGACTGGGAAATCCCGATGCGACCTGACCACGGGCAGGACATTCTTGATGATCTCGGCCGCCGGTCGCAACCGGGCTACCCCACCATCGGTCGCATGAAGGGCCTAGCCGAACTACGCGGCGTGATGACCGCGCTCGACCATGCACAATGGGGACTGGCGTAGCTAGCGTCAGTCCTCCAGCAGGTAGCCACCGGCGCGCGTGGGCAGGATTTCACTGCCCACTATTTTGGCCACCGAGGATCCTGCCACGACATATTTTGCGCTGGCGCGGGAGAGAATGAACCCATCCGTGCCGGCCCGCAGCGGCGTGCGGGCGAGAAACGCCTCGGGGCCATCCATGGCGATGATATCGGCAACGGTGTCGCCCTTCTCTACCTTGTCCCCCAGCGCCACGCGATAGGCCAGGAGGCCGGGACGGTCTGCACGCAGCATTTCGGTGGCCTCCAGCGAGGTTGGTTGCGGCGCCGGGCCGACTGGAGGCGGTATCATGTCAATCAGACCGCGACCGGAAAAGAAGTCGAACAGGCCGTGTGCGTCTTCGCGACCCAGATCGTCATGGGTATCGGCCTGCCCGCGATATTCCAGCGTTGCGGTTTCGGCGCCCATCGGGATGGGAATGTTGGGATTGGCGCGCTGGGCCTTGCGGTAGAGACTGGGCAACACCTCGTCGAAGGACCCACCGCCGCTGTCTTCGGCGGTCAGTGTCGCGGCCACCTGCATGCGGTCGGCCAGATCCTGCAGGCCCGGCATCAGGTCGGGCGAGGTGAAGATGTGTTTCAGGCTCTCATCGTCGCAATGCAGATCGAGCACGATATCGGCATCATGGGCCGCCTTGAGGGTCAGCATGCGCAATTGCTGTGCGGCAGTGGCCGGTTGCTGCCGGTCAATCCAGTCGCCGACGGCCTTACGGATGATGTGCAGGTTTGCTTTAGGATCATCACCGAGTTTGCCGGCGACGGCCTCGGCGACCAGCGGATAAAGATCCGGCCAGCGGCGATTGAAATTGACGCCGGTTTCGAGGTCGTAGCGGCCGATATGGCGGCGCAGAACTCGGGTGGCAAGGCCCAGCGGATTGACCGAGGGAAAAACCACGAAGCGTGCCTTGAGCGTGCCGGCAGCGTCAGCATCGCGCAGCATGGGCAGCAGGTGGTGTAAAGCCATAGTGCCGGGCTGTTCGTCGGCATGGAGCGCCGCTTGTAGATAAATCTTGGTTTCGGCCGTTTCTGGTCCGGCGGTGTACCAAAAAAGGGTGGTCGAATGGCCGGGTGCATCGCCGAGCAACTGCTGCTGATGCTGTTTGAAGGTCATGGTCGTGTTCTTCAGGCGAGACGGGCGAGCTTGTCGGCCATGGTCTGGGGTTTATCGATGCGGGTGGAGAAATGCATGGTGCAGAAGATGCGCTCGACGCCAAGCTCGTGCAGGCGCGCGCAACAGGCCTCCACCGCAGCGCTGACGTCCGCCATCTCGCCTTCGATATTGGTGCCATTTGCATGCATGTCGTGGGAAAGGCCGGTCGCCGCCAACACCTCGCGGACTTCTTTGATATAGGCGGATACTGAAGGACCTACGCCCATTGGGACAATGCAAAGATCGGCGATGACTCTCATGCTCGTTCCTTGTCTCAGCGCATCCATTTGGGCGCAAAGCGCAGACCCGGTTGGGCTGGCAGATGGCGCATCAGTCGCTGATAGATCAGACCGAACAGGAAGAACACAACCAGGGAAACCGCAAGGAAATAGAGCGCCGCGACCGAGAAATGCAGGAATGCATTGAAATCTCGCTCAAACAGCGTCTTTGCCGTGGTCATCAGGTCGGCCTGCGCACCGACCACAGGGAGGGCAAAATAGACGATAGCCGTGGCGTGAAACAGGAACACCACCTCATTGGTATAGGCCGGCCAGGCCAGCCGGATCAGATTGGGCCAGACCACGCGGCGGAACTGCTGGCTGCGGCTCATGCCATAGGCTCTGGCTGCCTCGACGGCGCCGCGCGGCACCGCGCGCAGTGCGCCATAAAAGATTTCGGCCGTATAGGCGGAAGTGTTGAGCACCAGTACCAGCGGCCCGATGACCAGGGGGTGCAGCACGAAGCCGGAGATGCCAAGTGGTCGCCAGACCGTCAGGTTGAGCGAAAGCGCCAGCGAATAGAACATGAAAAACTGGATGAAGAGCGGCGATCCGCGAAAGGCATAGATGTAGCCGCGCGACAGGGCGTTGATCAGCGGGTTGTCAGACGCCTTCCCCAGCGCCAGGAAAATCGCGAGCACAAAGCCCAGCGGGATCGAGGCGACCGCGAAATAGATATTGAACAGCACCGCCGGGGCCATGATGGCCAGATCGTTCAAGAACGCTTCCATCAGGCCGGCACCTCCGACAGAATGCCGCGCCCGGTGCGTCGCATGAGATACTCGAAGGCGCGTTCGGACAACCAGGTGACAATGATATAGAAAACGAACAGCACGAGGTAATAACGCCAGCGCCAGTCATCATGAACCAGGCCCACAGTGGGCAGGAAATTGGGTGCGCCGAGCCGGTCGGCCCACAACACGATATCAGCGATCTGCAGCAGCGAAAGCAGCGAGGTCGCCTTGACGATCAGCATCCACACATTGGAGAGGCCGGGCAGGGCATAGACCCACATCTGGCGGATATGGATACGCCAGAGCACCTGGGTGGCGCTCATGCCATAGGCACGGGCGGCTTCGAGCTGACCGACTGGAACAGCGCGCATAGCGCCATGGATAACATTGGTGGCAAAGGCGCCATAGACGAGCCCTAGCGAGACGCTCGCCAGCAGGAGATATTCAGTAGTCCCAAGGAACCAGTTGGCTTCGCGACAGGGTGGCCATGTGGCCGTCTGTGCAGCGATGGCCTCGGGTGAACAGACCTGGGTGGAGACCAGCCATTCCACGCCCTGTTCGAAGGCTAGGGGGAAGAACAGGAAGAACAGCACATCGGGTACGCCGCGCACGATGGATGAATAGGTCGAGCCAACCAGGCGCAGTACGAAAAAGCGCGAATTTTTCATCGTCGCACCGGTCAGGCCGAATATGACGGCAAGGACGCCGCCCAACAGGCCAGCATAGATCGTGAACTGGAAGCTGGCGTACCAGGTCAGATGCTTGCCATTGGTGATGTAGCCGAGCCAGAAGGTGAGGTCTTCGGTCATGCCGCTCAATCCGCGGTTGATGTCCCTCCCGAGGCCGGGAGGGACAGGTTTTGCAGGCGGGTCAGCTTACTCGGAGAAGAACGGACCCATGCCGTCGAACCACTGGGCGATCAGCGCATCCACGGTGCCATCGGCCTTGAGCTTGGCCAGGGTCTCGTCAACGGTCGCCTTGAGCTCAGCGTCTTCCTTGCGCACACCGGCGCCCACACCGCCACCGATCATCACGTCTTCACCGACGAATTCGATGGCACCGTTCGAAGCGGTGACAACCGGCTCGAGATAGGCGCCGTCGGCCAGGATGGTGTCGAGATTGCCGGCCGCCAGGTCCGCCATGGCCTGATCAGCGGTCGAGAAGGTGACGATGGTGTTGGCGCCGCCCAGGTTTTCCTCGGCATAGCCGGCCTGGATAGTGCCGCCCTGCACGCCGACGCGGGCGCCGGAGAGATTGGAGAAGTCGAGATCGGCTCCAGCAGCGGCCACGAACTTGGACGGATCGGGCGGGAAATAGTTGTCCGAGAAATCGATGGTTTCGAGACGTTCATCGGTGATCGACATGCCGGCCATGATCAGGTCGTAGTTGCCGGCCAGCAGGTTCGGGATGATGGAATCCCAATCATTGATGACCCACTCACAGTTCAGCTCTGCGGTTTCGCAGATTGCATTGCCCAGATCGATCTCGAAACCGGCCGGCTCGCCAGCATCGTTGAGGAAGTTCCAAGGCGCATAGGCGCCTTCAGTGGCGATACGGACAGTGTCCTGAGCGAAGGCGGGGGTGGCCAAGGCCAGAACGGCGGCCGCGGCCAACATGGTCTTTTTCATTCTCGTTTCTCCGTTTGCGTTTCGTGTCGTCGTTGCGCCCGGTTTTCCGGGTCGTTTTCGATGCAGGTCAGTCGTGGCTGGCTGCATTGAGAAATTGTTTGAGACGAACCGATTTGGTAGCGCCGAACACTTGATCGGGCGCACCTTCCTCCTCGATCAGTCCCTGATGCAGAAAGATCACCCGGTCGGACACCGAGCGGGCGAAATCCATGTCGTGGGTGACCAACACCATGGTCCGGCCTTCGTCGGCCAGCAGCTTGATCACGCGCAGCACTTCGACTTCCAGCTCGGGGTCGAGGGCAGAGGTGGGTTCGTCGAACAGCATGACGCGCGGATTGATGCAGAGAGCCCGGGCGATGGCCGCGCGCTGCTGTTGGCCGCCGGAGAGCTGAGCGGGATAGGCATCGGCCTTTGCGCCGATCCCTACCTTGTCGAGCATGGCGCGAGCCTCGTCTTCGACCTCGGGGCGAGCGCGCTTTTGCACCACCAGCGGCGCTTCCATGACGTTTTCGAGAATGGTCATGTGCGCCCAAAGATTGAAGGACTGGAAAACCATGCCCAGTTCGGAGCGGATGCGGCGGATCTGGTGTTCGTCGCCAATGCTGCGACCCTGGCCCTTGCCCTTGAGCACGATGGCCTCGCCGTCGATCAGCACATCCCCGCTATCGGGGATCTCAAGCATGTTGATGCAGCGCAGCAGCGTGGATTTGCCTGACCCGGAAGACCCTATAAGGGAGACGACCTGTCCTTCCCGCGCGGTAAAGGAGATGCCCTTGAGCACTTCCAGGGCTCCAAAGGACTTGTGAAGTTCGCGCAGTTCGACGACCGGCGATGGCTCCGCTTTTGCGGGCGCTGCCTGCTTCATGCTCACCATTGGCCCGTTCCCGGGCGCTTCCTGACTGGCGACTGCCTTATTATCGATTGGCAATCTTGACCGTCTGGTAGAAAACCAGAAGCCAGTGAGATAGCAAGCGAAAAAGCGGGTTTTGCCCGCACCGTGCGGGGTGAACTGGGCATGTTCTTTGTTGTCTCGAAGGTATTCTGGCTGGTGGCACAGCCGATCAGCGTCGTGCTTTTGCTGATGCTGGTGGCTGGCAGCCTGGTTGCATATGGGCGCCGCCGGCTTGCCCTGGCGTCGCTGGGGCTTGCCGTATTGTTGCTCGGTCTCGTCAGCCTGACCAACATCGGGGCAATAATGATCCGGCCGCTGGAAGACCGATTTACGGCGCCAGCGTTGCCGGCGCGGGTTGATGCCATCGTGATGCTCGGCGGTGCGACAGTGTCCAGCGTCAGCGCGGTACGGCAGACTGTGGCGATGAACGATGCCGGGGAGCGGCTATCCACTACATTGTGGCTTGCGCAACGCTTTCCCGAGGCAAGCATCGTCTTGTCCGGAGGTGGCGGTGTGCTTGGGGGCCAGGGTGAAAGCGAGGCGGAAACAGCGCGCCGTTTCTTTGTGGGGCTGGGGATCGACAGTGACCGCCTGGTACTGGAGCCGGAGTCGCGCAATACGATCGAAAATGCCCGCTTTACCCGCGAGTTGCTCGTAGAAGAGGGCGAGACAATTGCGCTGGTGACGTCGGCCTTTCACATGCCACGTTCAGTCGGCCTGTTTCGTGCTCAAGGAGTCCAGGTTCTGCCCTGGCCGACGGATTATCGCAGCACCGGCACTGAGCAGTTCGGCCTCGATCTGGCCGATCCTGGGAGCAATCTCACTATTGCCTCGACCGCCATGCGCGAATGGATCGGGTTGTCTGTCTATTGGGCGACAGGGGAGATCGAAAACTGGTTTCCCGAGCCCTAAATAAAAAGCGGCGCCTAGCAGGCACCGCTTTTAATGGGCTTTATGCCTTGGAGCTAAGTGCCCTTGCGAAACAGCCCGATGACCAGGGAGATCACGAGGAAGGCCAGGAAGAGGAAGAACAGAATCTGCGCGATACCAGCCGACGCGCCGGCAATGCCACCAAAGCCTAGTACGCCAGCGATCAGCGCGATGACCAGAAACACCAGTGCATAATACAGCATGGGGAACTCCATGTTTTGATACTTGCACTAACAACGCTGCTCTTTACAGCAAGTTCCGGAGACAAAGAAAAAGGCCGGATCGCGCCGGCCTTTTTCAACAATTCAGCTTCAATTAAGCTGCCGCGCGCGAGCCTTCATCAAAGAACAGTGCCTGGCTGATCAGAGCCTTCACCATGTCGGGGTTGAATGGCTTGGTGACCAGGAAGGTCGGTTCCGGGCGCTCGCCGGTCAGCAGCCGCTCAGGGAAGGCGGTGATGAAAATAACCGGTACGGAGTGGGTATTGAGAATATCGTTGACCGCATCGATACCCGAGCTGCCATCAGCAAGCTGGATATCAGCCAAGATCATGCGTGGCTGGGTCTGCGCGAACAGGCTCACCGCTTCCTTGTGCGTCCGGGCAATGCTGACCACCTTGTGGCCAAGGCTCTGCACCATCTGCTCGATATCCATGGCGATCAGCGGCTCGTCTTCGATGATC
>JBGTUK010000050.1:0-13513 GCA_041939225.1 Devosia sp.
CGCCAAACCCGATGGTGACGAATAGCACCACCCAGACATAGCCATTGGTCAGGTTCGACCACAGCAAGGTCGAGATCACCGCACCCGACAGGATCATCAGACCACCCATTGTGGGCGTGCCCTTCTTGGTCAGCAAATGCCCGGCCGGACCATCCTCTCGGATCGGCTGGCCACGCCCCTGCTTGACGCGCAGCAGCGCAATCATCCCCGGTCCAAACATGAAGACAAAGAACAGGGCCGTTACCACCGCGCCCGCCGTGCGGAAGGTGATGTAGCGGAACACATTGAAGGCGGCGAACTGCTCACCCAACTGGCCAAGGAAATAGAGCATTCTTGTCTACGACACTTTCGGGTGTATCAGCTGTGCGCAAATCGCGACTTGATTTCGATGACGACGCGCGAAAGGCCTACGCCGTTGGACCCTTTGACCATAACTGCGTCGCCATAGGCAAGGTCGGCCATGATCACGTCCAGGCCTTCTTCCACCGAGCCATGATGGCTGGCCAACAAGCCCTGCGGCAGGGCAGCGGCGAGTGCCGCCATGCTTTTGCCCACCAGATGCACCCGCTCCGCCCCGCTATTGTGTACAGCGTCGACCAGCCCGGCATGCATCGCCGCGCCCGCTTCGCCCAGCTCGAGCATGTCCCCAAGCACCACGACCTTGCGCCCGCCCGGCGCCTCCAGTGTCGAGAACACCTCCAGCGCTGCTCCCATCGAGGCGGTATTGGCGTTGTAGCTCTCATCGATCAGCAATAGCGGCCGGTCTTCCGGCCCCAGGGTCAGGCGCTGCCCACGCCCCGGCTGCGCCCCGAACCCGGCCAGTGCGCGCAACGCCGTGTCCGCTTCAATCCCGGCCAGATGCGCCACCGCCAGCGCCGCCGTCGCATTGGACAACATGTGCCGCCCAGTCACGCCCAGCGTCAACGCGTGGCTCTCATCGCCATGCACAATTGTCGCAAAACTGCGGTCCGCGGCCATTTCCGGCGCCGTGATCTGCCAATCGACGCCCCGCGCGAACCCAAAGGTCACGATACGCCCGACATCGGCCGCCGCCGCGAGTTCGAGCAGCAGATTGATCTGCGGATGGTCGGCATTGAGAACCGCCGTGCCGCCCGGCTCCAGACCCTCGAAAATCTCGGCCTTGGCCCGCGCGATGTTGTCGAGACTGCCCAGCCTCTCCAGATGCGCCGGGGCAATATTGGTAATCACCGCCACATGCGGCCGCACCAATTGGCTCAATGGCCGAATCTCGTCGGGTGCGTTCATGCCCATTTCGAACACGCCGAACTGCGCTGTCTCCGGCATCCGCGCCAGCATCAGCGGCACGCCCCAATGATTGTTGAAGCTCTTGATCGAAGCATGAGTTTCGCCCGCCGCTTCGAACACCAGCCGCAGTGCCTCCTTGGTCGTGGTCTTGCCCACGCTACCCGTCACACCGACGACAAATGCCCGGCTGCGTTCCCGCGCAGCAATTGCCAGATCGCGCAATCCGCCCAGCGCGTCGGGCACGACAATCCGGCCATCCCCCTCGCCACGACTGACCAGCGCCGCCACAGCCCCATTATCAAGCGCTGTATCGACGAAGTCATGTCCGTCGAACCGGTCGCCCTTGATCGCTACAAACAGCGCGTCGGGCCCCAGCTCACGCGAGTCGATGGAGATCGAGTTGATTTCCTTGGCCGAAATCCCGGTCGCTTTGCCACCAGTGGCGGCCAGAACAGCATCGAGGGTAAACAGTGGTGGTGTCATGTCATGTGCCGCATCGCGCCTGGAACGAAACCGGCTTCACCCCTTGATCGCCGCCAGGACCACTTCATGGTCCGAGAAATGCGACTTGGTGGTGCCCACGATCTGGTAGGTCTCATGCCCCTTGCCCGCCACCAGCAGCACGTCGCCCGGCTTGAGTGATTTGACAGCATCTTCAATAGCCTGCTTGCGGTCGGCAATTTCGGTCGCCCCCTTGGCCCCGGCGAGGACTTCGGCGCGGATCGCGGCCGGGTCTTCGGTGCGCGGATTGTCATCCGTGACAATCACCACATCGGCAAGCTCGCTGGCAATTTCGCCCATTTGAGGGCGCTTGCCCTTGTCGCGATCCCCGCCGCAGCCAAACACCACCTGCAGCTTGTTCTTGGCATAGGGACGCAGGGTCTGCAGCGCCACGCGCAGCGCTTCGGGCTTGTGCGAGTAATCCACGAAAATCGCCGCGCCATTATGCTCTGCCACCAACTCCAGTCGCCCGCGCGCGCCCACCAACTCCGGCAATGCGGCGAAAGCATCGGCCTTGTCCACGCCCGCTGACATCGCCAGCGCCGCCGCAATCAGCGCGTTGGACACCTGAAATTCTCCGGGGAGCTTGAGATGGAAGCTCACCTTCTCGCCGATATGGCGCACGACCACGCGCTGGCCATAGCCTTCGGGCTCGATCGAGAGAATTTCCATATAGGCGCCTTCCCGCCCCACCGTTAGCAGCGTCGCGCTGGCCGACAGAGCAGCGAACATGAACTGCTCATGCTCGGGATCATCGACATTGACCACGGCCGCGCCCCCGTCCACCAGCAAGTCGGTGAACAGCCGCAATTTGGCATTGCGGTATTCGTCCATGTCCTGGTGATAGTCGAGGTGATCGCGGCTGAGATTGGTGAAGGCCACCGCCTCGAAATGCACGCCGTCCAGCCGATGCTGGTCCAGCCCATGGCTTGAGGCCTCAAGCGCCACATGATCGATCCCCTGCGCCTTGAGCGCCCGCATCGCCTGATGCAGCGTGCGCGAATCCGGGGTGGTCAGCGCACCCTCGATAACGCGCTTGGAAGTCTCGATGCCCAGCGTACCAATGCTGGCACCAGGCACACCGGCATGATCCCAGATCTGGCGCACGAAGGAGGCAACCGAAGTTTTGCCATTGGTGCCCGTCACCGCCACCAGGATTTCCGGCTGCGGTTCGAACACCCGGCTGGCCGCCCGCGCATAAGAGGCCCGCACATCCTTGACGATAATTACCGGCACACCGGGATCACCTGGCGGGGCGGTATCGGTCACAATCGCCAGCGCGCCACGCTGGACCGCATCTGCCACGAATTGATTGCCATGCACCTTGGCGCCCGGCAGTGCAAAAAAGATATCGCCCGGTTCGATCCGGCGGCTATCCGAATTCAGCCCGAAGACGGCGCCGAGACCCTTTTTGGGACGGGCGCCGGACCCTTCGAGCAACTGAGTTACACTGATAGACACCGATCAGAATCCTTCTGGATAGAGTTGTCTGACTTCCGTCGGCACGATCTGCTGATCGACCGCTTCGCTGAAGTCCGGGGCAATTCCGAGCATGGGTGCGACGCGCTGGACAACGCGGCCCGTCAACGTGCCGGCATTCCAGCCGGCCGTCGTGCCCGATTGGGCGTTCTCCGCCTTGGGTTCGTCGACCATGATCACCATGGCATAGCGCGGATTGTCGAGCGGGAAGGCGGAGGCGAAGAAATTGGTCACCTTGCTGGACGAATAGCGTCCATCCACCACCTTCTCCGCCGTGCCGGTCTTGCCGCCGACGCGATAGCCCTGTGCCGCCTTGTTCATCTGCGAGCCCGAACCGCCGGTGGAAATTGCATTGAGCCGCATCAGATAGCGCAGATAGCCACTGGTCTCAGGACGCAGCACCCGTTCATAAAGCGCCTCTGCCTCGGCGATATCGCGCTTGTAAAGCGTCGGTGCAATATAGTTGCCGCCATTCACAAAGGCCGCATAGGCAGTAACCATGTGCAGCGGTGAAACCGAAAGACCGTGGCCGAAAGAGGCTGTTGCCGCCCCCACTTCCGAAAAGCTGTCCGGCACTGTCGGCACCCGCATTTCCGGCAATTCGAACTCCACGCGTTCATCGAACTTCATGCGCGACAGAAAGGCCCGGTAATTGTCCTTGCCCATGGCCTGCATGATGCGGATCGTGCCGATATTGGACGAGTATTTATAGACTTCGGGCAGCGCCAGAATGCGGTGTTTACCGTGAAAGTCGTCGATCGTATAGCGGCCGAAACGAATGCCGTAGCGCGCATCGAACTCGTCCGTGATGCTCACCGCACCGCTATCGAGCGCCCCAGCCATGGTAACCGTCTTGAAAATCGAACCCGGCTCGAAAATACCCGAAGTAATCCGGTTGAACGTGTCCTTGACCAGTGCCGTGGCCGGCTCGTTGGGATTGAAGTCCGGCACCGAAGCCAGCGCGATCACTTCGCCGGTGTAGATGTCCAGCATGACGCCGGCCGCCGCGATGGCCTGGTAGCGGGTCATTGCATCCATTAACTGCTCATGCAGCACATGCTGCACGCGCATGTCGACGCTTAGCTCCACCGGTGTCAGCGCATTGCCACGGGCCAGCCCGAGTTCCTGCAGCAGCGCCACCGATTCACTGTCCATGTGCCGCTCGATGCCGGCAATGCCCTGATTGTCCACATTGGTAGAGCCCAGGATATGCGCGGCTTCGTTCATTCCGGGGTAGAAGCGCTTGGATTCGGTGATGAAGTCGATACCGGGGATGCCGAGGCGCATTACCGCCTCCTGGATTGCCGGGGTCAGCTCGCGCTTGACCCAGACAAAGCCCTGATCACCGGTCAGCCTGTCGCGCAGCCAGTCTTCGTCGATATCGGGCAGCACGGTGCGTAGCTCGCGCACCGCCTCTTCCACATCGATAATCCGACGCGGTTCGGCATAAAGTGACGGCACGCGGATATCGACTGCCATTTCGAGACCGTTCCGATCCAGGATCGGCGGCCGAGTCGCTGTGATGGCATCGCGGGTCTGTCCCTCGATGCTCTGGTCGGTTTCGGCCAGGCCCAACTGCACCAGCCGGCCTCCGACCAGCCCTAGACCCAGGACGACAGCAAGTACCATCCAGCGAATACGCGCCTGCGTCAGGTTCCCGCGTTGCTTGCGCGCACCGTCAATGGCGATGGTCTGCACATGGCCTTCAGTGATGGCAGCCATTATTCAATGCCCTCCATCTCGAGAATGGCGTCAATGGGGTCGATGCCCGCGGAAATGGCAGAAAACAAGGCATCCATCGCCGCAGTATCGGGTTTGGCCGGGCGCATCGGCAGCGCTGTAAAGGCGCCGAACTGCTCCTGCTGCACCGGGATGATTGCGAGCTCATCCTGATGCCGCTTGATGATAGGATCGATATGGCCCGGCTGGTTCAGCACCGCCCAATCGGCTTTAAGCAGAGAAAGCTGCCCTTCCTGATCTTCAATCTGGGCTGCCAGCGCCGTGCGTTCGGAGGCGGTCCCCTCGATGGAAAACTTCAGCGCATAGACGCCGGCCAGCATCACCACTGACACGAACAGCAGGAAGATATTGAGATTGCGGATCATGCGGCGCCCCTGATTTGAGGAACACCCAGCCCGGAAAGATCGACGGCGCGCGCAGCCTCGCTGGTACGCACACCGCTACGCAGAACCGCCGACCGGGCGCGTGGATTGTTCGCCAGTTCGGTTTTTCCAGCCTTGACCGCCTTGGAAACGGGTTGCCAGCGGCGCGGCGCTGTCTGAACCTGCGGCAGATGACGCGAGGCCGTCGGACCGCCTTTATCCGGGTCGAAGAAGCGCTTGACGATACGGTCCTCGAGCGAGTGGAAACTGACAACGGCCAGCGTTCCGCCCTCGGCAAGCAACCGCTCTGCGGCGAACAACCCCTCGACCAATTGGTCGAACTCACCATTGACCGCAATACGCAGGGCCTGAAACGAGCGCGTCGCCGGGTGGGCATCGCCGGGCTTGCGGCCGATGGCCTTTTCGATGATGCGCGCCAGCTCCAGCGTAGTGGTGATCGGCGTCTCCTGCCGCGCCGCCACGATGAATTGCGCTATCCGGCGCGACTTGCGCTCTTCGCCATAGGCATAGAGCAGATTGGCCAGTTGCTCGGCCTCCAGCTCATTGACCAGATCTGCTGCGCTGATGCCCGACTTGCTCATGCGCATGTCAAGCGGGCCCTCCCGCATGAAGGAGAAACCGCGTTCCGCCTGGTCGAGCTGCATGGATGACACGCCGATGTCGAGCACCACCGCATCCACCGGATCGAGCTGGGCAACAAGCATGTCCAGCTCGGAAAAAGTACCGGCAACAAAGGTGAAGCGATCCGGAAAATCGGCTTTGAGCGCGTCAACATGCGGCGCGACCGAAGGATCGCGATCAATACCGATCACCTCGGCACCGGCTTCCAGCATGGCCCGCGAATAGCCCCCTGCGCCGAAGGTGCCATCGACGATGCGGCGGCCCGCCACCGGTTCCAGCGCCGCCAATACCTCTGCAAGCAGCACGGGCACATGCGGACCACCCGGCTCTTCGGTTTCGGGCAGGGAAGGCTTGCCCATATCCGCTATACTCCACTCCGGTCGCCAAGACCGGTTACGTAAATTCCTGGCCGATCTTGCACGGCGACGCTTAAGATTCTGTTTCCCATTTCCGGTGCCGTTGAGGACTGTGGCTGCTCACAAATTCTGCCCCGGACTTAATTTATGCATATTGCCCTATGCGCCACTTCGCGCGATGTAGGGAAACCACTCCGGGAACGCTATGCCGATCACCAGCAAAACATTTGTGCGGTCCACCGCTGCGCTGCTGCTCGTTGGCCTGCTGGCGCTTTTGGGCATTGTGGGCACCACGCTTTGGCTGGTTGAGCGGACCCAGATCTATTTCAATGAAGTCGTGGAAGCACGTGAAGCACGCGGCGCAGCCGTAGACCTGCGCGCCCTGTTGCAGGACGCCGAGACCAGCCAGCGCGGCTATGTCATCACCGGCGACCCGATTTATCTTGACCCCTATAATGACGCCCAACCCCTCATTGCGGAAGCACGAGCGCGTCTCGACTCGGTGTTGGCGCCATATCCAGAGGCCACTGAACCGCTGGCCCAGCTTCACGCCGATATCGACTTCAAACTGTCCGAATTGAACCGGACCATCGATTTGGTCGCCGCGGGCCAGCGCGACCAGGCCATCGAGATTGTCGGCACCGATGCGGGCAATGAGGCGATGGAACGTGCCCGAACATTTTTCGAGACGCTGATCGAGGCCGCAGACCAACGGATCGAAAGCAGCGTCAAGGATCAGCGCGATACTGCCAACCTGCTGCGTGTCGTCTCCATAGTCGGCGCACTCGCCATCTTCGCGGTGATTGCTGGCGCCATCTGGGCAGTCCTGAGCTACACCCAGGCCCTGGCCAATGCCCGCAAGGCAGTCGAGGAAGCCAACGCCGGGCTTGAAGAACGCGTGCGCGAGCGCACCGTCGACCTGGGCAAGGCCAATGAGGAAATCCAGCGCTTCGCCTACATCGTTACGCACGATCTGCGCGCCCCGCTAGTGAACATCATGGGCTTCACCGCCGAGCTCGAAACCAGCATCGATGAGGTCAAGGCCTATATGGAAGGCCGGGAAGCTGACGAGAATGATCCGGTTGCCAGCCAGGCCCGCCTCGCTGCCACCGAGGACCTGCCCGAGGCCCTCACCTTTATCCGTGCCGCCACGCGCAAGATGGACGGGCTGATCAACGCCATCCTCAAGATTTCGCGCGAGGGCCGCCGCCGGCTCAAGCCCGAGCCGGTCGAACTCGCCGATCTCGTGGAAGCCAGCGCCGCCGCCGTTCACCACCAGGTGGTCGAAAGCGACGGCACCATCGAAACCGATATTCGAGTCGGCCAGCTGATAACCGACCGCCTCTCGCTCGAGCAGATTCTGGGCAACATGCTGGACAATGCCGTCAAGTATCAGGAACCCGAGCGCCCCTTGCGGGTTGATATTCGCGCCCGGCACGTCCCGGGCAACCGCGTAGTGATCGAGATACAAGATAATGGCCGGGGAATTGCCGATTCCGATCACGAGCGCGTCTTCGAGCTGTTCCGCCGCTCAGGTTCTCAGAAAAATCCAGGCGAAGGCATCGGTCTGGCTCACGTCCGCACCATGGTGCGCAGCCTGGGCGGCGATGTAACATTGACCTCGAAACTGGGCGAGGGCACCACATTCATCATCAATCTGCCGCGCGATTCCCGCGGCTTTCTGGGGAGACTAGGCGCATGAACAATGCACGGCCCGTCACCATCATCATGGTCGAGGACGATGAAGGCCACGCCCGGCTCATCGAAAAGAACATCCGGCGCGCCGGCGTCGCCAACGAGATCGTGCCCTTTGCCAACGGCACTGACGCGCTCGCCTATCTGATGGGGCCCGACGGGTCGGGCCTTGTCAACAAGGGCCGCCAATTGCTGGTGCTGCTCGACCTCAACCTGCCCGACATGACCGGCATCGACATCCTCGAAAAGGTCAAGAGCAACGAGCACACCAAGCGTTCACCGGTCGTGGTGCTCACCACCACCGATGACCAGGGCGAAATCCAGCGCTGCTACGACCTCGGCGCCAACGTCTATATCACCAAGCCGGTGGATTATGAGGGCTTCGCCAACGCCATCAAGCAGCTCGGCCTGTTCTTCTCCGTGATGCAGGTACCCGAAGCAGAATAGACGATGCCCAACCGCACGCCGCACGTACTGTATATCGATGACGATCCGGGCCTGATCCGCCTGGTCGAAAAGGCCATGCAGCGGCGCGGCTACATCTTTTCGCACGCCCAGTCCGGCGAAGAAGGACTCGACCTGATCCGCCAAGGCGGCATCGATGTCGTCGCGCTCGACCACTACCTGCCCACCGGCACCGGCCTAGAAGTCCTCGCCGGCATGGAAGGCATGGACGATCATCCGGCCACCGTCTATGTCACCGGCTCCTCGGAAATGTCGATCGCCGTCAACGCGCTCAAGGCCGGCGCCACCGATTTCGTGCCCAAGTCCGGCTCGGAAGATTTCATGCCCCTGCTCCTGGCGGCTATCGACCACGCCATCGAGCATGTGCGCCTCACCCGTGCCAAGGCTAAGGCCGAACGAGAAACCGAAGAGGCCCGCGACCGCGCCGAAATGCTGCTCGGCGAAGTCAATCACCGCGTCGGCAATTCCCTGGCCATGGTCGCAGCGCTCGTGGGCCTGCAAGCCAACGCCGTCGAGGATCCCGAGGCCAAACGCGCCCTGGCCGAAACCCAGATGCGGATCCAGGCGATCGCTGGCGTGCACCGCCACCTCTATACCTCCGATGACGTGCGCACCGTCCAGATGGGCGAATACATCAACAGCCTGATTGGCGAACTGGAAAATTCCCTGCAGGCCGAAGGCAGCACCGCCAGCATTCGCGTCGATGTCGAAGGCTTCCCCCTCCCCACCGAAAAGGTCGCCTCGCTCGGCGTGATCGTCACCGAGCTGGTCACCAACGCCCTCAAATATGCCTATGCCGACAGCGAGCCGGGCGAAGTGCGCATTGCCATGCGCCGCGATGGCAGCCAGGTGCAGCTGGTGGTCGAGGACGACGGCATCGGCTGGAACGGCAGCGGCAAGCCGCAGGGCACCGGCCTGGGCAGCCGCATCGTCAAGGCCATGGCCGTCAGCCTCAATGCCAGGGTTGCCTATGGCGATGGCCCCGGCACCCAGGTCATGGTGACCTTCGAAGGCTGAGCGCCCACAGCGTCTGCCGTCACCGCCAGCAATAGCCGCTGCCGCGCCACCAGCATCACCGCCATTCCGCCCCTCTCGACCAGCACCTCGTATGACCTGGGCACCGGTTTGGGGCGCTCAACAATTTCGATCACGTCAGGAGCGCCGCAGCATTTTCCACAAATCGGCGCGATCCAACTGGCCGCCCAAGCGTTCACTTCACTCAATCCCAGGAGGAGACCGAACGTGTATACTTTCAACAAGCAACTGCCTGACACCACATTTGCCGACGCCGTAACGCGCACCAAGCAGGTCCTGGCCGACAACGGCTTTGGCGTGCTGAGCGAGATAGACGTTCAGAAAACCATGAAGTCCAAGCTCGACGCCGACCTGCCAGGATACCTGATCCTTGGCGCCTGCAACCCGAAAATGGCCTTCGAGGCATTGAAGCTCGAACCCCGGGTCGGCGCCATGCTGCCGTGCAATGTTATCGTCCGTGAACAGGAAAACGGCGTGGTCGAAGTCAGCGCCATTGATCCCGTCGCCTCCATGCAGGCCATCGACAATGCCGAACTGCAAGCCGTGGCCGGCAAGGTACAGACCATGCTCTCCGATGTCGTAAAGGCGCTCTAGCGGCGGAGAATGAGTGCCTCGTGGCTGGTTTGGGGATGGGTGGCGGACAGGCTTCCTTTTAGCTGCCAGCTAGAAAGCAGACTTGCGAGAATTGAAGGAGGATTGAGTTACCCATCCCAGTCAGAGGCGAGCATTTGTGACGCGACTGACGGAGTGATGCGCCGACGTCCCTGCAAGATAGTAGCCTGTCGGCCTCCTCGTTTTAGTATGGCGCGCAACAATTTCCGAGCGCCTCGCCCGTCTGGAACTTCCAGCTTCATTTGTACGCCAGTGCCCCTGAATCTCGAGGCAAATGGTTGCCGTTCAATATTTCGTCCTAACATGACGCCGGCTTTTCCCGACACGAGGCGAAATTCGCCAGTAGAGGCGCACAGATTGCTGGTAACATATAGGCCGAAGCCCGAATTGTCCCATACATCATTGGTGGGTTCACCTGCTTGGTCAACTCTCGACACACCGGGCAGAAGTGCCATCTTCACCGCGTCCGCGTCGTTGTCTAAGTCCAGCCGCGTGTTGGCGCACAATGATCGCCTGAGGCCGATGCCATCATCTAATACAGCGAATTCAACCGTTCCAGAATTCGGCCAATACTGAGCACAGAACAAGACCTCATCACCGCGAGAGTGCTCAATTGAGTTCCGGAGGATTTCACGCAGACAGTATTGGACGGCATCGAAGGCCTCTCCTTCGTCCGTCTGCAGCATAACCTCACAGATGCGACTTGCTTCGTTGTCAACGACTTCACCGAACGGCAAGATGCCGGCATCCCTTCGAAACTCAGCAACGTCCCATCGCTGTATCGGTAGATACCTAGACGACCCTGAGGCCTCGCCAGGATGATTGCCTCGTGCAAAGCCGATGTAGCGGAAGAACCCCATGTGTTCTGCATAACCACGAAAGTTCGTGTCGCGAGACTTAGCCGTGACTGGAAATTCTACATCTGCCGTTGATCGCTTCAAAATGCGGGCAAGGTATAGAAGTCCAAACGGCTCGCACCAAGAGACCCCTGTAAAGTCAACGATCAACCTATCGCACGCTGGAATGTCGAAGCTGCGGGAGAACGAGATCATCGTTCTGGCTGTAACTCGGTTTGGTATGCGGATGATGTGATCGGTCATTGCTCCCTTTCCTGCCGAGCTTCAGTTGGAAGCCGCGCGTTTCATATATCCAGTCTTCATTGGATTCGTCGCAGCTATCGTCCGGCCTTTTTCCACCGAAACCAAGGGGTCTCCCCTTCTAATGAAAACGGCTATGTCGCTTAGATGGTACCCAACAGCGCGGATCGAATGACGGCTATGGGGTATAGACCCGTCTAGTTCTACCCTGATCTCTTCACCCTCACCGGCTGTCACCCCGGGCTTGACCCGGGCCCCATCCTGAGACGGCGCTGCAGAAAATCTCAAGCATTTGGCTGGCGACTCTCGATATCTGCCCCTTAGCCAAAAGTAATCCCCGCCCCAAGAACCTCCCCCATACTCCTCCCGTCCCCGCTATACACGCGGCCCCGACGCAGGGTCGGGCGGGGAGGCCGGGAAGAGGGGCGCCTCTTTACGCGGGTAGAAGCTCGGCAGCCGGACCTGCAATAACGGTACCGCCTGAATCCGGACCCGTGAAAAATCCGTGTTTCCGTGACGAACGGCCAGTGGCTCGTTCTACCTTGTTTCGGAAGGGCCACTGGCCGTTCGTTACCGTGCAACCGCGACGCCGCAGGGCCGGGCGGCTTCGAACCATGCCCGAAGGGCAAAATCTCCCCGGTGGGGAGATTTTAGGTGACTTCGCAGACGATCCGCGACGCGGATGGGTGGCTCCGGTGGAGCCGCACAAGTCAAGAAGGCCACAAGAGCTATGCTCGAAGGGCGGGTGGCATGTCCGCAAGTAAGGCACATCGCGCCAGTGGCACGAGGTGAGCGGACAAGGCGCGAATGGCGGACGCCACGCCCGCAAGAATGCGCTGGACCTCAAGCCGGAAATAGATATAAAGATATCTTTATATCTGAGGGCGCGATGAGCGGATTGAACAAACTGGTCGGGGTTTTGAAGGCAGCGGGGGAAAGCACCCGGCTGCGCCTGCTTGCGCTTCTGGCCGATGGTGACCATTCGGTCAAGGATCTCACCGAGATCCTCGATCAGAGCCAACCGCGCGTTTCCCGCCATCTCAAGCTCCTGGCCGATGCCGGTCTCGTCCAGCGCCATGCCGAAGGGGCCTGGGCCTATTATCGGCTCGCGCCCGAGGGACAAGGCGCTGATCTGGCGCGCTGGTTGACCGCACGGGTCGACCCCCATGCCCCCGAACGTCAGCGCGACAAGGCCCGCCAGGCCGAGGCGCGCGCTGCCCAGCAGGCCCAGGCTGCCGACTATTTCGCCAAGGTCGCGGATAGCTGGGACTTGCTGAAAACCCTGCATGTGCCCGAGGCCGCCGTGGAAGCGGCAGTATTGGCCGAGCTGGGCGGGCGCAAGGTCGATCTGCTGGTCGATCTGGGCACCGGCACCGGCCGCATGCTCGAAGTGCTCGCCCCCGCCTATGCGCGCGGCATTGGCGTCGATTCCAGCCGCGAAATGCTCGCCGTGGCGCGTTCGCGCCTGGCCGCCGCCGGCATCAGCCATGCCCAGGTGCGTCTGGGCGATATTGGTGGGCTGGACCCGGCCATTGGTCTGGCCGATGTCATCGTCATCCATCAGGTGCTGCACTATTTCGACGATCCGGGCCGCATGCTGGCCCAGGCCCGTCGCCTGCTCAAGCCGGGCGGGGAAATCCTTATTGTGGATTTTGCCCCCCATGAACTCGAATTCCTGCGCACCGAGCACGCCCATCGCCGGCTTGGCCTGTCGCGGGAGCAAATGAACGACTGGGCGGCCCTGGCCGGGCTCGACGTGCGCGCCGCGCGCGAATTTCCCAGTGACAGCAAGGATCGCGGGCTCACCGTGTGCCTCTGGCACCTCGGCGACCGCAGCAAGACGGAATAGACCATGATCGACGATAATCTGCGCGCCAGCCGCAAGACGGCTGACCAGCGCCCCGACCTGCAGCTTTCCTTCGAGTTCTTCCCGCCCAAGACCGACGCCATGGAGCAGCGGTTCTGGGACAGCATTGCCAAGCTCGCCCCGCTCAGCCCCCGTTTCGTCTCGGTGACCTATGGCGCCGGCGGCTCGACCCGCGAACGCACCCTGCGCATGGTGCGCCGCATCACCACCGATACCGGCGTGCCCGCCGCAGCGCACCTGACCTGCGTCGGCGCCACGCGCGCTGAGGTGGACGAGGTGGTGCGCGGCTATGCCGAAGCGGGCGTCAACAAGATCGTCGCCCTGCGCGGCGATCCGCCCGAAGGCGTCGGCCAGCCCTTCACCCCGCATCCGGAAGGCTATCAGAACGCCGCCGAT
>JBGTUK010000051.1:0-13076 GCA_041939225.1 Devosia sp.
GATATATAGCGCGACAAAGAACATCGAGGCGCCGACCGCGTGCACGGCCTGGATAATGCGGCCGCCATTAACGTCACGGCGGATATGCTCGACCGAGTCGAACGCCATCGCGATATTGGGCGTATAGTGCATGGCGAGAATGATGCCAGTCACGATCTGAATGCCCAGGCACATCACCAGGATGGCCCCGAAGGTCCACCAATAGTTGAGGTTCTTGGGCGTCGGGAAATCCATCAGGTGCTCTTTGGAGAACCGGATGATCGGCAGACGGTCATCGAGCCACTTCTCGACGGCACTTCCCGGAGTGTAGGTAGAATGTTCGGACACAGGAAAAGCCCCCCACTAACCGATCTGGATCAGCGTATCGCTGACAAATTCATAAGGCGGCACGACCAGATTGGCCGGCGCAGGACCACGACGAATGCGGCCGGACGTATCATAGTGAGAGCCATGGCAGGGGCAGAACCAGCCATCGAACTCGCCGGCCTCGCCCACCGGGATACATCCCAGATGCGTACAGTTGGCGATCATGACCAGCCACTGCTCATGGCCCTCCTTCACACGCGCCGCGTCGGTCTGAGGATCTTTGAGTTCCGACAGATCAACTGAGCGGGCTTCCGCGACTTCCGCCTCGGTGCGATGCCGCACGAAGACCGGCAGGCCGCGCCAGGTGATGGTCACCGACTGCCCTTCGGGAATCGCGCCAACGTCAAACTCGATGCTGGCCAGTGCCAGGGTCGATGCGTCGGGGTTGAGCTGGTTGATCAGCGGCCAGACCACGGCGGCAGCGCCGACCGCGCCGACGGCGCCGGTGGCGACATAAAGAAAGTCCCGCCGGTTGGTGGATGAATGTTCTGCTTGCGTGGCCAAGGTCCGTATCCCCGTAACATGCACATTTGACGGAACCGGCCCCGGACTGGTCGACCGCATACGCAGAATCGACCGCCGTGCGCCCTCAAGCGGCCCGTCAGGTCCGTCCTTTTTGCACTGTCATGGGCGCTTGTCCAGTGCAGGTGCCGTGACAGCGCGCAACTGCGACACTATACCCAAGCCAGCCCGTAAATCCGGGCGCTTTATCGCATGCGAGACCGTAAAGAATGTCAATAGATCTGGCTCTCTATCAGCCCGACATCGCCGCCAATACCGGCACTTTGCTCAGGCTTGGCGCCTGCATGGGGATAAAGGTCCACATCATCCATCCCGCCGGTTTCGCCCTCACCGATCGCAACCTGAACCGCGCCGGAATGGACTATCTCGACAAGGCCGTCCTGTTCGAACACAACAGCTTCGCCGCCTTCCAGGACTGGCGACTTGAACAGCGCCGCCGCCTTGTCCTGCTCACCACCAAAGCCAGCCATTCAGCCTATGAAGCAAGCTACCTGTCCGGCGACATCCTTCTCCTCGGCCGCGAAAGCGCCGGCGTCCCCGACAGTGTTGCCGAAGCCGCAGACCTGGGCGTTCGCATTCCCATGCAACCCAACTTGCGCTCGATCAATGTGGCCATCGCGGGCGCCATGATATTGGGCGAAGCATTGCGACAAACCGGCACCCTGCCCGCCGTGACGCCCTTTACAGAACCGAGCTGAAGGTCCATTCCCCCCGCCATGACTGCGCCAGCCCCCACCCTGCCCGCCGATATCGCAACCAAGAAAACCGCTGCCACCGGCTGGTTCCGGACGCTGCGCGACCGCATCTGCGCGGAACTCGAAGCCATCGAGACCGAAGTCACCGGCCCAAATGCCGATATGACGCCTGGTCAATTCGAGCGTACGCCTTGGGATCGGGCGGCCGGTGGTGGCGGTGAGATGTCGATGCTGCATGGCCGGGTCTTTGAAAAGGCGGGCGTACATATCTCGACTGTACACGGCAATTTCTCCGAGGATTTCGCCAAACAGATGCCGGGCACCGAGGCTGGCACGGCCTTTTGGAGCTCGGGGATTTCGCTCATAATCCACCCCTGGAACCCCCACGTTCCCGCAGTGCATATGAACACCCGCATGATCGTCACCGGCAAGCAATGGTGGGGTGGCGGCGCCGACCTTACCCCGGTGCTCGATAATCGCCGCACTCAGACCGATCCCGATACGGTCGACTTTCACGCGGCCATGCAGGCTGCCTGCGCAGGTCGTTCAGGCGTCGACTACGAACGGTTCAAGGCCTGGTGCGACGACTACTTCTTCCTGCCGCACCGCAATGAGCACCGCGGCATTGGCGGCATCTTCTACGATCACTTCAATTCCGGCGACTGGGCCGCCGACTTCGAATTCACCCAGGCGGTGGGCGAGGCCTTCCTCGACATTTATCCCAGGCTGGTCCGCCGCAATTTCGAAAAGCCCTGGACCGAAGCCGAGCGCGACGAACAACTCGTCCGCCGCGGCCGCTATGTCGAATTCAACCTGCTCTATGACCGGGGCACCACTTTCGGCCTCAAAACCGGCGGCAACGTCAATTCGATCCTCTCCTCCATGCCGCCCGCGGTGAAGTGGCCCTGACGAATGTCGGGAACCTTTTTGACTTCGCCGCGTTTCATCAGACCCGCCAAAGGGAGTGACACTAGGAGGTTCAGCGATGAAACGCTTTGATTCCGGCACACTCATTCCAGGATCAACCTGGCGCGCCGAGGCCGAATCCGAGGCTGAAGTTGTGCGACGTGCAGTCGAAAACATGCGAAATCTCAACGGTGAAACCGAAGTGCGGCCCGAAATGGTTGAGCGCATTAAGGAACGCATAGTTGACGTCGACGACATGGGTCGCCAGACCCGGCACTAATCAATAGAGCCCCGGAACACCGGGGCTTTTTTTTGGACCCGCTGTAGGGTTAGTGAAAAACCCGCTCCAGCAGCGCGTCCTTGCTCAGACAGAACCCGCTTTCCACCCAGGCGCGCTCCATGATCGCTAGCGCCGCGCCCATATCGGGTCCCGGCTTCATACCGCGCGCCGCCAAATCCGCGCCACCAACTGGCAAGGGGGCCACGGGCAGCCGTCCCATGTCGCGAGCCAGTTCCGCCAATTGCTCGCGTGGCCAGTTTTCCTCGGCCGCCGCCACTGCCAGCCCCTCAACTGCATCTTCACCGAAACGATAGGCCGCCCAGCCGATATCGCCACGCCGCAGCATCGCGGCAGCCTCCTCGATATGGCGGGCTTGCGCAATCAGAGCCTTGCTCAGCCGCCAATCCGCCTGCCGCTGCGCCAGATTATCGCGCCCCAGCATGGCCAACCGCGCGGCCGCGTTCTGTCCACCCAGCGTCTCATAACGCTGCAGCGCTGCCACTGCGCCCGAGGCTAGACGCAGCAGGCCCAGCCGATCCATCAGGGCCAGCGTCGTCGCAATACGCGGCAGGGCAAGCATGCGCAACATCTCAGCCCCCACGCGCTCGCGCGAGATATGGTCCAACTCTTCAACGGCGTCCTTGCAGGCTGCAAGGCCGTCAGCGTCGAACTGTTCGCCCCCATGGCTGGCCGAAAACCGGAAGAACCGATACACGCGCAGTCCGTCCTCGGCGATCCGTTGCGCAGCATCCCCGATAAAGCGCACCCGCCCGTTGATAAGGTCCCCCGCCCCACCAAGCGGATCGAACAATCGTCCATCGGCAAAGCAATAAAGCGCGTTGAGCGTAAAATCGCGCCGCTCGGCATCGGCCACCCAGTCCGTGCCAAAGGCAACCTCTGCGTGCCGGCCATCGGTTTCCACATCCTTGCGCAGCGTGGTCACTTCCACGGTCGTCTCGTCCAGCCGCAGGGTCACCGTGCCATGCTCAATCCCAGTCGGATAAGCATTGATCCCTGAAGCCTTGGCCCGCTGCATCACTGCGACGGGCAGCAGTTCCGTCGCCAGGTCGATGTCGGCGTGTTCGCGCATGCGCCCAATCAGGCTGTCGCGCACCACCCCGCCCACCGCCCTTGTCTTGCCCGTCGCGCCATCAAGCGCCGCCAGAATTGTCTGCACCTGCGGCCGTTCGAGCCACTCCGCACCCTCGAGCCGATCCGGTATCACGCAGCCACCTCGCCAACCACCAAATCACGGAACTGCCGGGTCAGATTGGCGGTAATGCCCCAGATGACATGCCCGTCATGGTCGATCTGCCAGGTCGAATGCTCTTTGCCGCCACGGCTGATGCGGAACCGCCCATAGCTCTGGGCGTCCAGAATGCGCTCCAGCGGCACCTCGAAAACCGAACGCACCTCGCCCGGATTGGGCACGAATGGCCCGGCTGGATCGACTTCGGCCACCACCGGCGTAATCAGGTAATTGGTGCCGGTGTAATAGGTCGGCATATAGCCCAGAATGGTCGCATCCTCGACCTTCATGCTCACTTCTTCATTGGCCTCGCGCAGGGCCGCCGCCGCAGGGCCATCGTCCGAACCGTCGATCTTGCCGCCAGGAAACGCTACTTGACCCGAATGCGCCCGCAGATCAGGAGAGCGCTCGGTATAGAGCACAGTATGCCCTTCCGGCCGGCGCACCAGCGCAATCAGCACCGCTGCCGGTACGGGTCCGCGCTCAAATGGTTTGAGAGGTTGCCAGTCTGGCACCAGCGTCCGCGCCGGCGGCAATTCTGGCGGGTCAGCCAGCAGCCTGGGCGATAGTAGCCGGACAATATCGGAACTTGGAGCCAAAGCGCACCCGGAGTGATTTCATAGCAACGAGAGGAATGTAGTCATCCCGTCCCCATCCTGCACCCCCTTTTGGCCTCACGCCTCCGGATCGAAGGCCGCAATTTCGCCCTTGAGCGACTTGGCCAGGCTCTTATCCTCGGCCAGCAGCAAGACGCGGGTCGGGTCGACCGGACCAGGAAACTGGATATTGCCTGGCGTGGTGATGTCCCAGCCCAGCGGGCAATAATAGTCCTGGTCGCCGACCAGCAGCACGAATTGCCCCTCGCCGCGCGCCAACGCCAGCTTGGCCACTTCCCGCGCCAACAACTTGCCAGCGCCCCGCTTTCTGAAATTAGGGTGAGTCGCCAGCGGCCCCAGCAGATAGCCCTTGAGCCCGTCCACACTTATCGGGGTCATCCAGACCGATCCGCAGGCGGTGCCATCAACCTCGGCGATTAGGCTCAGGCTTGGATCGATGGGGAATTGCTCCCGCACCCGGAAGGCCGTGCGCGCAAACCGGCCCGGACCAAAGGCGATGGCCTGCAGGTCTTCGACGAATACATCATCGGCGCTGGTCGCGGCCCGAACGATCAACTGGCCGGCGGCAGGGGAAGAGGCGGCCTTGGCCGCTGCGAGCGTGGTCATGGGTCTGATCCAGGAATAGAAGTGCATAAAAACTTGCGGATCGGCCACCGGCCCTCCGCTCTAAACGACCAACTAGGGTCGTCGGTTCATCTGCAAAACCTTCATCATCCTGAACGCCTCCACGTCTGGAACCGGATTAGCACCCACATGGTTGCTCGTAAATGGGAATTTTCGGCCTACAATTTCCAATTCCCTGGTGTCCGCCGCAACCGTTTCGCGATTGTGCAACAGTGTGTTGCCGCATGGGCCCTTTTTTGTCCGCGGCCTCACTTAGTAGCTAAAGTCGGAGAACAGATCCGATAGGCCAGGGTATCCAACCCACAAATGCCGACAGCAAAATGACCGAAAGGCAGATTTTATGGGACAGTTGATCGACGGAGAATGGTCGACCCAATGGTACGACACGAAGAAAACCGGCGGCAAATTTGTTCGCTCTCAAGCCGGATTTCGCAACTGGATCACCCCGGACGGCAGCCCTGGTCCGTCGGGCGAAGGCGGGTTCGCGGCCGAAGCTGACCGCTACCACCTCTATGTGTCCCTCGCCTGCCCCTGGGCGCACCGTACCCTTATCTTCCGCAAGCTCAAGGAGCTCGAAAACCTGATTTCATTTTCGGTCGTTGCCCACAAGATGCCCGATGAGACCGGCTGGAATTTCGACAAGAGTGAAGGCTCGACCGGCGACGTCCTGTTCGGCAAGGACAAGCTCTGGCAGGTCTATACCAAGGCCGTGCCCGATTATACCGGCCGCGTCACCGTGCCAGTGCTCTGGGACAAGAAGACCGGCACTATCGTGTCCAACGAAAGCTCGGAAATCATCCGCATGTTCAATTCGGCCTTCAACGAATTGACTGGGAATACCGACGACTACTATCCCGAGGCCCTGCGCCCGCGCATCGACGAGATCAATGACCGCGTCTATGACGACATCAACAACGGGGTTTACAAGTCCGGCTTTGCCACGACCCAGGACGCCTATGACGAAGCGGTCACCAAGCTCTTCGACGCGCTCGACTGGGTCGAGGGCCTATTGGGCGAAACCGCCTATTTGACCGGCGATACCATCACCGAGGCCGACTGGCGGCTGTTTACAACTCTGGTGCGCTTCGACGCTGTCTATGTCGGTCACTTCAAGTGCAATCGCAAGCGCGTCGCAGATTACCCAAACCTCAGCCATTATTTGAAGGCGCTCTACGAGGTTCCCGGCGTCAGGGAAACGGTCGATCTCGACCACATCCGCACGCACTACTACTGGAGCCACACCACCATCAATCCGCACCGCATCGTGCCCATCGGCCCTGAACTGCCGTTTCTGGATTGAGTGGCCCTGGGGTGAGCCACCAGCACTGCAGGGGACCCGATGCATCCCTCCCCCTCCTCTTGGGGGGAGGTTGGGTGGAGGTGTTCAGGCGAGGCCAAAATGACGTCCGGCGCAAATCTCAATACCCCCAGATGGACCGCTTCTCCACGCCATCGAAATATTCATCGATCCGCTGGCTGGTCGCGGGAGTCACTTTTTCAGGCAGACTGTGCCGGTCGAACCAGCCCACCTCTGCAATCTCGTAGTCCGGCTTGCGCTCGAATTCGAACTTGAAATTCTTGGCTACGTAAAGCGCCACATGGTCCCGGTTCGTCACCGGGCTGGTATTGTGATAGATTCCGAACAGTTCCATGGGCCCGGTCACCCGATAGCCGGTCTCCTCCAGCGTCTCGCGCGCCCCGGCTTCCTCAAAGGTCTCGCCCGGCCCAACCCCACCACCGGGCAACTGCCAGCCCGGCACATAGGTATGGCGGATCAGCAATACCTTGTCGCCATCCACCACCATCACCCGGGACCCCACCGTCATCCGGTGCCAGAACCCCTTGAGGGTCAAAAAGGCACTCGCGCGCACGCGCTGGAAGCGATTCATCATGCTTTTGGCTCCATCTCTGCCCCTTGGCTATCAGAGCTTGGCCCGCGACAAAATCGTGCGTTGTGTCGATTGAACGTTTTCTTGCCCCATCCGTTCTGGCACAACCCACCGCGATGATCACTCTTGCTCACATATCCGACATCCACCTGTCCCCCCTCCCCGAGGTGGGTTTTCGCGATCTGCTGGGCAAGCGGCTAACCGGCTTTCTCAATTGGAAGCTCAAGCGCCACGGCGAGATGAACACTGAAACTCTCTCTCGCCTCGTCGTCCATATGCAGGACCAGAAAGCCGATTTTACCGCTGTCACTGGCGACCTCACCAATCTGGCACTCGATAGCGAGGTCGAACGCGCTGGCCGCTGGCTGCGCGAACTGGGCGGCGCCGACAAAACCGTAGTTTGCCCCGGCAACCACGACGCCTATGTCCCCGGCGCCCTGGAATATGCCCAGGATGAGTGGGGCGACTACCTTAAGGGAGAAACCGTTGAGGGCCAGGCTTTCCCCTTTGTGCGCCGCGTGGGGGAAGTGGCCATCATTTCATGCTCCAGCGCCGTGCCCACCGCGCCGTTCTTTGCTATCGGCCGCTTTGAAGAGAAACAGGCCGCGCGCCTCAAGCGCATTCTCAAGCTACTGGGCGATGCCGGCTATTTTCGTGTCGTGCTGATCCATCATCCGCCCAATGCCGAACTGCAGCACCCCGCCTTTGGCCTCAAGGGCCACCGCACGTTCCGCCGCGTCATCACGGAGGAAGGCGCCGAACTGGTCCTGCACGGCCACACCCACCGCTCCTCGATCCACCACATTCCCGGCAAGAACCACGAAGTGCCGGTGATCGGTGTTGCCGCCGCCAGTGCCGCCCAGGGCGGCACGCTGGACGACCCGGCCCGCTACAATCTCTTCCGTATCGAGAAATCCGGCGAGGAATGGCGCTGCACCATGCGCGAATACGGCTTCCAGCGCCTGGGCGCCGACATTGTCATGCGCATGCAGATGCGGATCTACTAGCCGGGCCAAAGGCAAAATCTCCCCGGTGGGGAGATTTTAGACTATCAGGCCATGAGAGCTACGCTCGAATGGCTATGCCGTAAAGCCGCCGCGCATTCCCCTCCCCCTCCACCTGCACATCTCGTCCCGCTATAGTCCGAGGCAAAGGGAGGCCGATCGCATGACAACCGCAAAGCCCACCATCGACGCCTATCACGCCGCCCAGGCCGAGCCCGACCGCGCCATTTGCAATACGCTGCGCGCCATCATCGACCAGCACCTGCCCGATGCTGAAAGCAAAATTTGGCATGCTCATCCGGTCTGGTTCCTCCTCGGCAATCCCGTTGTCGGCTATTCCAAGCTCAAATCCTCCGTCCGCCTGATGTTCTGGAGCGGCCAGTCCTTCAAGACACCAGGTCTCACCCCTGAAGGCAGCTTCAAGGCCGCCGAGGTCCGCTACACCGCGCCCGAGCAGATCAATTTCAGTGCACTCGGAAGCTGGCTCGAAGAAGCCCGCATCATCCAGTGGGACTACAAGAACATCGTCAAGCGCAAGGGCCGGCTCGAACCGCTGTTCTAGCAATGCGCGACCGACCCGTCCGGTGACCTGTTCTCTGCGAGCGATTTTAGCCGACTAGCTCGGCACACGCCCCCGAACCGCATGAACGCGGCCCCGCGCCATCCATTCCCCCGAACCGCGAGAAGCCCGGACGGTGTTGCGGACGCGCTCCAGCTGTTCAGCGCTCAGCTTGGGAAGCACCTGCCCTATGCCGGGAGCGGATGTGGCGGTCAACCAATATGCGTCAAAGGACGGGAACGTCCGGCTCGCCGTGATTTCCCGCGTTTCCACATCAACAAGACCGGCATCTGTCCACAAGCGATTGAGCGCATCCAGCCGCGCCACCTCCGGGTGTGGTGGCAGCAGTGCCTCGACGCCAGCCTCGCTTAGTGCAGCGTGCACATCCTCGTAGGGAAAACCGCCCCCTTCAAGATCCCACGCGTAGGCAGCAACGACGCCCCCGCTGCGCACGACCCGCCGCATTTCAGCGGTACCGCGCGCAGGCTCAGGCACAAAGAAGATCACAAGCGCCATAATGGCGGCGTCAAAGGCGCCATCGGGGTAAGGAAGCTCCAGCGCAGAACCCAGGGTGAAGCGTGCAACACCTGCCTGATGGCGCTTCCGGGCATACGCCAACTGGGCTTCGGATGGATCGATCGCTTCAACCAATGCAGGCTGCACCTTCTCGACAATCAGTTCCGTCGAAGCGCCGTTTCCGCAACCAATGTCGGCCCACTTTGCGCCTGCTGGCACCTCCAGCCAGTCGAGAAATGGGGCGCCCACCAGAGCGCTCCACACGCCCATCATGGACTCATACGTCTCGCCGTCTTGAAACTGGATCGCCTCAGCCATCTCATCCTCCTCAGGTCAGGCAAAGCAGCCCTCGCTAAGGGTGCTAGATTGGAGCCGTATCGGCGCACACGGCTGGCATGGAAGCCCATGTGCCGCGCTCAAGCGGCTATCGCATCCGCAGCAGGCATCGACACCAGAATAAACCTGCTTGAACCCTATAGCCAGAGACACGTTGACGGCGCATACGCGCACCTGAGGCAAGCAGCACCGGAATGAGGAGTTTACTCCTGCGGGTCCGTCGCGATCATGCTGGCCACTGCCCGATCCGTTTCGCGCTCGCTCTCGGCCAACCCCGCCGCCACCCCTCGGCGGTTCTGCTCGGGCTGGTTCTGGCTCATCTTGCTTTTGCCCTCGATGCGGGTAATCGAGAGGCGAAGTCCCACAATGCCCTTGAGCTGGCTTTCGATGTAGTTGTCGGGCGCGTCAGTGATCGCCCACGGCTTCGCGCGAGCCTGCTCGTAAAGGTCGGTGAGGCGGCTGACCGCCTGGTGCAATCGGTCGCGATCCTCGAAGAATTCGACCTCGCCATAGGCGTGGACGGCCGAGTAATTCCACGTCGGCACGACCTTTCCGTGGTCCTGCTTGGTCGCGTACCAGCTTGGGGTGATATAGGCATCGGGCCCCGAGAAGATCACCATCGCCTCGCCCATTGCGGGCGTCTTCCATTGCGGGTTGGCCTTGGCAAGGTGCCCCAGCAGCACACCGTGCTCTCCCTGCTGCTCGTCCAGGATTAGCGGCAAGGGCGTGGCCATCAACCCCTCGTTCGTGGCAGTCACGAGGGTCGCGAGGCGTGCTTCGCGGATGATCTGACGAAGGACGAATGGATCGTCCTCGCGGAAAGCTGGAGGTGTGTACATGCCACACTAATAACAAACCGCGGCCTGCCGCACCAATTCACATGCGTGATGGCAGATATCAGAGGCGGGAATTCCATGCGTGAACTACGCTTCCAGCGGACTTGAAGGTTGTGGAATCGAAACCCCAAGTTCTTCCGGCACAAGAGCATCTGGATAATGCTTGGCGGCGTCGCGGATTACAGCGACCTACTCAGGGTTGAGGATGTTACCTCGACGCCGCGATCGCGGAATTCCTCGAGCACATCGCTAGCCAGGGTCTGGGAACAGGGCGCGTTACAAACGCTAGCCCCATGGTCGATTTTGTGCCCTGATTGGCTCATGGTCGGAACACGTCTCACCAGCTATCGCAGCAAGCGCAACTTCGAGCGCACCACCGAACCGTTCGGGACGGATGGTGAAGACGGGTTTCGCTTTGTCGTCCACAAGCATCACGCCACGGCCGACCATTACGATCTTCGTCTCGAACTTGGAGGCGTACTCAAGAGCTGGGCCATTCCAAAGGGTCCTTCACTCAATCCGGCCGACAAGCGTCTGGCTGTCGCAACCGAAGATCACCCAGTCGACTATATTGATTTTGAAGGCGTCATTCCGGTGGGCGAATATGGCGGCGGCCCGATGATCGTCTGGGACACGGGCACCTGGGCGCCAATGGGCGACCCCGAAGCCGATATCGCCAAGGGTGCCTTCAAGTTTCGCCTGGCGGGCGAAAAGCTCAGTGGCGGCTGGATGCTGACCCGGCTCAAGAACCGCCCGGAGGACAAGGGCAAGTCAAACTGGCTGCTGTTCAAGGAACACGACCAGGCCATGAATACACATAGCGATGTCCTTGAAACCCACCCCGAAAGCGTCAAGACCGGCCGTCGCATCGAACAATTGCTTGAGACGTCTGCCCCGCCCGCAAGAAAGCGCCGCCGCCCATCGCTGAAACCGGAGAAGCTCGAAGGGGCGGTCGCGGCGCCCCTACCCGACAAGACCTCAATCCAGCTCGCCACAGCGGCAGCGGCACCGCCATCGGATAGCCGAACGATCAGTTGGCTGCACGAGATCAAGTTCGACGGCTATCGCACGCTGGCGCGCCTGGAGGGCAAGGCAGTTCGCCTTGTCACTCGCGGCGGCCTGGACTGGACGCGGCGGTACGGGGATCTGCCGGAGGTGTTTTCCACCCTTCCCTGCAAGCAGGCGGTGCTTGATGGCGAGATCGTTGTGCTCGACGAGCAGGGCGTCAGCAACTTCGGCCGCTTGCAGGAGGCACTTTCGGGCAGCCAGCCGCGCAATCTGCTGTTTTTCGCCTTTGACCTCTTGTATCTGGATGGCTGGGACCTGCGCGGTGTCGCTGCCAGGGACCGGAAAGCACTGCTCAAGAATCTGCTCATCGAAGCACCCTCAGCCATCCAGTTCAGCGATCATGTCGAAGGGCTCGGAGAAGCCCTCTTCGCGCAAGCCATCGACAAGGGCCTTGAGGGCATCGTTTCCAAGCGTGCCGACAGCATCTATAGCGGGAAACGCTCCAGCACATGGCTCAAGATCAAGGCGCCGAAAACAGGTGACTTTGTCATCGCCGGCTATACCGCCTCCCCAAGCGCGGGCGGGATCGGGGCAATCGCTGTCGCCGCGTGGGCGGAGAACGATCTGGTCTATCGCGGCAAGGTGGGCACCGGTTTCGATGCCACCGGCATGGCAAGCCTGCTTGCGCGCCTGCAATCACTCGAAACCGATGACCGGCTGGACGGCGCCCCAAAGGAAGTAATCAACGTCAAACCACTACTGACGGCGCGCATCCAATATGCCGAGATCACCAGCGAAGGATTGCTGCGGCATGCCGTGTTTCGAGGGCTGCGCGAGGCGAGCCTTACGGCCCGCGGGTCGGCGCCGCGCAAGCGTTTGGTGACCGACGCGGATCTGGCCGGCATATGGGTCACCAATCCCACCCGACGCCTCTTTGGCAGGAACGGCCCGACCAAGCTCGACATCGCCGTCTACTACGCCAGCGTCGGCGATTTCATGCTGCCGCACTTGTTCGACCGTCCGGTGTCACTGTTCCGCTGCCCCACCGGCAAATCGGCGGATTGCTTTTTCCAACGTCATCCCTTTACCGGCATGCCCGAAGGCATTGCCAGGGTGGAAAGCGCCAATGGAGAAGGGGAAATGCAGACATTCATCGCGGTCACCAACACCAAAGGATATCTTGCGCTGGCGCAGTTCGGAGCTGTCGAATTTCATGCCTGGGGCACCCATCACGATCATATCGACAAACCGGACCGGATCATCTTCGACCTCGATCCCGGTGAAGGCGTAGCCTGGCGCGACGTGGTCAATGCCGCCGTGCATCTGCGCGGCGAACTGCAAGCTCTGGGACTGGCCCCCTTCGTCAAGACATCGGGCGGCAAGGGCGTTCACATCGTGGTACCCACCACGCCCAAGCTGACCTGGAAGGCAGCGCATGCGGCGAGCGCCAGCATTGCCGCAAAACTGGCCGCTACCGGCCCGGATACTTTCGTCACCGTGATGGGCGCGGCAAACCGCAAGCGTCGGATTTTCATCGATTACCACCGTAACGCCCGCAGCGCGACAGCGGTGGCGGCCTACTCGCTGCGCGCGCGAACGCACTTGCCGGCATCAACGCCAATAGAGTGGAACGACCTTGAGTCAATCGACTCGCCAGAAGACCTCAATT
>JBGTUK010000052.1:0-12822 GCA_041939225.1 Devosia sp.
ATTGTTGATGCGAGGGAAGGCTGTATCGGGGGCACCCACCATCAGCGGCGCAAAATAGTTGGCAAAGCCACCCATGGTCGCGGGCATAACGGTAAAGAACACCATGATCAGGGCGTGGGCGGATACAAACACGTTAAACATGTGTTTACCCGCATCCAGAGCGGCATCGCCCTCAAGACCGTAGGACATGGCGGCCAGACCGTGGAAGATCTGAATGCCCGGCTCCTGCAGCTCCAGGCGCATGGCACCCGAGAGCAGGCCGCCGATCACACCGGCAATGATCGAGAACACGAGATACATGATCCCGATGTCCTTGTGGTTGGTCGAATAGACCCAGCGCCGCCAGCCCGTGGGGGTATGATGGTCGTGGCTGGCGTGGTCATGCCCGGTAGCATGGGCTTCGAGGTTAGCGGTATTTGCCATTGTCTTGTCCTCTGACCCTTCGCTTAGAGAGCCGGAAGCAGCGACGCTGCTTCCGCATAGTTGCGGCTTTCGGCGAACGCGGTGATGAAGGCTTCGTATTCTTCAGCACTCACCACACGCACCGCAATCGGCATATAGGCGTGGTCCTTGCCGCAAAGCTCGGAACACTGACCGTAGTAGATGCCGGTTTCGCGCGCGTTGAACCAGGTTTCGTTGAGGCGACCCGGAACAGCGTCGACCTTGATGCCGAAGGAAGGCACCGCAAAGGCGTGGATCACACCGGTCGGGCTTGAAGTCACCTGCAGGCGCACGGTGGTATCGACAGGCACGATCAACTCGTTATTCACGGCCAGAAGACGCGGCTGGCCGGGCTTGAGCTCGGCAATCTCTGCTTCGGAAAGAATATTGGAGTCGAAGGCAACGCCCTGATCCACATACTCGTAATTCCAGTACCACTGCTCACCCGAGGCCTTGACGGTGATGGTAGCTTCCGGAACCTCGACCTCGCCGAGCGAGAAGATATTGGCACCCAGATATTTGCGCTCGCCATCGGGCACGGTCATCTGGTCGGACAACACACCAAAGGACGGAATGGCAATCACCACAAGGATCAGGATCGGCACGACCGTCCAGATCACTTCGATCAGCGTGTTGTGGGTGAAGCGCGCTGGCACCGGATTGGCCTTGGCGTTGAACCGCACGACGATGACCACCAAAAGCGCGAGAACGAAAAGCACGATCAGCGCAATGGTCCACATCAGGATGCCATCGTGGAAGGCAACGATGGAATCCATGATTGGCGTCACCGATTCCTGCAGGTGAAACTGGCCCGGCTCAGCGTATCCGCCGGCACCATTCTGGGTCAAAACCGCAGCATCCTGGGCTGATACCGCAGCCGGCACCAGCGCCGTTGCGCCCGCAATAGCGGCACCCATCTTCCTGAAGAACTGTCCGGTCACCATATACCCCCTATCGACACGTTCTGGCGGCGTGCACCGAAGCAGGATTGGTTGAATAGCGGCATAGCGAACGCCGCCCCGACTCAACTTCGGAGCGCAAAAACTCGTGCTTGACCTAAATCACATTGCTTACCCCGAGTCTATTCTGTGCATCGGGGTACACGCTGCGGCATATTGGTGCCGCCCCGCCCCCCACTCGCCTCATGTGCGCCGCAGTTTCTACCCAAAAGGGGCCGGACAGCAGGGGTTTGGTTGACAGCTTCGAGTGCGTGTCGGAAACAGGCTGACCCCACGCGCAAAACGTCGATTCGACGGGAGAGTTGGAAGAAGTGATGGTCTGGGCAAAGCGGTTTGGTGTAATCGGTGCATGTGCAATGGCCTTTCTGGCAGCGCCCACCCTGGCTCAGGGCACGGTCCGCGCGGAATATGGCGACTGGCAGATGAGCTGCGACACGCCGCCAGGCGCCAGTTTTGAACAATGTGCCATCATTCAGAATGTGCTGGCCGAAGATCAGCCCAATGTGGGCCTCTCGGTCATCGTGCTGCGCACCGCGGATCGTGAAGCACGGCTGTTACGCGTGTTGGCGCCGCTGGGCGTATTGCTACCCAATGGCCTGGGCCTCAATGTCGACGGCACCGATATGGGGCGAGTTGCCTTCGTGCGCTGCCTGCCCAATGGCTGTATTGCGGAAGTCGAGCTTGATGATGAGATCATCAAGGTGCTCTCCGAGGGAAGCGATGCGATATTCGTCGTCTTCAAGACCCCAGAGGAAGGCGTCGGCATTCCGGTCTCTTTGGACGGGTTCGCCGAGGGCTTTGAAGCCCTGCCCTGATCGCGGAGGCATACGAAGTGAGTGAAGACGAGCGTTCGGCACAGCGGCATCGAACCCTTAAAAGCGGCAAGATCGTCTTCAATGACGGACGGTCAACCTTTGACTGCGTGATCCGCAATCTCTCTGATACGGGCGCCAAACTGACTGTGACGAGCGCCTTTGGCGTACCACATCGCTTCGTCCTGGCCATGACCGATGGGCGAAGGCTCGATTGTGAACTGGCCTGGCACAGCGAAACCGAGATCGGCGTCCGGTTCATCTGAGCCAAAAAACCGGGCACATGCCAATGCATGGCCCGGCAAGTCTTCAGGAAACGGGACCGGTGGGAAAACCGGCCCGGGAGATGGGACGCGCACAGGCAATAGTGTTCATCCCAACGCAGGGGCGGCCGGCATGTCGGCCGCGAATTCTCTATTCTCAGCCGCGGGCGTTGCGCGCCCTGGCGGCATTGAGGATCATGCCGGCGGTCCGGCCATCCTGAGGTGTCATGGCATCAAGCACATCGGCGCGGCTGACACCGAGATCCTTGAGCAGCGCAGCATCGAGCGACAGCAATTCCCGGAGCGCCTTGCGGCGGGCACGGGCGGCCTTGGCCTGGGCGAACCAGGTAAACAGAGCACGTACAGGATTGACGTGCGAGCCGGCCACAACTGACCGCTCGCCGGGAAGCGAGAGAGCCATCTTCTTCTCCAATGGACAGGACTGGCCGCCGGAGGGGGGCCGGCGGGCGTCGACACGACGGTGTATCGATGATCCCTAGATAAGGCTCTGGACTTCCATTCGTCCAACAAATAGATTTCATCCTTTCGATCAATTTGGGTGATGAACAATGGCTGCCCCTCTTGACCTCGACCAGTTGCAGAGTTTCTGCGCGATTGCCGATTGCGGCAGCTTCACGGAAGCGGCGCGCCGGGTAAACAAAACCCAGTCAGCCGTGTCGATGCAGATCAAGCGCCTCGAAGAGCGGCTGGGCCAGACCCTGCTCGCCCGTGATGGACGCAGTGTCAGCCTCACCCATCACGGCGAGGTGCTTTACGAGCGGGCGCGCAAAATGTTGCGCACCAACGCTGAAATTCTCGACCACTTCAATGACAGCGATCTGGCCGGGTCGATTCGGTTTGGTGTACCGGATGATTATGCCGTGCGCCTGCTCCCGGTCATTCTCTCCAGTTTCCAGCGCACCCACCCGCGCATTGCGGTAGATGTCGCCTGCATGGCGTCCGAGCAATTGCTCGAAGGCATGAAAGCGGGGCGATACGATCTCATCGTCTTCACCCAGGGCACCGATCACAATTTCGGCGATCTGTTCCGCACCGAAAAGATGTTCTGGGTGTCCAGCCATGGCGGCCGCGCATTGGCTAGCGAGCCGCTCGCCATCGCCTGCGGTCCCAATTGCTGCATCTGGCGCAAGGACGCCATGGAACAGCTCGACCGCAGCGGGATGGATTATCGCGTCGCTTACACCTCGTCCAACGCGACCGCTATTTCCTCGGCGGTTCTGTCGGACCTGGCCATCGGCTTTTTGCCTGAAAGCGCCCTGCAGCCCGGCATGCGGGTGATCGGCGAAGAATATGGCCTACCCCGGCTGGCCGACGCGCAGATCGCCCTTACCCGCGCCAGCCACGCCTATGGCGGCATTTATGACGCGCTGGCCAATCACATCGTCCAGTCCATGGGTAATCTGGAGGGCGTTGTCCAGGTGGAAGCCGCCGAGTAGCGGCTTGACCCGTTCTCGGCTTTATCGCACCAGAAGCATATGTCCCAGCTTCTGACCAATGCCGCCGAATTCACCGTTTCCGAAATCGCCCAGGCGGTCAAACGCACGGTTGAGGATGAGTTCGGGCATGTGCGGGTGCGCGGTGAGATTTCCGGCTTTCGCGGGCAGCACTCCTCGGGCCACGCCTATTTCACGCTCAAGGACGATACCGCTTCCATCGACGCCGTGGTCTGGAAGGGCAACTATGCGCGCCTTGCCTTCAAGCCTGAGGAAGGGCTGGAGGTTATAGCGACCGGGCGGCTGACCACCTTTCCGCGCTCTTCGAAATATCAGATCGTCATCGAAAACATCGAGCCGGCTGGCGCCGGCGCGCTAATGGCGCTGCTTGAAGAGCGCCGCAAGAAGCTGCTCGCCGAGGGGTTGTTCGCCCGCGAACGCAAGCGGCCCCTGCCTTATCTCCCGCGTGTGATCGGTGTCATCACCTCACCCACGGGCGCCGTCATTCGCGACATCCTGCATCGGCTTGACGATCGTTTCCCGAGCCATGTCCTGGTCTGGCCGGTACGCGTGCAGGGCGACACCTGCGCCCACGAGGTGGTGAACGCCATCGAAGGCTTCAACGCGTTCTTGCCCGCAGGACAGATACCACGGCCCGATCTGCTGATCGTGGCACGTGGCGGCGGATCCATCGAGGATCTCTGGGGCTTCAACGAGGAAGCCGTGGTTCGCGCCGTGGCCGGCTCGCAAATTCCCGTCATCACGGCGGTTGGACACGAGACGGATACCACGCTCGTTGACTACGCCTCGGACATGCGCGCGCCAACGCCCACCGCCGCCGCCGAAGCGTCGGTACCCGTGCGCGCGGAACTCATCGCTTACGTCGATGACCACGGCCTGCGCCAGCGCCAGGCCATGCGACGGGAACTGTCCAGCCTCAAGGACCGGTTGCGGGCCGCCGGGGCGGGCCTGCCGCGCCCGGCCGATCTGGTCTCGACGCATCGGCAAAGCCTGGACCTCGCCAGCAGCCAGCTCTCGGGCGCTCTCCGACACTTTGTACAGGCCCGGCGCATTCGTTTTTCAAATCTTGCGAGCTCGGTTCAGCCGCGCCTAGTGCGCCAGCGCCATGCCGAACTGGGCGAGCGTCTTACCGTCCTGCAGCGCTATGGCGAAACTGGACTGAGCAAGACTGTGGAGCGGGCGCGGCTGCGGCTGAACCCTTGCGCCCGCCAATTACCCACGGCCACCGCCACCGCACTCGAGCGCAAGCAGGCGGCCTTGACGCGTCTGTTGCCTGGACTTTCCGACAAACCACTGCGTGCCGAATTGCGCCATGCTCACGGACGGCTGTCGCCGCTCGTCGCCCGATTGGATGCCGCCGCGACGCAAACTGCACAGGCGCGTCGCGTGCAGTCGGAGCAATTGGGCAAGCTTTTGGAAACCCTGAGTTATCGAAATGTCTTGGCGCGCGGGTACGCACTGGTACAGGACGAGACCGGCGCGGTCGTCACCACTCGGGCGAACGCCCGTCCCGGGGAAGCGCTCAAACTGAGCTTTGCCGATGGCGAGGTGGGGGTTGTTGTGGCCGGGGTGCCCGTCATCCGTCGCAAACCCACCCGGCCCGGTCCGGACGATGGTTCACAGGAAAGCCTCTTTTGATGCGCATTTCGGTTCGGTATAGATGCCTGACAGCCGAGGTATGAGACCATGAATATTTTCGACAAGGGGTTTGCGCCCGCAGAAGCGAGCTTGCGCTATCTCGATGGCGACTATGTCGTACTCAAGCCCGGCAGCTTCGTGCGCTGCGCCATCACCGGCAAGCCGATTCCGCTCGATGAATTGTTCTATTGGAGTGTGGACCGGCAGGAGCCCTATGCGGACGCTATTGCGGCCAATACGGCCTTGGAACGCTTCGGCCGGGGCCTTTAGGGGTGGTCGGGTCGGCGCCGCGTCAGCGCTTCTTGATCATCTCGAATGGACACGGCGAGGACTGGATCGCATCTGCGATTGCCAAGCATCTCACCGATAGATATCTGGTCGAAGCCTGGCCAGTGCTGGGGAGCGGCAATGCCTATGCCGGAATCTGCCCGGTCGTGGGGCCGCGGGCCCGGCTTGCATCAGGTGGTGCGCGAACGGCCAAGGGGTCATTGCGCCGCGACCTGACCAAGGGCGGTTTGGCCACCATTCCCCCGGCGCTGCGTTATATGCGCTCAATCCGCAATCGCTATGACCGCATTCTGGTGGTGGGTGACGCCATCGTGCCGTTGCTGGGCTGGATCACCGGCCATCGCGGCCTCTATTATGTGGACTGCTACAAGACCGGCGCGGCCCGACTCTATTCGGGCCTGGAAAAACATGTAATCGCCCAGACTTGTCGAAAGGTCTTTTGCCGCGCGGACAATCTGGCGGAATTGTTGCGTCAGGCGGGCGTTGACGCGACGGCGCCCGGCAATCTGATGATGGATACCATCCCTTTTGGTGACTACGACGCCCAGAGCCGCCGCAGCCAGCCCCTCGCGGTGACCCTGCTGCCCGGCAGCCGGGGTGAAACACCGGCGAATTTCGCCCGCCAGGTGGACGCGTTGCGCCGCATGCCGGTCGAGCAACGCCCTGATGCTTTTCTGGCCGTGGCCGGAGAAATACCAGTATCCGATCTGGCCGAAGCCAGTGGCCTGAGCCGAACCAATCTGCTCAGCGCCGAGGGCGACGATCTGGGCAGTCTCTCGGACGGCAAGGTCACCGTGCATCTACTGCGCGGCCGGGCCATGGGCAATGCGCTCGCCGTATCGGACATTGTCCTCTCGCAGGCGGGCACCGCAACGACGCAGGCGCTGGGCCTGGGCAAGCCGGCCATTTACATGACCAGCCCGAAAGACCGGCAGTCTCGGTTCGAAGACGAACAGCGTCTTTACGGCGAGGCGCGCATCGCCGTACCGGGGGATGCCGAGGCCGTCGCCAACGCGCTCGGGAGGCTCATCAATTCCCCCGCTGAACGGGTGCGCCTCGGCATCATTGGTCAGGAACGCATTGGCGGACCGGGTGCTATTGACGAGGTTCTGGCAGCGCTCGATTCCTGACCTTCGCCCGATGGCTCAGCGCCATCAAGCCACCCAGCGCTACGGCGAATAAGGCGGTCTGCGGCAACACGCCGAACATGGCATTGGTCAGACCCAGCGTGGCATAGCCGACGATCAGCACCACAGCGGTGAGCCACAATCCCGGATGGTCGCGCAGGCGCAAGCTCCTCAGGGCGGCTGCCGGCGAAAGCAACAGCAGGACATAGGCCAGAATGCCCATGGCGCCCCCCAAGGCGGCAAAGTCCGCGATGTCGCTATGGAGGTTCTCAAGAGTATGGAGCGAGATCATATCCGGATAGAGTTCGCGCACCAAAGGCATCATTTGCCCATAGCCGATCCCTATAATGGGAGAGGATTGCAGCGCCTGCCAGCCCACATCATAGAGAGCCGTGCGATATGGGTCGTTGGCGGTCATGAACCCCAGCAGGGCCGCGACTGGATCCTGTGCGGAAAAGGCCGCAGCCAGACTTGACGGGACCGTCAACAGTCGCTGAACCAGCAAGCTATCCGCCGCCAGAACAACGAACAACACTCCGCCCACGACCGTAACAGCAATGGTCGCGAGTGCGAGGCGCCAGCTTTTGAGGCCGATCAGCAGGATTGGCAGGCTGAAGACGGCCAGCACCAGCCAGGCAAGCAACGGCCCCCTTGAGCCGGAGAGCACCACGCCCACCATGGCCAGCGCCGGCCCGGCAAGATAGATCGCCCGCCAGCGCGCCGCGCTGGACACCATGCCGACAAGGGCCAGGAAGCCCAATATCGTGGTGATGCCCCCGAAGTGGATAGGATTATTGCCTACGCCTGCGCGTGCCGTGCCCGTGGACATCGCTTCCCATAAGCCCATGCCGACCGCGCTGCTCACGCCGAAGAGGCTCAAAAGCGGAAGCACGTGTGCGCCGAACCTGTCGAGGTCTGCCTGCCTCCGCTCCAGCAGCGCTGCGATGCCCGGCGCCGCCAGCATTGGCAGACACGCCGCCAACGGCAGCGAGTCCATGCTGGAGCGATAGACGAAGGGCAGTGTCGCTGCCAACAACACCAATGCGGCATAGATCATCAAGGCGGACGGCGCCACAACGGCCCTGCTGCGGGCAAATGCGGCAAGGCCGAGGCCGATCAGACCGGAGACGATGACCACATAGTCCGCAATGAAGGGAGCCGTGCCCATGAAGCCGAAGCCGGCGACAAGGGCTAGTCCGCCAATGGCGGACCAGGGATCAAGCTTCAAGTTCAGGCCCCGGCTTTGTCGCTATCGGGGTCCAGCAGGCGGTGCAGATGCACGATGAAGTAGCGGGTCTGAGCGCTGTCGACCGTCTGCTGCGCCTTGGCGCGCCAGACTTTTTCGGCCGCGGCGTAGTTGGGATAGACGCCCACGATGTCGACTTGATCGAGATCGGCGAAAGTAATGCCGTCGGTGCTGGCGAGTTCGCCACCAATCACCAGGTGCAACAGTTGCTTTTCGGTCGTTTCAGCCATCGGTCAGTCCCGCGTTTGAGGCAATTGCTTTTCGGCAGTTTCGGCGCCGTCATGGGCCTGGGGGCAACCATACACCTTGATCAGCGCAGCATGCACGAGGGGTTTTAGGCTGATGTCGCCCAGGGCCGCAAGCGCCCCGTGGCGCACATCTCGTTTGTTCAATTGTGGGAACCCGATGCAGACATCGGCGAAGTTGAGACCGCATTCGCTCAAGATGACCGCCGCTCCTGCAATATCCCAATCCTGAGCGCCGCGTCGGGCGACCGCCGCATCGAGCCTGCCGGTGGCCACCTGCACCAGCCGATAGGCCAGCGAGGGAAAAGCGGGCCCGCGCGCATAGTCGAGGCCGGCGGCCTGTAATTCCTGGTGTACGGCACCGGGTGCGGGGATCAGCGGCGGCGTCCCGGCTCGGCGGGTTCGGGTCAAGGGTTTACCGTTGAGCCGTGCGCCTCCTCCCTTATTGGCCTCATAGAGCTCGTCGCGCGCCGGCGCATAGACCACGCCGGCAACCGGAACCCCGTTCTCCACTACCGCCAGCGATACGGTCCAGTAGTCCTCGCCGCGCAGGAAGGCGCGGGTGCCGTCAATAGGATCGACCACAAACACCCGGTCGCAGTCCAGGCGGGACGGATTATCTACGGTCTCTTCGCTCAGCCAGCCATAATCGGGCCGCGCCTGAAGCAGGTTCGCCGCGAGAAACCGGTCAACCACGATGTCGGCTTCGCTGACCGGCGAGGCATTCTCCTTGGTCCAGGACTTGATATCGCGCCTGAAATAGCTCGAGGCGATGATGCCCGCTGCCACCGCCGTTGAGCGGAGCAGTTCGAGATCATCTTCATAAGGTGGAGCGAAAGCCGGCATTGTGCGGGCCTTTTAGGCTTGGCGGCGCTTTTCCACAAGGGCGCGCCGTCCAGTGGCAAATGTGGCAGGGTAAACAGGAGCGCAAGAGGCTGGGTTAACCGGGTCTGACTAGGTGCAATACCCTGCTAACCCTCCGGGAAAACAACATAAATTTAACCCAACCGATTAAGGCCGTGGGTAAGGGGCTGCGCTAGATTGGCCCTACAAACGGAGCACAAAAACAAGCTCTCGAAGTTACAGGAAGGCATCAAAAATGGTTCATGGCGTTGCGATGGAAGGCACATCAGTGGTTCTGGCCTTTGGCCGCCCGGCCGTAGCCGAGCGCCGCTTCATGGCGGCCAATGACAACGGTCCCAAGGACCCGGTGAAAACCGTTACCGTCCGCAAGATGCTCGAGCAGAGCGGCGTGGCGATCAAGATCAAGGTGCCCGTCACCGAATTCATTGGCGTCGCCGTAGCCACTGCCATCTCCGAAGACGGCATGCTGACCAGCTCGATCGAACTGGTCCATTCCGACGCCGAGTTGAACTACAAGGTGTTCGAAGAAGAGGGCAATCACAACGTCGTGGCGGAATGGCAGAACTGGGGCAAGAAGCTCCGCCTGCCGCTGTTCATCAAGGCCGGCGATGGCGCCTACATGCCCTATAGCCAGCAGGTCGATGGCGTCATGCTGGGCGACACGACCCCGCGCCGCAAGCTTGCCGCCGATGCCTCGCGCCGGCCCCGTTTTCTCAATCGCCGCAAGCCCGGCCAGGCTGACGCGCGCTAAGTCTATTGCTCTCCAAAGCAAGCCGAAAAGGGTCGACCGGTGGTGCGGTCGGCCCTTTCGGCTATTTTGTGGCAGCTACCAGACCCATTCGGCCAGCAGCGCCAGGGTCAGCGCCATGCCCACATAATGGTTGTTGTAAAAGCGGTTGTATGGGTTGCGCTCGACATCCTTGTCCAGCGTCCAGAGCTGCCAGGCCAGCAGCCCCGCGGCCACCAGCGAGAGTGCCGCAAAGATCACCCCGCCACCCGCCATCAGCGAAGCGACGTTCCAGAGCAGGAAGGCGCCAGCATAAAGCACCGCCACAACCGGGCGCACATTATCGCCGAATAGACGCGCGGTGGATTTAACGCCGACCAGCGCATCATCCTCGATATCCTGAAGCGCATAGATGGTGTCATAGCCGATGACCCAGAGAATGGTGCCGGCATAAAGCACCACTGGCGCCCAGCTCAGCCCCCCGGTCTGACTCGACCAACCCACCAGTGCCCCATAGGAAAAGGCGAGACCGAGGAAAAGCTGCGGCCACCACGTGATCCGTTTCATGAAGGGGTAGATCGCTACCAGCACCAGCGAAGCAATGGCCGCGTAAACCGTGAAGCGGTTGAACTGAAACAGGATCGCAGAAGCCAGCAGCGCCTGAGCGACCAGAAAATAGAATGCCTCGCGGGACGAGACCTGGCCCGATGGGATTGGGCGAGAACGCGTGCGCGCAACCTTCTTATCGATATCGCGATCGACAATGTCGTTAAAGGTACACCCCGCCCCGCGCATCAGAATGGCGCCAAGAAACATCAGAATAGCCGCCCACCAGCCGAAGCCAATTGCCGGCTGGGGGAGCGCGGCCAGTCCAATGCCCCACGCGCAGGGCCAGAACAGCAGGTAGAATCCGATAGGCCTGTCCCAGCGAGCCAGCCGCCCATAGGGCTTCACTGGTTCTGGCGCATGGCGATCGAGCCAGTTGTCCTTTTGCGCGTCGGCAACTGTGCCGGTGGAATTGGGGGTATTCATGCGTCCACCTATTGGTGTCATTTTACCCCTCATAACCCCTGTCTCTTGGTGGAGCCACCCCTCACTGGCTCGGCCTTCCACCGATCAACCCTCTGCCGACGGGGAGGCGAAGTGAACCGAGTCCACTATTATTCTTCTGCCCATCGGAGAAGGTGGCCCGAAGGCCAGATGAGGGGGTTGCTGGCCCGCCCACAACAACTATGTTGGGTGGCAGAATTAACCAGCGACCATTCATGCCCCGCAGTCACGCCAGTCTCCCGCGCCTTTTTGTCGAAGCCGATCTGGTTGCCGGGACGCAACTGACCCTCAGCAAAGATCAGTCGCTCTACCTAGCCGCGGTCCTCCGCAGAACGGTGGGCGACGCGGTCGTACTGTTCAACGGCCGGGACGGCGCCTGGCTTTGCAAGCTCACCAGCGATTCGAAAAAATCAGTCGCGCTGGAAATCGCCGAGCAGATCGTCCCTCAAACCCCGCCATCGGACCTCTGGTACGGTTTTGCCCCGCTCAAAAGCGAGAGGCTGGATTACATGGTCCAGAAGGCGGTCGAGTTGGGCGTCGGCACCATTCAGCCGGTGATGACCCAATTCACTCAACTTCATCGCCTCAAGCCAGAGCGCCTTTCTGCCAATGCCGTCGAGGCGGCCGAGCAATGTGAAGTGCTCAATGTGCCGCAGATTGCGCCTGCCATTGATCTCAATGCCCTGCTCGATGGCTGGATTGAAACGCATGGCGACCGCAAGCTGGTATTTGCCGATGAAGGGGAAGCCGCCGGCTCACCAATATCTGCTCTGGAACAGCTACGCGGGCAACGCATTGGGCTAATAATAGGACCAGAGGGAGGGTTCTCGGATGCGGAGCGAGAAAAATTGCGCGCCCTGACTTTCGTCGTTCCCATCAGCCTTGGGCCCAGAATCCTGCGCGCCGACACGGCGGCCGTGGCCGGATTGGCAGTCATACAGGCGATCATCGGTGATTGGCGATAAAAGGCGATTGCTTTCCGTCTTGCTCTCGCTATGTTCGCGCCCCAGTTTAGACCCTCGAACATGAGGACCATATGGCCGGTGCCGACACCCCCTCGCCCCTGATTTCTTCAAGGGCAGACCTTATCGAGGCGATGGAACGCGGCGCAAAGCCGGCGGATCAATGGCGCGTCGGCACCGAACACGAAAAACACGTGTTCCACACCAATCCGCTGCGCCCGGTCGCCTATGAGGGCGAACAGGGTATTCGAGCACTCTTGGAAGGCATCGAAAAGGAGACTGGTTGGCATCCGTTCTACGACGGGGACCATCCCATCGGATTGCGCAATGACGAGATCGCCGGCGGCATCTCGCTCGAACCGGGTGGGCAGTTCGAGCTCTCCGGCTCGCCTATGGCCGACCTGCATGGCACGGCCGCCGAATTGAGCGAGCACATGCGCGTGACCAAGAAGGTCGCCGAGCCGCTCGACATTCACTTTCTCGGGCTAGGTGTCACTCCGATCTGGGCGGTGGACGAGATCGCCTCCATGCCCAAGTCGCGCTATGCGATCATGACCAAATATATGGGCGAGACCGGCACGCTGGGCACGTCGATGATGTATCGCTCGGCCACGGTGCAGACCAATCTCGACTTCTCCGGCGAAGCCGACATGGTCAAGAAGCTGCGCGTCTCGCTGGCGCTGCAGCCGATTGCCACCGCATTGTTCGCCAATTCGCCGTTCGCG
>JBGTUK010000053.1:0-12814 GCA_041939225.1 Devosia sp.
GGCGCGAAATCGGGGTGTAGCGCGGGCCCTTGCGCTTGACGGCGGCGACGCGAACCTTGGGCTCGGAAACCTTCATGCGATAATTCGGATCGGCCTCGGCCTTTTCGATCTCTTCGCGGGTCAACTGGCCGTTCTGCACCGGGTTCACGCCCATGATGCCGCTGGCCACGTCGCCATCGGCAATGCCCTGGACCTCAAGCGGATGCAGCGTGCAGAAGGCGGCGATCTGTTCGAATGAGAGGGCGGTGTTGTCCACGAGCCAGACGGCGGTCGCCTTGGGCATCAGAAGGGACTGGGACATGGTTAAACTTCTCCTGCTGGCGCGGCCGGTCTTCCTCCGGGCCGCTCCGCCTCTTGGCCAAATGCTGAGGGGAACTGCAGGCCAATATAGGGAAAATGCCGCTGGATCGCAACGGTTAACTAGCCGGATTTGCGGCGCCGAATGCGGTCAGCAGGATCAGTTTTCCGCGATGGCGCCGACTCTCCATTTCCGCGTGGGCCCGAGCAGCTTCGGCCAGCAGAAAGGTGGCAATTCCGGGCTTGATCCAGCCGGGAGCAGATAAGGGCGCGAGGAAGTTATCGCCGATATGGGCCGCGATGGCGGCCTTGGTCGCTGCGGTCTGTGGCCGCAAGGTTGAACCGGATAGTGTCAAGTCCTTGGCCATTATGGTGCGCAAGGGGACATTGGCCGTAGCGCCTTCTAGGGTCGAGACCTGAACGATATGACCACCGCGGGCCGATGCGGCAATGTTGACCGCGGTCAGCGCCCCACCAATAAGGTCGACCACCCGGTCGGCGCCGCGTCCATCGGTCAGGGCCATGACCCGGTCGACGATATTTTCCCGCGTACGGTCGATCGTGGCGATGGCGCCAAGGCGGTCGCAATAGCTGGCCTTGTCGCCGTCCGAGACCACGGCCATGGCGTGGGCGCCGACAATGGAGCAGATCTGGATCGCGGCGCCGCCGATGCCGCCGGCGCCACCATGGACCAGCACATGCATGCCCGGCCGGAGGCCCGCACGCATCACCAGGGTCTGCGTAACGGTGAACCAGGTTTCCGGTAACGCCGCCGCTTCAGCCAGGCGCCAGCCTTCCGGCACAAGCAGAACCTGGCCGAAGGGCACGGCAACATATTCGGCATAGCCGCCCCCATTGGTCAGCGCCATGACCCGGTCGCCCAGAGCAAGGCTCGTCACCTCGCCGCCCATTGCCGCGATTTCACCGGCCACTTCCAGTCCGGGCAGGGGGGACGCGCCGGGGGGCGGAGCGTAAAGGCCACGCCTCTGGGCCAGGTCGGGGCCGTTGATCCCGGCGGCAGCGACCCGGATCAGCACCTCGGCCGGGCCCGGCTGGGGGACAGGACTGGTACAAGGGGTCAGTACCTCCGGCCCGCCGGGTTCGGCGATGCAGACGGCGGTCATGTGCTCTGGCAAAGTCATGGCCCAATGCTGGCGCAAGCCGGCTTGCCCGGCAAGATGGCTGGGCTAAACTTATTCCGGCTTAGGATGGGAGTGCCGTGCAATGGAAGAAGAAGATCGGAAGCGGCCCAGCAGCCATGAGGTGGGCATGGCGCTTGATGTGTTGTCCGTCGAGGAACTGCAGGACCGGATAGCTTTGCTGGAGGGAGAAATCGCACGCATCAAGGCCGCGATTGCGGCCAAAGGCGATTCGCGGCGGGCGGCAGAGGCGGCGTTCAAAATCTGAACCGGACACAATTCGTGATGGCACCATTTTGGTCCAAGGCCGTTCTGGTCCGAGCCCTTGTTAGTCTTAACAAAGGGTTATGGTTTCAACATATTTCGGGGTCGGGCAGTTTATCCGGACCACGAAAGGACTTGCGGAAATGGACTGGAATATTGTGGGCGTTGCCCTGCTGTTGACCTTGAGCGGGCTCTATTTTCTGGAGACCGAACGTGCACGGGCCAGAGAGCAGAAGATTACCGTGCGGGCTCTGGAGCCGGCACGAAATGCCGTGGAGCGGGCCTGGCTTGCCGAGCCGCTGCAGGTGTTCATGACTCAACTGCAGTTGGCGCGGCAAAGTCGATCCAACCTTTGGCCAATGGACAAGGGCCGGCACTATTCCACATTTTCGCTGTCATCCACCGAGGAGCTGGAAGAATGGTGCGACAGGAAGACATGATCTTGGAAGGTGTCAAGGCAGTGGAACTGGCCTCGCTCAGTGCGCTGGCCCGCGGCGAGGCGCTGAGCGGGGGCAGCGACATGGCGCCGCTTTGCGCCAAGGGCTGGGTCGAGTTGGCGGGTGACCAGCCCATCATCACGCTGACCGGGCGCACCTTGCTTGACCACCCGCCAACAGGGTTGCGTTGAAGTCAAAGCTCAGGGTTAAGAAATTGCTCCCTGTTAAGCGCAAATTAAGGTTTGGGCGGTAATGTCTCATTATTCAGATTGTTCTGAATTTTTCAGAGTGGTTTCTCCCTCTGTTTGACGCCTCCCTGTTAACTTCGAGAGCTGCACACTTGCGGCTCTTTTTTCTTTTTCAGGCTTTGGTTTGACGCGTCACGCTTCAACCACAAAATTAACAATACTGCGACCGCATGGGTGACCCCCGACAGGCTTGGGGGTAGCATGACCCCACGGAGGATTTTTGCGTGGCCGATAGCGGTGAAACCAGGCAGGCAGTTGCGATTGGTCCGCACATTGTGGCGTCGGGCGGATTCGATGCGCTCTATCGAGAGGGCATGGGATTGATCGAGGAAGTGGCCGCTTATCTTGATGCCGAGGGCCGGATCGAAAGCCGTGTGCTGCCGCGCGAGGCCGGGTTTCTCTATGCCACTGAATCCATGCGCCTGACGACCCGATTGATGCAGCTGGCCTCCTGGCTGTTGTTGCAACGCGCCGTCAACGAAGGTGAGATTTCTCGCGAGAATGCCCGCTCCGAGAAGGAGAAGGTCAAGTTTTCCGCAACGCCGTCGGATCGCGGCGGACCGGGCTACGACGAATTACCCCAGACCTTGCGCGATTTCATCGACAAGGGCGACCGGCTGTTCGATCGGGTGATGCAGCTCGATGCGCTCGAAAAGGGCGGTCTGCCCGAGCAGACGCCAGGGCTGATTAACGGGGTGGCAGATCAGATTTCCCGTCTTAAGGCCGCCTTTGGCCGGGCCGACTGACCTTTTCAGCCGCGCAGCGCAAAATAGATTACCCCTGCTAGGGCCAACAATGCCGGCATCCAAAGCCAAGGCTGGCCATTGCGCATGGTCAACCAGATCACGTAGCAGCCGCCGATTTCAAAGACCGCAGCGCCGAAATGACCGGGCCATGGTCTGCGATCTCCAGACTTAGCGCTTCAACCCTTCCAGGCCCGGAGCTGTCCGGCTCAACTGCACCTGGGTTATTTGATATTCGGCTACCCCCGCGAGAACGAAGGGGTCGGTTGTGACCAGAGTCTCGAGCTGGCTGCGCTCTCCCACCGCCAGGATGACCCCGCCGGTGCGCGGCTCCTTGCGGCCTGACGCCAGAAAGATGCCGCTGTCATAGCCACTGGCCACCCAGGCCAGATGCGGCTCGATATGGGCGTTCACTTCGCTCAAGGGGGCTGTATAGGTCAGCGACAGGATGAACACGGCGTGGCTCCAGACAAGACAAAGCCCGGCGCGATGGCCGGGCTTTGCGGAATATCGGACAGCTTTGGCTTAGATGCCAAGGCCCTTGAAGCGCTCCTTGAAGCGCGAAACGCGGCCACCACGGTCCATGAGCTGGCCCGAACCACCGGTCCAGGCGGGGTGGGTCTTGGGGTCGATGTCGAGCTGCAGCGTGTCGCCTTCCTTGCCCCAGGTCGAGCGGGTCTGGTAGGTGGTGCCGTCGGTCATGACCACGTTGATGGTGTGGTAGTCGGGGTGGGTGTCGGTCTTCATGGCCTTGCCTCAAATCAAACGGGCGCCGCAGCGCCCGGAGAGCATTAAACTGGTGTTGGGCGGCTTCCTAGCGCAGAAGCGCGGGTTCTGCAAGACCGCAGAATCGGTTGTTCTATACAAGCCGCGCGGCAATATGGCGTTGGCTGGCGCGGTTGCGGGCCGTCGGCCCAGCCCCTATATGGGGGCGGTCTTCGGCGCTGGCCGATCCAATTGCAAGAACGGCGCGTCTAAGCCATGACAGATCAGGCTATTTCCTCCGAGACAGGCCCCGAAAAGATCGTCTCCGAGGTAAGGGCGACGCCCCGTCGGCTCAAGCCGTTGCGTCGACTGCTGCCGTTTTTGCTGCGTTATCCGGTGCGCCTGGGTCTGACCGTTCTCTTCCTTGTGGTTTCGGCCATTTCCTCGCTCGCCATCCCAGCTCTGCTGGGCGGCGCGATCGATGAGGGCTTCATTACCCAGAACCTGGATATGGTGGGACGCTATGGCTGGCTGATTATCGGGATTGCGGCGATAATGGCTGCGGCCAGCGGCGCACGCTATTACTTCATTTCGCTGATCGGCGAACGCGTGGTGGCCGATCTGCGTCAGGCGGTCTTTGCGCGATTGCTCACACTCGAATCGCGCTATTTCGACACCCATCGGGTGGGCGAGTTGACCAGCCGCCTCAATGGCGATGTCAGCGTGATCCGCGGCGCTGTCGGGTCGAACCTGTCTCTGGCCCTGCGTTCTCTGGTGACCATTGCCGGTGCGCTGATCATGATGGTCCTGACCAGTCCGGTGCTGACGCTGGCTGTGGTCGTCGCGCTTCCCCTGATCCTCACCCCGGTGATGATCTATTCGCGCCGGCTGCGTGGCATGTCGCGCATAACCCAGGATGCGCTGGCTGACCTTTCGGCCATGGCAACCGAGATGCTGGGCGCCAATCGCACCGTCAAATCCTTTACCCAGGAGGCCGGGCAGGCCGCGCATTACGATGAGCGGAGCGAAGCGAGCTATCGGGCCGAGGTCCGGCGCCTCAGTGCCCGGGCCTTCCTTGTGGGCATGGTGATCTTTCTGGGCACGGCAGCGTTGGTGGGACTGGTGTGGTGGGGCGCCCGCTCCGTGTTCGAGGGTTCGGTTTCGGCGGGGCAATTGGCCCAGTTCCTGGTCTATGCCCTGATGGCTTCGGGCGCGCTGACCAATGTCTCGGAAGTGCTGGGATCGCTGCAGACGGTTGCCGGCTCGACCGAGCGGCTAGTGGAAATCCTCGATACCAATGCAGAAATTACCGATCCGGTGCACCCCGTCGCACTGCCCGATCCGGCTCTTGGCACGGTCGCATTTGGCAGGGTGAATTTTTCCTATGATGGCGCGACAGGCGACAAAGTCCTGGACGATGTCAGCTTTGCCGTGGGCAAGGGCCAGACGGTGGCGCTGGTCGGTGCGTCGGGATCGGGCAAGTCGACAATGCTTTCCCTGTTGCAGCGCTTTTATGACGTAACCGGCGGGGTGATCAGCGTCGATGGGGTCGATATTCGCGATGTGCGGCTGGTCGATCTGCGGCAACGCTTCGCTTATGTCGAGCAGGAGCCGATCATTTTTGCCGGGACCATTGCCGAGAACATCCTGTTCGGCAAACCCGATGCGAGCATGGATGAGGTGGCGGCGGCGGCCAAGGCGGCGCTGGTCGACGATTTCGTGGCCGACCTGCCGGAGGGCTATGACACGGTGGTGGGCGAGCGCGGCGTCATGCTCTCTGGCGGACAGAAGCAGCGCCTCGCCATTGCCCGTGCCATTCTCAAGAATGCGCCCATCCTGCTGCTTGACGAAGCAACATCGGCGTTGGATGCGCGCTCGGAGCAATTGGTGCAATTGGCGCTGGAGCATCTGATGGAAGGGCGCACGACGCTGGTCATCGCCCATCGCCTGGCCACCATCCGGGATGCAGACACGATCCTGGTGCTTGATGGCGGCAAGATCATCGATTCCGGCACGCATGACGAGCTGGTGGCCAAGGGTGGCCGCTACGCAGAACTCGCCAAGCTCCAGTTCCGTCTGGGTGAGGTAGTTTAGCCTGCCTTCGCGCGGGCTTCTACCAGGTCCCACAAGCGCTCGCGGCCCAGGATCAACAGCCAGGGCGTGTTGTCCTTGGGCACAATCTCGACGCGCCCGCCGGTGCCTTCATTGGATGTGCCCAGCCTGCCAGCGGGATCGAGCAGCAGATTGTCCATCGGGTAGAAAAGGCCGCGGGTTCGCTCGAAGACAATCGGCACCAGCGGGTGCACCGAAACGCGCTCCTTCGCCGCCGCGTCGAACGCAATCGGCCCCGAAACAGCCAGCGCCACATCGGTTTCGTCAACCAGCAGCACACGGCGATGCCGGGCAACTTCGAGCAGGGCGCCGAGGGCGGCAAGTGTGTGGTCGAGGCGCTTGCCGGTCATGCCTAGGGCCAGGGTGACCGGCGCGGCAGTAGAATAGAGCGCCTTCTGGAAATCGGTGGTGATCTGCTCGGGAATGTGGATGACGCGCGTGCATTTTTCCCACGTCGCGCGATTCTCGAGCGAATCAAGATCGCCCAGAATGGCCTCGGGGACCAGGCCGGCCGCGCCAATGGCATTGCCGCCGCCATCGGCGCCGATCAGGGCGATATCGCGCGCCACAAGGTCGTGCAACAGCGCTGCATCCACGGTGCCGCCGCCAACGATGGCGAGCGGGCGATCAAATTGCAGCAGGGTTTTTTCGGTAGATTGGATGGGGGATTGCACTCTCAGGTTTCTCTCAATAAGGTCCGCACCGTCTCGCTGGGGTGTTCCGGTTGCTGCCGGAGCTGAGAGTTACCCATAGAACCTGAACCAGGTCATGCTGGCGGAGGAAGTTCGAGATGGCAAGGGGTGCCTGTGCGCGTCCTTTACCATTGACACCCCCTTCACCCATGGCCGCACACCACCTGAAGGGAGACCGATATGGTCAAATCCTCCTCACTGGCGCTTGCGGTCCTTCTTGCCGGATTGTCCGGCGCTACGCACGCACAGGACAAGCCTGTCCTGACCATCTATACCTATGACGGCTTTGCCTCCGAATGGGGACCCGGCGTTCCCTTGAAGGAGGGCTTTGAAGCCACCTGCGAGTGCACGGTCAACTGGGTGGCCGCCGACTCCTCGATTGGCACGCTGCGCAAGGTGCAGCTTGAGGGTGACAGCACCGAGGCCGATATGATCCTCGGGCTCGACACCGCTATCGCCGGGGAAGCACGGGCAACCGGGCTGTTCGCCGATCACGGCCTGGACATGAGCCATCTCTCCTTGCCGGGCGAGTGGACTGACGCGCAATTCGTGCCCTTCGATTATTCGCATTTCGCCTTTATGTGGGACACCGACACTATGGAGGCGCCGCCAGCCTCGTTCGAAGAGCTGATCGCGCTCGATGACGATATCAAGATCGCTATTCAGGACCCGCGTTCGTCCACGCCGGGTCTGGGTCTGCTGCTCTGGGTCAAGGCCGCCTATGGCGATCGGGCGCCGGAAATCTGGGAAGGGCTTGCGCCGCATATTCTGACCATCACCCGCGACTGGAGCGAGAGCTACTCCCTGTTCCTGGATGGGGAAGCGGACATGGTGCTCTCTTACACCACCTCGCCAGCCTATCACATCTTCGATGCGGACGATCACACCATCAAGGCAGCGCTGTTCTCCGAAGGCCATTTCGCGCAGATCGAGGTGGCGGGGATTCTGAAATCCTCTGATCAGCAGGATCTGGCGCGTGACTTCCTGGCCTTCCTGACCTCGGCCGAAGGGCAGGCCAATATACCGACGACCAACTGGATGTTCCCGGTGGTCGATCTGGGCGGCGAGATCGATCCCGCGTTCCAGGGCCTGCCGCAGCCGGACAAAACCCTGCGCCTGGACGAAGCCGAGATCACCGCCAATTCGGCGGCCTGGATCGACGAGATGCTGGCGGCGGTGCAGTAGGTCTGCGCTGATACAGATGTCCCCCTCACCCGTCTCGTTCTTTGGACGATCCAGCCTCTCCGCGAGCGGGGGAGGAATAACTGCGGGTGCGACGCTGTTCTTCTCCCCCTTGGGGAGAAGGTGGCGCGTAGCGCCGGATGAGGGGGGTGTCGCAGGGGAGCGCAAATGCTGACTCTTCCCCACCGTCCCATGCGTGTCGCCGCTGCCGCGGCGCTGACGTTTCTCATTGCCCTGCTGATAGCTGCAGTCCTCTGGGCCATTCTGGACGCCGCCACGGATGCCTCGGATGGATCACGCGTGGATATCCCGCATCTGCTGCGCATGACGGCGCTGCAGGCGGGGCTCACCATGATTCTCTCGCTCCTCGTGGGAACTGCGCTGGCCTGGGCGCTCAATCGGTTGCGCTTTTCCGGGCGCGATCTGGTGGTGGGGCTGTTTGCCGCCGCCATCGTCACCCCGGGCATGGTGGTGGCCTTCGGCCTGCTCTCGATCTGGGGGCGCAATGGCTGGATCAACCAGGCGAGCGAAGCCCTGTTCGGCTTCGGGTTCGAAAGCCCGGCCTATGGCCTTTCTGGCATCCTGCTGGCCCATGTCATTCTCGATGGGGCCTTTGCGGGACGCATTCTGCTGGCCCGGCTCGACGCCATCCCGCAGAGCCGACTCAAGATGGGGCAATCGCTGGGGCTGTCGGCCTGGCAGCGCTTCGCACTGATCGATTGGCCGGCGTTGCGGGGCAGCCTGCCCGGGCTCGGCGCCATCATCTTCCTTCTGGCCTTTACCAGCTTTCCCATCGTCTTGCTGCTGGGCGGCGGGCCAGCGAACCAGACGCTGGAGGTGGCAATCTTTACCGCCGTACGGCTAGATTTTGATCTGGTCGGGGCGGTGCGTCTGGCGCTGACGCAAATTGGCGTTTGTTCACTGGTTATCCTTCTGGCATCGGCTTTTACTCCGGTGCCTTCGGCCTTGAGCCGCTCGGCCCAGCCGAGTTGGCGCGACAGTGCACCGGTGCGGGTGCTGCAATGGGCTGTGCTGGGGTTGGGAGCCATCGGTTTTGCTCTGCCATTGCTGTCGGTGCTCTATGACGGGCTGGCGGGTGGCTTGCTGCGGGTGTTGGGTCAGGCCGGTTTCTGGCGTGCCACCGGGACCAGCATAATCATTGGTGCCAGTTCGGCGCTGTTGACGCTCGCCTTGGCCCTCATCCTGGCTCTTGGCCGCAGTGCGGCGCATCGGCAGGGTGTGCGCGCGCTGCTCGGCATTCCGGCCTTTGCCTATCTGGCGGTGCCCGCAGTGGTGCTGTCGCTGGGTTTCTTTCTGCTGGTCCGCACGATGGGCGTTCCTGTGGGAAGTGCCGCGCCGATTGTCGTTGTCATCGCCAATAGCCTGCTTTCCCTCCCCTTTGCCATTGCCACGCTCGGCCCGCCGCTTGATGCGATCATGCGGACACGGGGCAAGCTGATCCGATCTCTGGGCCTCTCGGGTTGGGTGCAGTTCGTGCGCATCGAATATCCGTTGCTCGGGCGGGATATCGGACTGATGCTGGCGCTGGCTTTCTGTTTCTCGCTGGGCGATCTGGGGGTGATTGCCCTGTTCGGCACCCAGGATTTCCAGACCTTGCCGCTGATGATGTACCGGGCGCTCGGATCTTACAAATCCAATGATGCAGCGGCGATAGCAGCCTTGCTGTTGATCTTCACGATCGTTGCCTTTGTCGGCCTGCCGCGCCTGATCGAAAGGATTTCCCATGCTCCGCGCCGATGATCTGGTCTTTGCCCATCCGGGGCAGGAGACTTCCTATCGTTTCAGCCTTGAGGCCAAGCCGGGCGACGTGACGGCGATTTCCGGCGCCAGCGGCTCTGGCAAGTCGACCTTGCTCGATCTATTGGCAGGTTTCATTGCGCCGGAGAGCGGTTCGCTGACGCTGGATGGACAAGAGCTGTTGCCGTTCCCGCCCGAAGCGCGTCCCGTATCCCTGCTGCTGCAGTCAGACAATCTGTTCGAACATCTCAGCGCCGAGGAAAATGTGGTACTGGGGCTCCCGCGTGGTACGTCCAAATCAGCCGGTCATCAGCAGGTCGTCGAAGCCCTGGCCGAGGTTGGTCTGACCGGGTTCGAAGCCAAACAGGCCGCAAATCTTTCGGGCGGGCAAAAGCAGCGCGTGGCATTGGCACGGACGCTGCTGCGCAATCGACCTGTGCTGCTGCTCGACGAACCGTTTTCGGCGCTGGACGATGAAACACGCCGGACTACCAGGGAACTGGTCGGCGATCTGACGCGTCGGCACAAATGGCACACTGTTCTGGTCAGCCATCATGCCGACGACATTGCGGCGCTCGCCACCACGCATTACCGGATCATCGCGGGCAAACTTGAACGCGTCTAGCGTGTTCTACTCTTCCCAGGCAGCGAGTACGGTGTCGAACAGCGCCTGTGCCTCTTCATCCTTTTCCAAGGTGAGTATGGCGTTGCGCCCAGTGCCATAGACAATCGCGAGATCAATCCAGCGCTGTGTATCGAGCAGGTCGGTATTGGCTGTCAGATCGTCCGGTGCGGCGCTGAGGGCGAACAGGAAGGTGTTGCCCACAATACGCGCGGCAGCACCGGCCAGTGCTGTGCCGGGCACCAGTTCCTCATTCTTGAGCAACACGCCGGCCAGCGTCGCGATCGACCCCCCGATAAAGGTGTCGGGGATGTCGAAACTGATTTCCATCAGATGGCTGGCGGGCAGGCTGGGATCGATATTCCGGCGAATGAGAATGGAGACGCTCATGTTGCGTGCCGGGATGCTGGCCTCAGCCACCAGCGTGGGCTGGCCGATCTCGTCGGTACCCTGGCTCCATTCTACCGTGCCCGAGAACGGTACGGTGCTGGCCTGACCCCCGGTAGACGCCTCTAGTAGGAGTGATTGATTGCCCGCCAGGTCGACAGGATCAACGCTGGCAGCCGGATCTTCCGTAGCGGCTATGGTGGTGTCTTCGCCCGACAGGCGCTCCTCGGTCTTGACCTCGTCACTGCCAAGCGATGGCAGGACGGTTTCATCGCCGGTTGGGGTGACCGGTTCGGGCGTCGGTTCGAGCCGCTCTTCGTCGCCGGCTTCAAGTGCGCTGGTCGGCTCAGTGGCGGAGGTGGTTGCCGTATTGCCCGGACCCGAGGCGCTTTCCTCAGCACTGGCTGGTTCGGTGGTCGTGTTGTCCATGGTCAGACCAGTGGGCTGCTCGATGGTCTCAGGCTGTACGGCGGCCGTCTGGCTGCGACCAAACATCTGGTCGAGATCGACATAGCCCTCGCGCCAGGCCCAGAATCCGGCCCCGCCGACACCGGCCAGAAGCAAGGCGAAGACGATCAGGAAAATGGTCAGGCCAGTCCCGGTGCGTCGTTCCGCATCGACGGGGGCAAAGCTGGAGTCACCTTCCGGGACAGTTTCACTGGCGGGTGAATCCGTTTCTGTCTGGTGCGCCTGGGACGGCGTTGCTTCGCCGCGCGCTTCGCGATCGAGAGTTTCGATGGCCCGCTCGATAGCGCCTTCGGCGGCGCGGGCATCGTCCTGTTCCACATCGACTTCGCGCACGCTGGATAGTGCCGGATCGACGGGCAAAGGCGGATCGATCAAAACCGGTTCGGCGTTGGTCGGCTGGCTGGCGAGTGCAGTGCTGCCCATGACGGGCTCGATGCGCGGCGCGAGCGACGACGGCGTAATCGTGTTGACCTTGCTCGCGTTCTCGCTGGTCACAGCGTCGCGGCGCGCGAAGGAAAAGGTCTTGCCGGGCCTTACCGGCCCGACGGAAGTTTCCGGCTTTTCAGTCGCTGGCTCCGGATCGTCTCGGCCGGTGTCCGGATCACGCGAAACTGTCGCGCCGCCGGTTTCTGCCGCCTGGGTGATAATGTCTTCGATCGAAGGGGATTTGGCCGATGCCGGTTTTGGCTCAGGTTCTTCTGCGGGCTTGGTCGCGACCGGCGGTTCCTCAGTAGCATCAGCGATGGGCTCGGGAGCCGGTTCGGCAACTGGCGCCACGGCGTCCAGAGCGGCGGCGACGTCCTCAGGCGATGGTGCGTCAGACTCTTCCGGTTCGGCCCCGGCCTCGACCGCTGCCAGAGGGTCCGGCTCTGGCTCAGAGACTGCTTCGGGCTCGTTCTCTGTCTCGACCGGTTCAGGCGGCGGGACAGGTTCAGGGCGCGGCTGGGGGGCGGCCGGGCGCGCGGCCAGAGGGCCATCGCGCCCGAGGCTGATTACGGCTTCGCTGGCTTCCTGTTCGACCTGGCGGATGCAATCCTCGAGCTGCAAGCGATGCTGGGTGATATCGCGCGCCGGAAGAGGGGGCTGAATGGCGCGCAATTGCCCGACAAGGGCCGAGCGCGCCTTTTCATAGACCGCGCGACGCGCAGCTCCGTTATTCTCCGGCAGCGCCGAAATGGCCCGACGCAACAGCTCCTTGTAATCCGCCATTGGCTACTTGGTACTCACTCTGACAGCGCAGTCTTTTAGCAAAATTTGTCAGTCTTGGAATGGGTCAACGACCAAGATGGTGTCTGCGCGTTCCGGACTGGTGGATAACAGGGCGACAGGAGCACCAATCAGTTCCTCGATATGGCGGACATATTTGACCGCCTGGGCCGGCAATTCGGCCCAGCTTCGCGCACCCGCAGTGGTCTCGGACCACCCTTCGAGCGTCTCGTAGATCGGCTTAACCCGCGCCTGTGCCCCCATTGAGGCAGGCAAATAATCAATGCGTGATCCATCCAGCTCATAGCCGACGCAGACCTTGATTTCTTTCAGGCCGTCGAGCACGTCAAGTTTGGTCAGGGCAATGCCGGTGATTCCGGAGGTCTTGACGGTCTGACGCACCAGAACCGCGTCGAACCAGCCACAGCGGCGCGACCGCCCGGTGTTGACGCCGACTTCGCGACCGACAACGGCCAGGTGCTTGCCAACTTCGTCATCGAGCTCGCAGGGAAAGGGGCCTTCCCCGACACGGGTGGTGTAGGCCTTGGTGATCC
>JBGTUK010000054.1:0-12541 GCA_041939225.1 Devosia sp.
AAAAAGGAACGTACTTTACGGAAGTTCATGGTGCAGCGCTATTTGCCCGACGTACGCCAGGGCGACAAACGCATCATCATCATCGATGGCGAGCCGGTGATGGGGCTCAATCGTATCCCCGCCGATGGCGAGGCGCGCTCCAATATGCATGTGGGCGGACGCCCCGAGCTTTCCCCGCTGACCGAGCGCGAGCAGGAAATCTGCGCCGCCATTGCCCCGGCGCTGAAAGAACGTGACATGATCTTTGTCGGCATTGACGTTATCGGCGGCTATCTCACCGAGATCAACGTCACCTCCCCCACCGGCATTCGCGAAATCAAGCGCTTCGGCGGCCCCGATATTGCGGTGCTGATCTGGGACGCCATCGAAAGGCGGCGGCGCTAGCGCCGGGTTTGCCTGCCCGGACAAAATACCCTAGTGCTGTGGCTTGGGCCGGGGAGCTTGCATGAACACTTTTCTCGTCGCATTTGCCACGCTGTTCGCCACTGTTGGTGTGGCAGACATCGCCTTCATCTTTGCCGCCCTGACCAAGGACAACACGCCGGCCCAGCGCCGTACTTTTGCCACGCGCGGTGTGCTGATCGCGCTGGCGATCCTGTTGTTCTTCGCCGTGCTTGGCAACGCCATCCTCGATATATTCGGCATCACCATCCCGGCCCTGCGTACCGCAGGCGGCGTGCTCCTGCTTTTGATTGCCATCGACATGGTGTTTGCCCGCCATTCGGGCGGCACCGGCACCACCGATGAAGAAGAGCGCGAAGCGCGCCAGAGCCAGGATATTTCGGTCTTTCCCCTTGCCATGCCGCTAATGGCTGGGCCCGGCGCAATTTCCGCCGTTATCCTTCTGACCACTGGCGCTAAATCCGACCTTGAGTTCTGGCTGGTGCTGGCCGCGATCGTGGTGATCCTGGCCCTGTGCTGGCTGACCCTTCTTATTGCCATTCCAATCCAGCGCCTGCTGGGTCTCACCGGCCTTTCGGTGGTCTCGCGCATAGTCGGCATACTGCTCGCAGCGCTCGCAGTGCAGTTCGTCTTCGATGGCATCAAGGCAAGCGGCCTGCTTGGCGGCTAGCGCCCCCTTTTTCCGCAAATTTGCTGAAAATTGTCTGCGTTAAGCAAGACTTAACGCTGTGATTGCAACGTGACGTATCCGGACGCAGAAATAGCGCAGTTCTACGGATAGGGATTAGTCCATATGCGTCTTGCTGCTGCCCTGGCTTTGCTGATATTCGCAATCATGGCCACAAGCGTGGTCGGAACCGGCGCGGTCCGCTCCGAAATCCTCACCCCGATCACCGCATCGCTCTAGCGCGCGCTGTTGCGTGTCTCGGCCTCACCCTGGGGTGAAATACCGACCCCAAAGGCGTCGACCCGGCCGACCGGCGCTTCAAGCAGCTGATCAAGCGGGAATGTGGGCGGGGCAGTGATGGCGGAACCGGCGGTCAGCAGATCGCCGGCCCGCTCGGGCGTCCGGCCCAGCGGCATCACCATGCTGGCCACTTCAAGCAGTCTGATCTGCCCCAACCCCTGGAAGGGCGGGCGCAGCATGGTGGCCGCATCGGTGCCCTGCAGCGGATCGGCCACGGCTACGCTCACCTGGCCCCCGCGATAAAAGCTGCGAATCGCTTGGCTGATATAAAAGGCCAGCTTGTCCGAGCCGGCCGAGGAAAAGTGGATCCCGTCGTCCTTGCGCATCAGGGCGTTCTGCCCATTCACATCGGGGCCATAGGCGGTGTATTTCCCATTCTCATCGGCAAAGCGATCAAAGATATCGAGATACTCGGCCCCGCCGGAAAACGCCGCCAACCGATGTAAGGCGCTGATCTGGTTGATCGCAGCCGAATACTGGCTGCGTGACATGGGCGGCATTCCCATCCAGATCACCGGTTTGCGCGCCGCCCGTAGCTGCTCGAGAAACCGATTGAGCCGGGCTTGATAGGCACTGGTCCAGCCTTCGCTCAGCGGATCGTACGACTGTCCACCGCTGCGAAGCGCCTGGTTGTCATTGATGCCGATGATCACCACAGCCAGATCAAAGCTGTCAGCTGCAATCTGTTCGCTCAGCGCGGCATTCCAATCGAAATAGTCGTCGCGCACGAAGCCCGAGGAACTGACCCCCTGGCCGATCACGACAAGATTGGGGTCCTCCGCATAAAATCGCTCCAGGGCTTTGGCCAGATCAATGGCCAGCGAATCGCCGAATACGGCAAGGCGCGTGGCATCTTCCGCCTTGTCGATGGCTGGCTTGGGCGGCGGCAGCGCCACGGGCGCCGGGGCCTGTCTCGGAGCGGTCTGCTGGCGTGGCTGGGTTTGGCGTACCTGCGGCGCCGCTTCGGGTTCATCACCGAACAACAGGTCAAATAGGGTGCGGCGGCGCGGCTGTTCCGCCTGGGCCACCAGCACGCGGTCATCCAGCATAGGCTGCGCCCAGGCCGGGCCGAAATCGGCCAGGATGACAAGGCTAATCAGAAGACCCAGAACGAACCGTTTCATACCCATTTCCGCAAAGCTGCGATGGCCGCCTTTTAGCACCAGCGCCCGGTCCTGACCACGTCGCTCGCCATCCCGTTACCGGATCGCGGCAGCCAGCGCCTCGTAAGCGGCGCGAGTGACGAAGCCATCGGCAATCTCGCCGCGCTGCGCCTGAAACCGGGCATAGGCGGCCTGGGTGATCGGGCCGATCCGTCCATCCACTGCCCCGTCATAATGGCCGAGTTGTTGCAGCGCCTGCTGAATGGCCCGGCGCTGCGCCAGATTGGGAAATTGCGTGTTGCGCGGCCAGGGGGTGACGAAAGGACCGCTGCCCTTGAGCCGGTCGGTCAGATGCGCTACCGCCATGGCGTAGCTGTCGGAGAAATTATAACCCTTGAACACCAGGTAGTTAGCGGTCATCAGGAATTTCGGTCCGTCTTTGCCGGCCGGGACATAAAGAAACACCGGCGTGGTCGGATCGGCAAACTGTCGATTGGCCACGCGGACAATGCCGCGCTCGGCAAAGAAAGCTATGGGCCGCAACTGTTCCCGGCTGGCCAGCAGATAGTCGAAATCGTCCGGCACCACGACCTCAAAACCCCAATCGAGCCCGGGCTGATAGCCAAGCCGGCGGAGATAGACCGCGCTGGTGACCAGGGCATCGGCAAGGGAATTGTGCAGGTCGACGCGGCCGTCGCCATCCCCATCGGTGCCATGCGCCAGCACATTGGCGGGATTGACCTGCAAATGCCCGATGGCCCCGGCCCAGGAGCCCACCGGCGAGGTGCCACCATTGGCCGCTGCCAGTTTCAACGCGGCGATGAAATCGGCCTTGTCCTCGACAAAGCGGCTGCGGCGCTGCCAGGCAACGGTGGCCAGCGAGCGCACAATGGGCCGGATCAGGCTGTCATTGGAGAGCACGGCGCCATAGTCGGTCTCCATGCCCCAGATGGCGCCGAGCACATAGGGGTCGACACCATAGGCCTGGCCCACCGCCGCAAAGAGATCAGCCTGACGCGCCATGGCGGTTTTGCCGCGCGCGATGCGGCCAGCCGAAATTCGGGTGTCGAGATAGTCCCAGATCGGAGTGGTGAACTCGGGCTGGGTCTCAACCAGCTTGGGCACCCGCGGATCGGGGGTCATGCCCGATGTTATGGCATCATAGAAAGCACTGTCTACGCCGGCTGCAACCGCCTCGCCACGAAAATCGGCCAGGAAGGCATCAAAGCTCCCCGCCGGCTGGGCGAGAACCGGTCCCATTAGCGCCAGCCAGATCAGGGCCACCAGCCGGGTAAGCATTTTGCGCCTCTCCTAGCGATTGCGGGTCATCAGATGCCGCTCCCAGTTGAAGGCAGTATCGACGATTTCTTCTAGGTCATCATGCTGCGGCACCCAGCCCAGCATTTGCCGCACCTTTCCGCCCGTAGCGGTGATCGAGGCGGGATCGCCAGCGCGACGCGGCCCTTCATCGGCGCGGAAATCGACCCCGGAAACCTTGCGCACCGTGTCCACGACTTCGCGCACCGAATAGCCCCTGCCATAGGCGCAATTGAGGGTGGTGCTCTCGCCCCCGCCGCGCAGATGCTTGAGCAGCAGCGCGTGCGCGGCGATCAGATCGGTGACGTGGATATAGTCGCGCACGCAGGTGCCATCTGGTGTTTCATAATCGGTGCCGAAAATATCCATCTTCTCGCGCTGGCCGAGTGCCGCCTGACAGGCGACCTTGATCAGATGAGTAGCCTGCGGCGTGGACTGGCCTGAGCGCTTCTGCGGGTCGGCGCCGGCAACGTTGAAATAGCGCAAGACGCCATAGGTGATGTCATGGGCTGCAGCCACATCGGCCAGCATCCACTCGGTCATCAGCTTGGACCGGCCATAGGGCGACATTGGATGAAGCGGAGTTTCCTCCACCACCGGGTCCAGTCCGGTCATGCCGTAAACGGCGGCGGTGGACGAGAAGATGAAGTGCTTCACCCCACCCTTGACGGCCGCCTCGATCAGGTTGCGCGAGGTGGCTGTGTTGTTTTCGTAGTATTTCAGCGGATTGGCGACCGATTCGGGCACCACGATTGAACCTGCGAAATGGATGATCTCGGTGATGTCGTGCTTCTCGATCAGTCCAAGCACATGTTCGGTGTCCCCGGCATGGCCGGTTTCAAAAATTGCCCGCCCATCGATTGCCCAGTCGAAGCCGGTAACCAGATTGTCCAGCACCACGACCTTTTCGCCCGCATCGGCCAGATTGAGCACCATATGGCTTCCGATATAACCGGCGCCCCCAGTAACCAATACAGTCATTTATCGCTAACTCCCGGCATCACAACGCTATTTGGTTGCAACATTATGTGGCAGATGTTGATTTAGCTTTACGCTGACTAACCTCTAAGCCACTCAGGAGAGCTTCGCGTGTCTAAACGTGTTCGTACAGCCGTGTTTCCCGTTGCCGGGCTGGGAACCCGCTTCCTGCCCGCGACCAAGGCCATGCCCAAGGAAATGCTGACGGTCGTGGACCGGCCGCTGATCCAGTATGCGGTGGACGAGGCCCGCGAGGCCGGCATCGAGCACTTTGTTTTTGTCACGGGCCGCAACAAGGGCGTCATCGAGGACCATTTCGACAAGCAGTTCGAACTTGAAGCAACGCTTGAGGCGCGCGGCAAGTCAGCGGCGCTTGAAGAATTGCAGCAGGATCTGCCCTCGGCGGGCCGCACCAGCTTCACCCGTCAACAGGAGCCCCTGGGTCTGGGCCACGCCGTCTGGTGCGCCCGCGACATCGTGGGCGATCAACCCTTTGCCCTGCTATTGCCCGACATGATCTTCCAGGCCAAGCCGGGCGTGCTCAAACAGATGATGGACGCTTACGAGGAGCGAGCCGGCAACATTATCGGGGTGGAAGAATGTGCCTGGGAGGATGTTTCTTCCTATGGCGTGGTGGTGCGCGGCGATGGTCCGGACCAGGGTTTTGTCATCAATGGCATGGTGGAAAAACCCAAGCGCGACGAGGCCCCCTCAAACCTGTTCATCTCCGGCCGCTACATCCTGCAGCCCGAAATCTTTGCCCTGCTGGCCGAGCAGACCCGTGGCGCCGGTGGAGAAATCCAGTTGACCGACGCCATGCAGACCTTGATGGACCAGCAGCGCTTCACCGGGGTGAAGTACGAGGGCAAGGTCTATGATTGCGGCTCCAAGCTGGGCTTTTTGACTGCCAATGTCGTCTTCGCCCTAGACCGTCCCGACATTCGCCCCGGCTTTGTCGAGGAATTGCGCAAGCTCGATCTGGAAGACCAGCTCTAGCTTTTTTCGGTCAGCGTCGCACCGTCACGCCAAGACTGACGGTGTGGCTCTCACGCACCCCGCTGGCACTGTTTTCGCGATACGCATAGCCGTAATCGGCGGAAACGGCGGTGTGGGCATTGACCTTGTAGTCGGCACCCACGCCGGCGCCGTGGCGCTGTTCGGTTTCCGCGCTGCCTTCGAGCCAGGATCGCGCCCAGTCCGCCGATGCGCGCAGGCGCAACCAGGAGTTGACCGTATAATCGAGGCTTGCCGTTGCGGTATGGGCGACCCTTGCCGTGCCCGTGCTGTCCGTGCCCGCGGGTTCCACTGTGGTGGTCAGTGCAGCGGACAGGTTGAGCGTCGGATCGGGCGAATAGGTGATACTGGCGTCATAAAGCCGCGTGGTGATGTCGCTCAGACTGCCATCGTCGAAATCGTGGTGACCAACACCGACTGAAGCGCTGGCCGAAACCAGGCCGTTCCATTGTCCTGCCAGGCCCGCGCGCAGGGTACGGCTGGTGGCATCTGTCTTGATCCCGCCTGCCCCTGCCTGGTCGTACCAGTCGCGGCCAAGCCCGGCTTCGGCGAATACCTCGATTATGGGCGTGGCCTGCAGGCCAAGACGCAAGCTCGCATCGCCCTCCCATACATTCTGGCTTGAATTGTCTGTGACGCCGGTGTCGCTGCGCCTAGTGGGCCCATAAGCGGTGCGAACGATGGCGCCATCGAGCCCAAGATTGAATCTGCCAAACTGCCGGTCAATCCCGCCATTGATGCTGCCGGTGACGCTGAGGGGCGGTTCGATGATGACCGGATCGAGCCCTGGCTCGGACGGCAGATCGCGCGACAAGCTCAGGCTGGCGCCGCCGCTCGCCGTGGTGTCGCGATCAAGGCGGGTAGTGTTAGAAACGTCGAGATCGAGCGCGGTAGCGCCCAGCGTGCCGTCGGTATCTCGGACCAGTTCGGCAGCGCCCTCCAGCTCAAGATCGGTGCGCACCCCCTGATGGATAGCCGAAACTGCCGGATTAAGCGTGGTAATGAAGCGCTCGCCGCTGGTGCCATTGCTGTAGCTGCCCTTGAGGCCGATCGACCAGTCGATCTCAAACGGTGGATGTCCCGGCTCGTTCGGTACGGCGAATTCCTCGGGCACTGGCGCTGCCGGATAGAGGCCGGGGGTCAGGCGATCTTCGCGCAGGCTTGTCTCGTTGATGATTAACGGGTCCGCCAGCGCCGAGCCGGCCAGCGCCGTGCTGACCAGCAATACTCGCAACACTGTCAGCTCGTGCCGGGCCAAGTCCCGCTCCGCAGATCAAGCCGGCAGGCATGGGCAAGCCGGTAGGGGCCCATGGGGCCGGGTCCTGATCTTTGCATTTTGTGGTTAATGAAACCTTGCGGGATAGTGCCTAGACCGGCTCGACACGCAATACGGCACCCTCGGCGTCAATGATGCGAACGCGCTGCCCGGCCGGCAGATCGGGACCACTGACCCGCCACTTGGTGTCGCCCATGGTCAGGCGTCCGAAGCCGTCGACTATGGGTTGGTCGAGCACCACTTCACGGCCCATGAAATGCTCGGTGCGCTGGTTGAGCAAAGGACGGTCGGTCTGGGCTGCACGCCCCTTGGTCAGCCGCACCCAGATATAGACGGAGACCAGTGAAAGCACGCCGAAAATCAGCCATTGCAGGGGCCAGGCCAGCGGCTGGAACAGGGTGATGATGCCGGTCAGAATGCCGGCAATGCCCATCCAGAGCAGAAAGCCGCCGGGCAACACCAGCTCGAGCGCCAACAGCACCAGCCCCGCCACGATCCAGCTCCAGGGGCCGTTTTCGACCAGGAAATTGATGATCTCCATGGCGCGCTCCTGTCAGTCCTGCGCGGTCGACGGCGCAGCGGAGGGTGCGCTGGAGGGCGGGCGACTGCTTGAGCGCGGCTGTACCGGTTTCTCGGCGCCAAAGGTTTCCTTGGCGATTTCGGCAATGCCGCCAATCGCCCCGATGACGCTCGATGCCTCGACCGGCAGCATCAGTAGCTTCTGATTGGGCGACGTGGCCACTTTTTCCAGCGCCTTGATGTAGTTATTGGCGACGAAATAATTGATCGCCTGTACATTGCCCGCAGCAATGGCCTCGGACACCAGTTGGGTGGCCTTGGCTTCGGCCTCGGCGGCGCGCTCTCGGGCCTCAGCATCGCGGAAAGCCGCTTCGCGGCGGCCCTCGGCCTCCAGCACTTGGGCTTGTTTTTCGCCCTCGGCCTTGAGAATTGCCGCCTGCCGCCGTCCTTCAGCCTCCAGAATTGCGGCGCGCTTCTCACGCTCCGCCTTCATCTGCCGGCCCATCGAGTCCACCAGATCGCTGGGCGGATCGATATCCTTGATTTCGATACGGGTAATCTTGACCCCCCAGGGCGAAACGGCCGCATCGACCACCCGCAACACCCGATCATTGATCTCGTCACGATTGGACAACAGGGAATCGAGGTCCATCGACCCCATGACCGAGCGGATATTGGTCATGGTGAGGTTCAGAATGGCGTGCTCGAGATTGGTCACCTCATAGGCCGCGGAAGCGGCATCCAGGATCTGGTAGAAGGTGACGCCATTGGCGGTCACCGTCGCATTATCGCGGGTGATGACTTCCTGATGGGGAACGTCCAGCACCTGCTCCATAACGTTGATCTTCTTGCCGACCACATCGATGAACGGCACGATCAGATTGAGGCCGGCCTTGAGTGTTCGGGTATATTTGCCGAACCGCTCAATGGTGAAATTATAGCCCTGCGGCACGGTCTTGGCACCGGCAAACAGTACCAGTACCAGCAATATGCCCAGGCCGATCAGCGTGATGCTGAGACCGTCCAGCCCCAAATCGTTGAGAAAGTCCATCGGCCCTGCCTTCCATGCCCAACTCGCTACGCAAGCTTATGCGGCGAGCGCGCGCTTGGGTAGCGCCTATCGGCTTTACTTGGCCGGCAGGCAACGTCCGGTTCTTTGCAGCGCGGTGATGGCGCGCGGATCGCAGCCGGTGTGCAGGAACATCAGCCACTCCTCGGTCGAGCCGTAGAATACATTGCGGTCGACCTCGCCACGCACGCCAGGCACCACCCCGGTCTGGGTGTATTGCCAGAACGTCCAGGGGCGGTTCTCGTAGCGCTCATGCGGCTCTGCGGCAGTCGAACGCAGCCAGAAGGCATTTGGGAAATATTCGCCCGCCAGAATGTCGCGATGGAAATTCATGTCGGTGTAGATGATCGGCAGCTTGCCGGTGTGACGCTCCATGACGTCGAGCATCAGCCGGATCTTTTCCAGCGCATCGGCCTTGTTCGGCTTGACCTTGCAGCTTGAGTGATTGTTCCACTCCAGGTCCAGCACCGGTGGCAGCGCGCTGGGATCGAACGGCACGTTTTGGGTGAACCAGGCCGCCTGTTCGGAGGCCAGCGAGCACCAGGTCATGAAGTGATAGGCGCCGCGCGGCATGCCCGCATCGCGCGCCCGCTGCCAGTTCACGCGGAAATTGGGGTCAATATAGTCCTTGCCCTCGGTGGCCTTCATGAACACGAAATGCGTGCCTGCCGATCGCGCCCGGGCAAAGTCCACATTTTCCTGATAACGCGCCACATCAATCCCCTGGATCGGCATGGAACGGGCTCGATCGACCCCCGAATGCGGCCGGTTGTCCCCGGGAATGGCGCTATAAAGACCACCCATGCTGCCGCAGGCGGCCAGCGCCACCACGGCAATGCTCATCACGGCGCCGCGCAACGCGGCGGAGGCAGAGCGGGACAGGGACAGGACCATTCTGGAAAACACCCAAACGCAGGAAGACAATTCCACCTTGATTCAACATGGGCCGGTTAATGGAGTTTTAGGGTAACTATTGTGGCAGCGGGCATGGTTAACAAGCCATCTTCCGTTCGCTCTTCGTTCTTGCTGATTGGTTAACGATCTGCTAGCGTCGGGTCCGGCAATTGGGGGCAAGAGCCGATGGTGACCCGCGTAACGACTGTGGCGTTTCAGGGCATAGAGGCCGTGCCGGTCGATGTGCAGGCCCATATTGCGCCCGGCCTTGCCGCGCTGGTGCTGGTCGGCCTGCCCGACAAGGCGGTGCGCGAAAGCGGCGAACGGGTCCGTGCGGCCCTCATAGCGTCCGGGCTCGGCCTGCCACCCAAGCGCATCACCATCAATCTGGCGCCCGCCGATCTGCCCAAGGAAGGCAGCCATTACGACCTGCCTATTGCCCTGGCGCTGATGGGTGCGTTGGGCGCAATTCCGCAGGACGCGCTGGAGGGCTACCTGGCGCTGGGCGAGCTGGGGCTGGACGGGCGGCTCGCTCATGTCGGGGGCGTACTTCCGGCCGCGATGGCGGCCAGCGCCAAGGGCATGGGCATTATATGTCCACAGGTCTCCGGCTCGGAAGCCGCCTGGGCAGGTGAAGATGTCGATATCATCGCCGCCGATAGCCTGATCGCCCTGGTCAATCATCTCACCGGTCATCAATTGCAGGCCCGCCCTCAACCCGTCCGGCAATTGGTCGCGCCCGGCGATTTGCCCGATCTTGTCGATGTGCGTGGCCAGGCGGTGGCGCGGCGCGCCCTCGAAGTCGCCGCGGCCGGCGGGCACAACATGCTCATGGTGGGGCCACCCGGCGCAGGAAAATCCATGCTGGCCGCGCGCCTGCCTTCAATCCTGCCGCCTCTTTCCGCCCGCGAACTGCTCGATATCTCGATGATCCAGTCCATCGCCGGAGAACTGGCCGATGGCGCCCTGTCGGACCGGCGGCCATTTCGCGCGCCGCACCACTCCGCCTCCATGGCTGCTTTGGTGGGCGGGGGGTTGAAGGTGCGGCCGGGCGAAGCGAGCCTGGCTCATAATGGTGTGCTGTTTCTCGATGAACTGCCCGAATTTGCGCCCAATGTGCTCGACAGCCTGCGCCAGCCGCTCGAAAGCGGCGAGACGGTGATTGCCCGGGCCAATGCGCGGGTGTCCTATCCAAGCCGCTTCCAATTGATAGCAGCGATGAACCCCTGCAAATGCGGCATGGCCGGCACGCCGGGCCATAGCTGCAAGCGCGGCGCGGTTTGTGCGGGGGACTATCAGGCACGGGTGTCCGGTCCTTTCCTCGACCGCATCGATATCCGGATCGATGTACCGGCGGTGAGCGCTGTTGACATGATCGGAGCGGGGGGCGCTGCGGAGAGCTCGGCTGATGTCGCCAAACGCGTGGCCGCCGCACGTGAGCGGCAATACCAGCGCTTTGCCGATGCGGGACATGCCCGGATCCTGACCAATGCCGCAGCCCCTGCTTCTCTCATCGAAAAACTGGTCGAGCCTGATCGCGAAAGCCAATCCCTGCTGCTCCAGGCTGCCGAGCGGTTCAACCTTTCCGCCCGCGCCTATCATCGCGTGCTCAAGGTGGCGCGCACGCTTGCCGATCTGGCGGGCTCCGATAAGGTCGCCCGGCCCCATATCGCCGAAGCGTTGAGTTATCGGCTGAGCTTTGGGGCCGGCTGACCGCGCGAGGACCCGATGAAACACCGTATTTCCGCCGGCGTACTGGCGCTGCGCGACGATCGCATCCTGCTGGTGCGCCATTTCCGGCCCGGGGCACATGATTTCTGGGCTGGTCCCGGTGGCGGCGCCGAGGGCACCGAAGAGCTCTACGAAGCCGCGGTGCGCGAGGCTTTTGAGGAGGCCGGTATTCGGGTAGAGCCACGTGCCATGGCCTATATTGACGAGCTGATCGATGTTTGGGGCCGCATCGTCAAGTTCTGGTTTCTCGCCGACTATGTCTCGGGCGAGATCGATGTTTCGGCCAATCCCGCCGCCGCCGAATCCATCAGTGAAGCGGGCTGGTTCGCGCGGGAGGCCCTGCCCCGGGGCCATGTCTTTCCCGAGGTCCTGCGCGACCGTTTCTGGGATGATCTGAAAGCTGGCTTTCCCGCTCCGATCAAACTGCCGCTGAGGCAGTCGATATTCTGAGGTCTGTACGTAAAGCCTGTGGATAAGTGTTTCACGTGAATCTGCGCCGTAGGCTCAGCTCACCCGGCGATAACCCCCCGAAACGCCTTCCGGCGACAGCACGATCTGCCAGAGATTGATCTGCCGGGCGCGGAACAGGGCGGCAAACACCGAGAGGTAATAGCGCCACATGCGCCTGAAACGCTCATCATAGCGCTGCGCGAGCTCAGGCCAGGCCGCATCGAACCGCGCGCGCCAGGCCAGCAGCGTGCGATCATAGTCGGCACCGAAATTGTGCCAGTCCTCCATCACGAACAGGTCTTCCACGGCTGCCCCGATCTGGGCGATCGAGGGCAGCATGCCATTGGGAAAGATGTATTTTTCTGCCCATGGGTCGCCATGGGTTGTCGAAATATTGCCACCGATGGTGTGCAGCAGGAACAGGCCATCTGGCTTGAGCAGTGACCGTGCCTTCTCAAAATAGGCGCGGTAATTCTTGTAGCCGACATGTTCGAACATGCCGATCGAGACGATGCGGTCGAACTGACCCTCAAGCGCCATATAGTCCATCAGCCGGGTTTCCACCGGCAGGCCTTGGCCGTGAGCATTAGCATAGTCGGCCTGTTCCTGGCTCACGGTGACGCCGAGCCCGGAAATGCCATAGCGCTCGGCGGCGTAATGGAGGAACCCACCCCAGCCCGAGCCGATATCGAGCACAGCCATGCCCGGCTCCAGCCCTAGCTTACGGCAGATCAGATCGAGCTTGGCTTCCTGTGCCGCGTCCAGCGTGTCGGCCGTCGCCCAATAGGCGCATGAATAGATCATCCGCTTGTCCAGCATGG
>JBGTUK010000055.1:0-12289 GCA_041939225.1 Devosia sp.
GAGATCGCCGAGCGCGTGCAATGGGCTGCCGGCATTCTTGGCCTGACCCATCTGCTCGATCGCTATCCGCGCCAGCTATCCGGCGGCCAGCGCCAGCGCGTTGCTATGGGTCGCGCCATCGTGCGCAATCCGCAGGTATTCCTGTTCGACGAACCATTGTCCAATCTCGACGCCAAACTGCGCGTCGTCATGCGTGGCGAGATCAAGGGATTGCATCAACGCCTGGGCGTCACCACCGTCTATGTCACCCATGATCAGGTTGAAGCCATGACCATGGCCGACCGCATCGTGGTGATGAATGGCGGCAAGGTCGAACAGATCGGCGCCCCGCTCGAACTCTATGACCACCCGGCCAATCTGTTCGTCGCGACCTTTATCGGCTCGCCCGAAATGAACGTGCTTGAGGGCACCATCACCCCGGAAGGGTTCGTTGCCGATGGCGTCACCCTGCCATTGCCCAAGGGTGTCACCGCCTCGGGCAAGGCCAGCTACGGCATCCGCCCTGAACATCTGGTTCTGGCCGAAAATGGCCTGCCGGTTCAAGTGGTCCTGGTCGAGCCGATGGGGTCGGAAACCCAGGTGACCCTGAAACTTGGCGAGCACAGCATCACCGCCGTGTTCCGCGAGCGCCTCACCGCTGCGACCGGCGAGACCATTCATGTGCGCCCGGATCTCTCCAAGCTGCACGTTTTCGACGAAACCGGCATGCGGATCCGCTGATGTATCAAGAAACTCCCTTCTATCGCGCTCTCACCAACGGTGAATACCCGATCATCGTCTCTCTGGCCCGCCACGATCTCGATCTGGCCAAGGCGGCACTCGATGCCGGCGCCATGGCGATCAAGACCCATCTCAACGCCTATCACCGCGCCACCGGCACCACATTCGGCAGCTTCTCCGAGGAGCGTCCATTCTTCGAAGAGCTGGCCAAGCTCGGCTGTCCGCTCCTGGTGATGGCGGGACAAGAGACGGTGCCCAGCGCCGAGGAGATGACCGCTCTGGCCGAACTCGGCTTCGAAGGCTTCAATGTCTATGTCGACCACATGCAGCCCCACCTGCTGCAATCGCCCCTGCGGCCCATGCCGGCCCTGTCCGCGACCAGCACACCAGAAGATGTCACACGCATCGGCGCCATGCCCGGCTGCATCGTCGAAGCCTCGATCATGCCGTTTGAGCGCTACCGCACCACCATGACGGATGCGGACCTCGAGCGCTATGCGACGGTGGTCGCCACCGTCGACGTGCCGGTAATCGTTCCGAGCCAACTTGCATTGTCTCCGCACGACGCTAAGCGCTTGCGAGAAGCCGGGTTTTCCGCGCTGCTGCTGGGAGCCATTGTCACCGGCGACACGCCCAGATCAATGCATCAGTCTGTCAGGCAGTTTGCCCAGTGATGCCGCCCTGATGCAGACTGAGTGTTACCCTACCCTCTGGTTTGATGTCCGGCTGCCATCGGGTTGTCGCCCCGCCCCAAGGCCACCAGTCTGTCTCCGACGGTAGAGTTCTCCTCGCTCGGCAAAGACCAGACGTCCGCTCTGGGGAACCCCAGACAACTCGTCGAGCGGCGGGAATGGGGCGCTTTGCTGAAGGGCAGCTATCCGCCCTTGCGGAGCTCTCAACGAGTAGCGATAAGGCCCACTCACTGGTTCGACTGGACTTCGTCACCAAAGCAAGCATTGGTGTCCAATGAGCCCGGAGACCCTGGGCTCGGCCTGGTAGCCGCGTCAGCATGAGGCGGACGCCCACAGATGGAGCTACCATGAATACCCAGCCTCTCTCCGATACTCAGACACGCATCCTGATCAATGCCGCGGCTCGCCCAAGCGGTCTTGTTTTTCCTCTTCCTCCAGACGTGTCCAATAAAGGCGGCGTTGCCACCAGGGCGCTCAAGGCATTGGTTTACCGCAAGCTTGTCCAAGAAAAATTGGCAACCGAGGACGACCAGGAGTGGTCAAGGACTGTCACCGGGGACCGCGTGACGCTGGTCTCAGCGAGGGCCGCGTTGCAGACACTTGGCCTGCCCGGTCTCCCCTTCGCACAAAGACGGCGCAAGAAAGGGAACACCCCTCACCTGCCAGCTGAAAATGCTGCCGCAACTAACGCTAGCACAGCCGCTGGCGCTGAGCTTCGGCCTGGGACGAAAGGAGCCGCTGTGGTTGAGCTTTTGCGAAGGAAAGAGGGCGCTTCGGTTTCAGACATGATGGCGGCGAGCGGCTGGCAAAACCATTCAGTTCGCGGATTTCTGTCCGGCACAGTGCGGAAGAGATGCCGCTTAAACCTCACAAGCGAGACCATAGGAGGGATACGACGCTACAGGATCGTTGCGTAGAGCCGGGCCGTGTCAAACGCTCGTGTGCAACTGGAGATCGGCGCCCTCGCCGATCTCGACATTCCTGCTCTGAAAGACCAATGGCGCCGTTACTACGGCGCTATGGCACCAAAGCATATGAGCCGGGAGCTGATGGTCCAAGCCATTGCATACCGCATCCAGGAGGAGGCTTTCGGAGGACTTTCTATCCTCAGCCGCAGCAAGCTTCGCCGAATCGATACGCCGATGCGGGCAGGGCCAGCTCGGGTGGATCGTACCATCAAGTCTGGCACGCTCTTCATTCGGGAATGGCAAGGCAGAACCATCGAAGTGATTGCCGATGAGAAAGGCGGATACCAATATCGCGGTTCGACATACAAATCCCTCAGCGCCATTGCCAGGGCAGTCACCGGCACACGATGGTCAGGCCCCGCCTTCTTTGGCCTGAAGGAGGAAAAGCCGCGTGGCACTCGATAGATCGCCCTTATCTGCGGTGCCCCGGCCCAAGTTGCGGTGCGCCGTCTATATGCGAAAGTCGAGCGAAGAGGGCTTGGAACAGAGCTTCAACTCGCTCCACGCCCAGCGCGACGCATGCGAAGCATTCATCGCCAGCCAGGTGCACGAGGGCTGGAGACTGGTCCCGGAGGCCTACGATGATGGAGGACTGTCTGGTGGATCGATGGAGCGCCCTGCCCTCCAACGGCTCCTCCAAGATGTCCGTGATGGCCTCGTCGACATTGTCGTGGTCTACAAAGTTGACCGCCTAACCAGGTCACTCGCCGATTTCGCCAAACTCACCGAACTGTTTGATGCACACGGCGCGTCGTTCGTCTCTGTGACCCAGGCCTTCAACACATCGACCTCCATGGGGCGGCTGACCCTCAACGTTCTACTGTCATTTGCCCAGTTTGAGCGCGAGGTCGCAGGAGAGCGTATCCGCGACAAGATTGCATTGTCCAAAAGGCGGGGCATGTGGATGGGCGGCCTGCCGCCGCTGGGTTACGACGGGATACAGGGCAAGCTTATCATCAACTGCGTGGAAGCCGACACCGTGAGACTGATCTTTCGGCGCTACGTCGAAGTCGGCTCAATTGCGCAATTGAAAGACTCCCTCGACGCTGATGGCATAGTGTCTAAGCATCGTCGCTTACCAGACTGGCAAGGTAATGGGCGGCGCCAGTCTGAGCAGAGGCGCGCTCTATCAAATTCTGCGCAATCGCATGTACCTCGGCCAGATAGAGCACCGAGGCGAAATCTATCAGGGCGAGCACCAGGCGATTGTTCCGGAACGCCTCTGGAACGAGGTTCAAAGGCGCCTGAAAGACCAAAGCCAGCGGCCTCGTGGATCAGGCTCCAGAGCAACATCGGCACCTTTGGCCGGGATGATCTACGACGCCGACGGCATCCGCATGACACCCACCTACTCGAAAAAGGCAGGGCGACACTATCGCTACTACACCTCTGCGCCCCTTGTTCGCGGCAGCTCCGGCGGCAAGGGTATCCGCCTGCCAGCACCCGACTTGGAGCAACTGATCAATGGGAGCATTGCCGAGCGCCTCAATGATCATAAATGGCTGGCGGCGTTGATCGGTGAAATCGAGATCACCAACTTCTCTATGATCGTCGCCGCGGCTGATCAGCTTGCAAAATCAGTGCGATGCCCGGATGGCGACTGCCTATCCTTGGACATGCAGCCGCTCCTTCGACGTGTCGACATTGGCACCGATACGATAGTCATCTCACTCGATCGGGCGGCACTTGCGGCGGCACTCGGCGTCGACATCGCCCAGACAGAAAATCAGATGACACGCATCACTGTCCCTGCAAAGGCGCTTCGCTGCGGCAAACAGGTGCAGCTCATAGTCGGTGAAGTGACCAGCAAGACAAGATCGCCGGATGGACAGCTCGTCCAGCTGATAAGCGACGGCCATCGTTGGTTCGCGGATCTTTCTCAAGGGCGAGCGAAAACAATTGCGGCTATTGCCAAGCGCGACAACCAACAAGTTTCTCACGTTAGCCGCACTCTATCGCTCGCCTTCCTTGCTCCAGATATCGTTGACATGATCCTGGCAGGAACGCAGCCCGCAACGCTTACACCCGAACGATTGAAAGCAGCGCGGCCGCTGCCACTCGAATGGGACCTCCAGCGTCTGAAGCTACTGGACTGAGCTCAGAACAGAGAGTGGCTGACGCAAGCCGCGTTTTGGTACCAACACCACTCATTCTCCACCGCATCGACGTTCTTCAAGGCGGTTCGTACGTCTAAGTCGACCCGGAAGCATGTCGGGAAATTCGCAAGTGGAGAAACCAGGCCAGCGATCGCGCCGTGAGGCTCAGTTTTTGAAACAGAGAGAGACGGACAGCGTAACAATGGCCCCCTAACCTGCGGAAGTATCTAACCTTACTCTGGGGTACCAGCATGTCGCCAAATTACGCGCGACTGTTTGGCTGGGGCGCCAGGATTCGAACCTGGGAATGCCGGTACCAAAAACCGGTGCCTTACCACTTGGCGACGCCCCAACTTGGTGCCGGTTCCTACACGGTTCGGGCGCGCCGTGCAACACGCTCTGCACCACGTGTAAAAGGTTGTGACAAGCGCTTGAACACGGAAAAGACCACAGCTATAAAGCCGCCACATCGCGGCAGGGTCGAGCCACTCGGCCCATGCCTTCCCGACATGCCGCGAGTCTGACGGAGTATAGCGCAGCCTGGTAGCGCACCTGCTTCGGGAGCAGGGGGTCGCAAGTTCGAATCTTGCTACTCCGACCAATCAACCCCGGCGTCTTTCGGACGCCGGGGTTTTCATTGACGTATCACCTGCGATTCTCGGCTCGCGCGAATTCAGCCTTCCTTGCGACTGGTGCTGCGTCGAGCCACAAGGCGCGGCGGTACCACGAAGTGCTCGACCTCTGTCCGGCCATTGATGCGTTCGATGACCAGCCGTGTCGCCTGCAGGCCCAGCAATTCGCCGGATTGATCGATGCTGGTCAGGCTGTTCTGAGCGAAGTCGCAGTACATGGTGTTGTCATACCCCACGATGCCCACGTCCTGTGGCACACGCAGGCCCAGTTCGGTTGCCACGCTGATCACTTCGAGCGCAATGAAGTCGGTCCAGCAGAAGATGGCATCTGGGCGCTTTGAACCCTGCAGCAGCCGGCGGGCGGCGAACTGAACATCCCGCATGACTTGCGGCGAGTGCACGATGCTTATCGCGCCGCCGAGGCCTGCCTCAATCATACCTCGGCGATAGCCCATCTCACGCTCCGAGAGTATGGAGGAGGGCTCACCTTGCAAGCTCAGCATAGCGATCTCACGGTAGCCGGCTGCGACTAGATGGCGGACAACCAGCAATGCTCCCTGCTGGTCATTGTTGTTGACCGTATCGAAGGCGGCGGCCGACGGATCGTGGTGGCCGACGGTGACCAACGGTTTCTTGGCAGCAATGGAATTGAGGCTCTCTCGGGTTTCAGTGGAGCCGATCAGAATGATGCCATCCATCTGACGGTCGATCATGGAATCAACGACGCCGGTTTCCAGCTTTGCCGTAGATGCGCTAATCCCCATCATCACCTGGTATTGGGTCCGCTCCAGCGCGTTGTTCACGCCGGTCATGATGTCGGCGAAGAAAGGGTTGCGCAGATCGGGCAGCACCAGACCCAGCGTGTAGGTCTGCCCACGCATGCCCCGCGCCGAGGCCAGGGGGCGATAGCCCAGCTTGTCCATGGAGGCCCGCACCTTGGCGCGGAGCGCGTCGGAAACACCATAGGCATCGCGCAGAACCTTTGACACGGCCGCAACTGAGACCCCGGCATCCTCCGCGACTTCCCGGATTGTCACCCGCCCGTTTCGCCGCCCCTCCCCCGTCTGCGCCATCCGGCTCTCCCAAGACCCTGTTATTTCAACCGATTTTGTACCGGACCGACGCCTCTTATACGCGCTGATCCACACGCGAGAAAGCCTCTTGCCAAATGATGAAAAACGTAGAACGATACACGTAGAACATTCTACAAGATCGCTACAGGCGACTTTATCGGCGAGGAGGCCAGCGTGACCGACGCAGCAGCAGTTCACACCCAGGGTGCGGCCAAAGCCCTGTACAACTGGACCGCGCGGATGATCCATCCGCTCGCCGACGCAGGTGTGGGCACGCCAGCCAGCTTTGTCGCCAAAGCCTTCACACTGGACCGTGTTGGCGGATCGGAAGTGCTGACCATCAGTGCGCTGGGCCTTTATCGCGCCTTCATCAATGGCAAGCGCGTCGGCAATGATCTGCTGACCCCGGGCTGGACCAGCTATGATGCGCGGCTGAGCTATCAGACCTATGATGTCGGCGACCTGCTGGTACCTGGCGAGAACCGGATTGAAATCTGGCTGGCCGATGGCTGGCTGCGCTCGCAGATGATGTGGGGCAAGCATCCCATCTTCAATACTTGGGGCGACAAGATCGCAGCCATTGCAGAACTACACGCTGCTCCCGGAGCGGCCGAGCCTCTGCTTGTAACCGATGCCGGCTGGGAAAGCGGCGAATTGCCCGTTCGCAAGTCTGGCATCTATTTCGGCGAGGTATTTGACGCACGGATTACCCCAAAGGTTTCGGCCGGAACCGAAGCTCTGAACTTCGACAGCGCGGTGCTTGTGCCCCATGAAACCACGCCCGTGCGCGAGCTCGAGCCCCTGACTGTGGCCAAAAGCTGGACCGATGCCGAGGGGCGCACGGTCTATGACTTCGCCCAGAATGCCGGCGGCAATGTCGCCATCACGGTCAAGGGCGCTGCCGGCGCGAAAATCACGATCGAGCATGCCGAAGTGCTCGACCAAGATGGCGATTTCTATAACGGCAATTACCGCACAGCCGATGCCAGGATCGAATATGTGCTTGCGGGCGCGGGCGAGGAACATTATCGCCCCTACTTTACCTTCCAGGGCTACCGCTATGCCCGCGTCACCATCGAGGGTGATGCGAAGCTACTGGACATCGTCTCCGTGCCGGTCAGTTCGGTCACTGAAGTCAAGTCGAGCTTCACCTCCGGCAACAAGCTGGTCAACCGGCTGTTCCTCAACACGCTCTGGTCACAACGGGCCAACTTCATTGAAGTGCCGACCGATTGTCCGCAGCGTGACGAACGCCTGGGCTGGACTGGCGATGCACAGGTATTCGCCGGCACCGCGGCTTATCTCGGCGAGGTACAGGGGTTCTTTCACAAGTGGGTGCGCGACCTCATGGTCGATCAACGCGAAGACGGTGCGGTACCTCATGTCTGCCCCGACCCCACCCGGCTCGATCCCACCCATTATCCGGGCTTTTATGGCTCGACCGGCTGGGGCGACGCCATCTGGATGGTGCCCTGGCAGCTTTACCTGCACTATGGTGATACCGCTTTCCTCGAGGAAGTACTGCCCTCCATGGTCAAGTGGGTCGACTTTGTCTGGTCGATCAGCGACGGACCAATCGTGTCGCCGCCGCGCGAATGGGGCGCTCGCGGCTTCTCCTTTGGTGATTGGCTGCAGCCGAAGGGCCCCAGTGCAAAGCCGCTTCCGACCATGGGCGACGATGCGGCCGCCACTGTGTACCTCCATATCGCGTCCAAGGCCGTGAGCGAGATCGCCCGGATCGTGGGCAAGAGTGATGTAGCTGATCGCATGGCCGAAAGGGCGGACCAGGTGAAGGCGGCTTTTGCCAATGAGTTCATCACTCCGTCAGGCCGCCTGGCCTATGACGACCAGACATCCTACGCGCTGGCGATCGTTCACGACCTTATCCCGGTCGACAAGTTCGAGGCCGCCAAGGCTTATTTCAGGAACACGATCGAGCGCGCGGAGCGCCGCATCGGAACCGGCTTCATCGGCACCCCTGCCCTGCTGCCGGCGCTGATCAAGATCGGCGAATGGAGCCTGGCCAGTGAGGTGTTCCTGCAGGAGGAAGTCCCCGGTTGGCTCTATCAGGTCAAAATGGGTGCGACGACAATCTGGGAACGTTGGGACGCCATCCAGCCCGATGGAACCATCTACAACCCGCAGATGAACTCGTACAATCACTATGCCTATGGCGCTGTGTGCCAGTGGCTGCTCGAGGGTGTTGCCGGGTTCCGGCCGGATGCCACCGATCCGGGTTTCAAGACCATCGTCTTCGAGCCGGTCATCCTGCCCGAGCTATCGCCGGTCAAGGCGCATCATGACAGCCCCGCCGGTGCCATTCGCGCTGAATGGTCAGTCGACGGTGATGCCGTGCGCTACGAGATCGAGGTGCCACAGGGCAGCAAGGGCGTACTTCGTCTGGATGCCAAATATCGCGATGCCGCGCTAGACGGCCAGTCGATCGGGTCGGGCGAAGACGTGCTGCTGAGCGCCGGGACCCACCAGATTACCTTCAGCTACACCGCTCCAAAGCGCGAAGTACGCCACAAGCCAAAGGCCAATGTGAACACGCCATAAGGCGCAATCCAGTTTTTAGCCGGTCCGCAAATGCGGATCTCAATTGGGAGGAAGACCATGATGAAGACTAAAACCCTCGCCCTGCTGGGCGCCAGCACACTGGGCATGCTGATGACGGCGAGCGCCGTCCAGGCGCAGCAAAGCGGCTATCTGACCATTCTTGTCGACAACGGCCCGCAATCCACTGCGACCATGGAGGCCTGGGCTGACGCCTATACGGCTGAGAACCCAGATGTGACCATCGATATCGAAGTGCGCCCGGGCGGCGGTGAAGGCGACAATATCGTCAAGACCCGCCTTGCAACCGGTGCCATGGCCGACGTCTTTTCGTACAATTCCGGTTCGCTGTTTCAGGCCATCAACCCCACGCAAAACCTGATGCCGCTGACCGACGAGCCGTTCCAGGACAATGTCCAGGACAGCTTCAAGTCGGTGGTTTCCGCTGATGGCGAGGTTTATGGCGCCCCGTTCGCACCTGCCATGGGCGGCGGCATTCTGTATAACAAGCCGATCTATGAAGAGCTTGGCCTGGAAGTTCCCAAGACCTGGGACGAGTTCATGGCCAATAACGAGGCGATCAAGGAAGCCGGCAAGGTCCCCGTCATCCAGACCTATGCCGACACCTGGACCAGCCAGCTTTTCGTGCTGTCCGATTTCTTCAACGTTCTCGCCGAAGAAGCGGACTTCGCCGAGAAGTTCACAGCAAACGAAGCCAAGTTTGCGACCACCCCGGCAGCGCTGCGCGGATTCGAAAAGCTCGAGGAAGTGGCTGAAGCTGATTACTTCAATGCCGATTTTGGCGCCGCCTCCTATGCAGACGGCGTTCGCATGGTGGCTACCGGTGAAGGTGCACACTATCCGATGCTGACCTTCGCGATCGGGGCAATCGCCGAGACCACGCCGGACCATCTCGACGACGTTGGCTTCTTCGCCCAGCCCGGCGACAGCGCTGAAAATAACGGCCTGACCACCTGGATGCCGGACTCGCTCTATGTGCCGAAAAATGCTGCAAGCCCTGAGCTGGCCAAGGATTTCGTCGCCTTCGTGGCGAGCCCCGAGGGATGCGCGGTGCGCAATGAGGCAGTCGGTGCCACTGGTCCATACATGGTGGCCGGTTGTGAGTTGCCCGAGGACGTTCCGCCTGCAGTCTCCGATATGATGCCCTATTTCCAGGAAGGCGGTCAGAATGCGCCCGCTCTGGAATTCCTCTCCCCAGTGAAGGGCCCCGCTCTCGAACAGATCCTGGTCGAGGTCGGTACCGGCAGCCGCTCTGCGGAAGACGCCGCTGCGCTATATGACGAGGATGTACGCAAGCAGGCCCAGCAGCTCGGCCTTGAAGGCTGGTAAGCTCCTGTGACCTTGCGGCCCGGGGTGCACCCTGTGCACTCCGGGCCATTTTTCCTGGAGGATAGGGCAAATGTCCGTTTCAGTATCCGCTGCCCCTGCGGTTTCGCCGGCACCACCCGCGCCGCGCCTGACACGGCGCTCGCCCTACCCCGGCTGGTTCTTCACCCCGGCAGCCATCGTTTATTCCGTGCTGTTCCTGGCGCCGACCTTTGCGTCGCTCTATTTTAGCCTGACGCGCTGGACCCTGTTTGATTCCGAGTTCATCGGATTTGAGAACTTCGCTCAGTTCTTTCGCGAACCATTCCTGATCAAGGGACTGATCAACACAGTCATCTATGCCGTCGTGACCTCCGGCCTGAAGGTCGTGTTGGGGCTGCTCCTTGCTGTGATGCTGACCAGCCAGATCGTCGCGCGGGGCTATCTGCGCTCCGTAGTCTTCTTCCCGGTGCTGGTCTCGACTGTCGGCGTCGGCATTACGTTCACGGTTCTCATGCATCCCACCCAAGGCATGATCAACGAAACGCTGGCGATGTTCGGGGTTGCTGGCCCGGGCTGGCTGACCGATCCCAACCTGGCCCTCTATTCCGTCGCCTTGGTCGACGTCTGGAAAGGCGTGGGCCTGGCTACCGTCATCTATATCGCCGGGCTGGTGGCCATTCCCCGCGACTATTACGAGGCAGCGCGCATTGACGGCGCCACACCCTGGCAGAATTTCTGGTACGTCACGCTGCCGCTTTGCCGCCCAGCCACCTCGACCGTGATCACCCTGAGCTTTATCGGTGGTCTGCGCACGTTCGACCTGATCTGGGCGATGACCAAGGGCGGGCCAGGCTTTGCCTCCGATACCATCGCCTCGGTGATCTACAAGCAGTATCAGGCCGGCTTTTACGGCCTCTCTACGGCCGGCAATGTGGTGTTGTTCATCCTCATCGCGCTGCTTGTCGTGCCGCTGACCATGATCCTCAATCGCAAGCAGGGCCACGAATGACACGGCGCGCTTCCATATTGGGCGGCGCTGCCGCCATCGCGACCACTTTTGTGGTCTTCGTCATCCCGTTCATCTTCATCGTGCTAATGGCCTTCAAGGACCGCCAGCAATCGGCGTTGCGCGACTTCTCCTGGCCCACTGGCTTTCACCTCTGGGAAAACGTGGCCGAGGTGGTCAAGACCCGCAACTGGATGATGATCACCGCCTTCATCAATTCTACCATCATCACAGTTGTCAGCGTCACCCTGCTGGTGATCTTCGCGGCGATGGTCGGCTACGTGCTGGCCAGGCGCAAGACGCGCTGGAACGGGTTGATCGAGTTCCTGATCCTTGCCGGACTGATGGTCCCGCCCGCCGTTGTGCCCACTATCTGGCTTCTACAGGGCCTGAAACTGTTCGGCACCCTACACGGCATGATCCTGATTGAGGTGGCCTACAACCTGCCCTTCTCGATCATCCTGTACCGGGCATTCGTGGCAACCATCCCCCGTGACCTTGACGAGGCGGCGATCATTGACGGCGCCCGTCCGCTGGACGTGTTCTTTCGCATCGTACTGCCCCTGCTCTGGCCGGTAACGGTGACCAATATCGTGGTGCAGTCCGTCGGTATCTTCAACGACTTCACCAACCCGCTTTACTATTTGCCGGGCAATGCCAATGCGACCGTGCAGCTTACGCTCTATAACTTCCAGAGCCAGTTCAGCACGGCCTACAACCTGCTGTTCACCAACATTCTGCTGATCACCATACCGCCACTGCTGGTCTTCCTGTTCTTCAACCGGCAGATCGTGGCCGGCATGACGGCCGGTGCGGTCAAGGGATGACGCAGGCGATGACTTTCATGAAGGAGACCGACCATGGCCGGGCTTGAACTGAAACAGCTCCAGAAGAGCTATGGCAATGTCGAGGTCATCAAGGGGATCGACCTGTCCATCGAGCACGGCGAATTCGTGGTGTTCGTCGGCCCATCGGGCTGCGGCAAGTCCACCTTGCTGCGCATGATCGCCGGCCTTGAGGATATAACAGGCGGCGAACTGGTTATCGGTGACCGGGTGGTCAACGCGGTTGAGCCGCGCGACCGCGGGATTGCCATGGTATTCCAGTCCTACGCGCTCTACCCCCACATGACCGTTTATGACAATGTCGGCTTCGGGCTGAAACTGGCCCGGACGCCAAAGGACGTGCGTGACCAGAAAATCCGCGAGGCCGCACGC
>JBGTUK010000056.1:0-12185 GCA_041939225.1 Devosia sp.
CTCGTCCGAAAGGACGGCGGAACCGACCGGCGTCAGCTCGAAGCGATCGCCGGCTTGGTACGTCAGAAGCTTGGCAGCCGCCTGCCCCTTGAGCCACTCGAGCAGCCAGCGCTCGCTCAGACCGGTGGCCTCGGCGAGCTCGCCCGCAGTGACGGCACCGAGGCCGTCCAGGGTGCGGTAGAGCCCCAGACGGTCACCGAGGTGGATCATGAGCGAGACCATCTCGCCCTGCTTGTAGCTCCAGACCTGGAAGGCGAAAGCGCCTTTTTCGGTAACATGGATGGCGCGTCCAAATTCGTGCGTGGCGACGCCATTGCCGGCTTGATCATCACCTTCATCAACGTTTCCGCCGGCATGCTGATCGGAATCATGCAGCAGGGCCTGGGCTTTGAGGAAGCGGCCAACAACTACACCCTGCTCACTATCGGCGATGGCCTGGTCAGCCAGATCCCCGCGCTGATCGTCTCGACAGCTGCCGGCATCCTGGTGTCGAAATCCGGTGTGACCGGTGCTGCCGACAAGGCTCTGTCGGGACAGTTCACCGGCTACCCGCGGGCCCTGGGCATGTCCTCTGCCGTCATGGCCGCTTTGGCGCTGCTGCCTGGCATGCCCATGCTGCCGTTCCTGGCTCTGGCTGGCGGGGTGGGCTATGCCGCCTATCGTGCCGGCAAGTCCAAGGCCGTGCGCCAGGTTGAGGAGCAGGCCGAAGAACTCGCCAAGTCCGCCCCCCCGCCGCAACCCTCCGAGCCGCCAATTGCCGACAGTCTCAAGATCGACGATCTCAAGCTTGAACTGGGCTATGGCCTTCTGAGCCTCGTCAAGGAAGATGAGCACGGCAATGACCGGCTCACCGAACAGATCAAGGCGCTGCGCCGCCAGCTCGCATTGGAATTGGGCTTCGTCATGCCACCCGTGCGCATTCTGGACAACATGCAGCTTGAGCCAAACGATTACAAAGTCCGCATCAAGGAGGTCGAGGCCGGTGCTGGCGAGGTTTATGCAAACCAGCTTATGGTGATGGACCCCTATGGCAACCAGATCGACCTGCCGGGAAACCACACCACCGAGCCCACTTTCGGCCTGCCGGCTACCTGGATCGAACCGGCCCTGCGCGACGAGGCCGAATTACGCGGTCTTTCCATCATTGACCCCTCAACGGTGATTTCCACCCATCTCACCGAAATTCTCAAGGCCAACGTCTCGGATCTTCTCAGCTACGCCAATGTGCAGTCCCTGCTTTCGGGCCTGCCCAAGGATCAGCAGAAACTGGTCGAGGATCTGGTGCCTGGCCAGATTACCGTGTCCGGCCTGCAGCGCGTGCTTCAGACACTGCTGTCCGAACGTATTTCCATCCGCGACCTTTCGACCATTCTCGAGGCCGTGGCCGAAATCGCCGGCAATGGCCGCTCTGTTGCCACCATCACCGAACACGTCCGCGCCCGCCTCGCGCGGCAAATCTGTGCCGCCAATCTGGGCAATGACGGCAACCTGCCCCTGCTCACCCTCTCGCCGCAATGGGAGCGTGACTTCGCTGAATCCATGGCAGGCGAGGGTGACAACAAACATCTGGCCATGGCACCGAGTAAGCTGCAGCAATTCATCGGAGCGGTGCAGTCTGCCTATGAGCGCGCCGCCCAGCAGGGCGAATTGCCGGTGCTAATCACCTCGCCCTCGATCCGCCCCCAAGTCCGCTCGATCATCGAGCGCTTTCGTCCGCAAAGCGTAGTGATGAGCCAGAACGAGGTACATCCTCGCATCCGGCTTAAAACCGTGGGTAGCGTCTAGGGAGAATCCGCCGGCCGTGGTGCCAGCACGGGGGCGGTTGCGGGGGGTGGATTGGCCTCCAGATCTGCAATCAGCGACTTCATCTCGTCGATCTCACGCACCTGGGCGGCAATGATCTCGTCGGCCAACTCGCGCACCCGCGCGTCGCGGATATTGGCATTGGTGCTGGTAAGCACGGCGATCGAGTGATGCGGGATCATGGCCCGCATATAGTCCAAGTCGCCCACCAGAGATTGGCTGCGCACGAGGAACAGCGAGCCGGCAAACACCGCGATTGCTCCCGCAATGATCGCGAAATTAACAGCCCGCTTCTTGTACATCGACCACATGAACCCCAACATGATCACGGCCATGACCGCGCCCATCAACAGCGCCATCCAGAGCCGCGTCTGGCTATAGAAAACATGGTCGAATTGATTGGTGTTGAGATACATCAACCCATACATCACCACTGTCGAGGTCGCGATCATCGCCGCAAAACGCAAATAGCTCATTAGGTCCTCCATTTGGCTTGGAGGTCTAACGCGTGCTTCTTCGGTTTGTTCAGACTTTATTGGCGGTGTACAGCGCCATAGCGCCACTGCCTTGTCTCGACAGTGTCGCGCCGTTCCTCGCCCCAAAGGCCCAACTTGAGTGCCTCCAGCCAGGCGTCGGGCCCCATCCGAACGGCGCCGGTTTCAACCTCCAGTGAAATTCAATGCTCATCTGGCCCTCCAGCCTGTGCGGACAATATGCCCGGCGCAGACGGGTTGCGCCAGAGGAGCGCGTCTATCCCAGACCGCCGGGCACGACGGGTGGCAGATCAAGTTTCGAAGCCTCGGCGGAGGTATCGACCTCGTCTTCCTCGGCCAGCTCACGCTCGGCTTCATACCAGAATTCCTGCTCACGACCCTCGGGCTGCCCGGCCTTATCCCAGAGCTGAAAGGCGCGGTCGCGAATCTTGTCTTCATCTACGGTGTGCATCTTGTCCTCCTCGGTTGTGCTCGTGAAACGCACACCACTCCATACAGTTGCTATGGAACAAGCTTGTGACCGGGCGCATTGTGGCTGCGAAGTCGAGGGCGACCGATGAAACTGTTTTCCTGCACACATTGTGGCAACACGGTCTATTTTGAAAACGCGGTCTGCGAACGCTGCGGCCATCAGTTGGGCTATCTGTCGGAGCGGACCGCCTTGGTGTCGCTAGTCGAAGATGGCGGGCTTTGGAGCTCTCCGGCCATCGCCGACGATGCCTTCGTGTTCTGTGCCAACGCTGCCCATGGCGCCTGTAACTGGCTGATCCCCGCTGAAGCAGGCGGTGACATCTATTGCGCCGCATGCCGGCACAACGAGACCATTCCCGATCTTTCCGACCCGGACAATCTGCGCCGCTGGCAGACCATCGAGCGCGCCAAGAAGCGCCTGTTCTATTCCCTGATACGCTTGGACCTGCCGCTTCGCACCCGTGCAGAGGACGGCCAGCACGGCCTTGCTTTCCGTTTTCTGGCTGACGATGCGCAGAGCAGCGATCGGGTCATGACCGGCCACGACAATGGCATCATCACCATCGCCCTGAGCGAAGCCGACGATGCCGAGCGCGAATACAGGCGCACCAGCATGAACGAGCCCTACCGCACCCTGCTGGGTCATTTCCGCCACGAGATCGGTCATCACTTCTGGGATTTGCTGGTCGCTAAGGGTCCGGCCCTCGAAACCTTCCGCAGCCTTTTCGGCGACGAGCGACAGGACTACGGTCAGGCATTGGAAGCTTACTACGCCAATGGCGCCCCGCAGAGCTGGTCTCAGAACCACATCAGCGCCTATGCCACGGCCCATCCCTGGGAAGACTTTGCCGAAACATTTGCTCATGCCCTGCACATCATCGACACCGTCGAGATGGCCGCGGCTTTCGGCGTTCGCGCTCGCCCGCGCATCGTGGACGAGAATCTCGATATGGCGCCGGTGCAGCTCGATCCTTATCGCGAGCCGGACATGGCAAAGATCATCGACAACTGGGTCCCCTTGGCGAGCCTGATCAACAATCTCAATCGCGCGGTGGGGCAGGCCGACGCCTACCCCTTCGTCCTCTCCCCGCCGGTCATAGAAAAACTCGCCTTCATCAACACACTGGTGCGCCAGCCATCTGGCTCATTCAGCCCCGCCGTGTGACTTGGTCATAGGGCGACAACGCATCCTCGAGCGCCTGCAGGTCCTCCGGCAATTCTGCCGCAAACAGCATTTCCTCGCCCGTCGTCGGATGCTCGAACCCCAGTTCGGCTGCGTGCAGCGCCTGGCGTCCCAGCGCCTTCACTGCCTCCGCAACTTCGGCTGGCAGCTTGTTGACCTTAGTGGCAAAGCCGGGCGCGTAGAGCAGATCCGAAACCAGCGGATGGCCGATATGGGCCATGTGCACACGGATCTGGTGGGTGCGCCCGGTTTCGAGCTGGCACTGAATGCGGGTGACATCCCAACCCGGCGCGCCAAAGCGCGCTTCCACGGCGTAGTGGGTGATCGCCTCGCGTCCATGCTTGATGACGGCCTGCTTTAACCGATTGCCCGGATCGCGCCCCAGCGGCGCATCGACCGTACCCATGCCCGACTGGGTCGAACCCCAGGCATAGGCAATATAGGCACGATGCAGCGGCCCCGTGCGCCCGTGATCGGCGAATTGTTCGCTCAAATGCTTGTGCGCCTGTTCGGTCTTGGCTGCCACCATCACCCCGGAGGTGTCCTTGTCCAGCCGGTGCACAATGCCGGGCCGCTTGACCCCGCCGATGCCTTTCAGACTATCTCCGCAATGAAAGATCAGCGCGTTGACCAGCGTACCCGAGGGTGAGCCGGGCGCAGGATGCACGACCATGCCGACCGGCTTGTTGATGACAATCAGGTTGTCATCTTCAAACAGGATATCGAGCGGAATGTCCTCGGGCCGCGGATCGGGATCTTCAGGGGGTGGGGCGATAAGGACGATTGTCTCCCCGGCCTTGAGTCGGTATTTGGGTTCAGCAACCGGGCGTCCGTCGACAGTTACGGCACCGCCCAGGATCAAATCCTTGATGCGATTACGGCTCAGCGCATCATGCGCCTTGGCCAGCATCGCATCGAGCCGCCCGCCGCTCATTTCGGCGTCGACCACAACCTCAATGGGCTCGCCCTCCAACTCGAAATCGATGTCTTCCGCCATGAGCAATCCTGAACCAAATACGCCGGACACCGCCGACACCGAATTGTCGCCGGAAGCCAAGGCCATGCTGGGAAAAGCCCGCCGCTCCTTCGCGGTCTCCATGGGCATTCTGTTGCTCGGCTTTATGGCGATTGGCTTTGCTCTTGTCTATCGCGTCATGCGCGACAGCCCGCCCCCCGCTGTGGCGGAAAACGTCACCATCCCCGTCGGCGCCGAGGTGATCTCGGCGCTGAGCAACGATGGCACGATCCAGGTAACGTACAGCGCCGGTGGTGCAACCACGCTTAGCGTATTCGACGCTGAAACGGGCGAATTGCAGCGCAGCGTGCAGATCGGGACTGACTAATCGCCCCACCCCGACAGCCCTAGCGCTCCTGAATTTCCTTGAGGGCTGCCAGGCGGTCCGACACGGTACCGCGCTGGGTGTTGGCGGGCGTGGGCAACACATCCAGCCCCTCTCCGTCATCGGCAAAGCGTTGCACCCGGTCGAACAGGCTTTCCTCGGGCTGCTGGGCCTGGGCCGGCGCTTCGTTATCAACGGCATAGACCAGCCGGCTGACGCTGGCGGCGATGTCATTGAGCTTTTCGCGTAGATGAGCTTCCTCGAACCGCTCGGTTTCCCAATCTGCCATGATCGAGGCTTCCACATTGCTCACCTTGGAACGAAGCTGCTCAAGCTCTTCTTCCATTGAAAGCCTGTCGGCCAGCAATTGCTCGACCCGGTCTTCGCTCTTCTCCACAACCTGGCTGGTTTCGGCCAACAGGGCGTTGAGGCGGTTTTCCGCACTCGCAATGCGCGCCTCGGCGGCCACCAGTTCTTCTGCGTCGATCTCGCGTTGGGCTTCGCGTCCGGCCAGGGCGTCGCGCATCTGGGCAATGGCAGCACTGGCCTCGGCACTGCGCCGATCGGACTTCTCCAGCCGCTCGATCAAACTATGCGCCTGATCTTCAAGGAAAGCGGCCCGCTTGCGCTCGATTGCCAGCGCTGCGGTGAGTTGGTCGATATCGCCTTCGTATTCGCCAGAGAGAGAAATGCCATCCACCCTGGTCGCCTTGGCTAGCCCGCCACGCAGGGAATTGCGGAGTGTTTCGACCTCTTCGGCGCGGTTTTCCAGCTCTCGGTCACGCTTGCGCAGCCGGCTGCCGAGATCGGCGCCTTCTTTTTCCAGTTCGAGAATACGCGCCCGCAACTCGACTTCGCGGTCTTCAAGCTCGCGAACCACGCCGAGGTGTTTTTCGCGCTCGGCCCGGAGCGCCCCAAGTTCAGTGCGCTTCTGATTGGCGTCGCCAAGCTGTTCGGCCAGTCGCTTGCGCAGCGCCTCCACATTCATCTCCAACCGCCGGGTCGACAGCGCAAACTCGGCCCGCAACTGATCCTTGTCGGCCCGGAATTCGGCCATGGTGATGGGCGTTGCCGCTTCGATGCGGCGCTTGGTGAGGCGCACGGCGCGTCGCCACACCGCCGGCATGATGATGAGCACCACCAGCCCTGCAACGAGCAGGCCCAGCGCGAAGTACATGATATTTTCGATCAGCATCGATGCAGCCTCCGGCGGCGCAGACGCCAGCCTTGGGACAGTCCCTTATCCGGTTTTGGCAGCAAAGACGGGCGGAAACCATCTTTGGCACTGGTTAACCCTAACGGGTTTCTGGCGGATCGTCACGACAAAGCCGGGGTGACTAGCCCCGGCTTGGCAATGAATTGATTGATACTGGCGCTCAGAACGGGTTCCAGGTCGGCTCCGCAGTGAAGTTGAGATAGCCCACATTGATGCCCAGCCGCGCGCCGACGCCGGAGCGGATCGGCACCACCACCACATTGCCGCGCTTGGTGACGGTCATGCCGACACCGCCAATGACATAGGCTGAGCCGTCCACCCCAGGATAGCGGCCCAGGATGTCCTGAATGGTGGAGAGGTTATAGACCAGCATCATCACCTTTGAGCCGTCGCCGCCCACGTCCAGCCCAATGCTGGGACCCTGCCAGAAGATCGAAAACTGCCCAGCGTTGCGGGTATAGAGCGTGCCCTCGCCATATTTGGCGCCGATGAAGAGGGCCCCGCCCGCTTCCTCACCCAGGATATAGCCATTGGGCTGGCCATATTGCCCCACGGCCCGTTCTACCACCGAAGCCAGGCCCTGTGCAGCGGAGCCGAAGAACTCGCGGCCGCTATCCACCAGTTCCTCACCCGAAAACGTGTCACTGAGCGACCCCTGGGCGAGTGCGGGGGCGTTGAAGGCCACTAGAGCACCGATCAGGGCGGCAAACTGGGCAAGGCGCTTGAACATGGCATATCTCCCGTGTCGATCGCTGCCCTTACGAAGACCTTAAGGTCTTGGCCCCTAGTCTTGGACCCGGCATTCCCGATCATTTGGGCCAATGATGCAGCATATCTCTAAACAAATCTTAACCATGATCGCCCTTGTTCTGCCGCTTTTCGGGCCCTTTCCGGCCACGGTTCAGCAAAGTCTGGCGCAATCCATCGTCACCTATGTCCTGACCGATCCGTTGACCGGACAGGCGATTGGCGGCATGGATCCGGTGTCCTATTTCACCGAACCGGCCCCCCTGCCCGGCCGACCCGATTTTGAGCTGGTCTGGCAGGGCGCCCCCTTCCAGTTCGCCAATGCGGCCAATATGGAAATCTTTCGGCGCAATCCGGAAATCTATGCGCCCCAATATGGCGGGCACGGCGCCATGAGCATGGCGCGCGGGTTTGTGTCTGACGCCGATCCGCTGATCTACACTGTGTTCAAACAGCGCCTCTTCATGTTCTATTCCGCCGCCAATCGCGAGGCATTCCTTCTGGCGCCAGACGCAGCGGCCCTGCGTGGCCAGGAACATTGGCCCATCCTGTCCAAAACACTCTCGACCCGGTAGTGCACTGCCCTCTGGCCCTTTAATGTCGCCAGACTGATTCTTGCCGCCATTCTGCGCTTTGCGCCTACGGAGACCCGCACCATGGATATTATTGAGCTCAAGGCCACCGACCTCGCCGCCATGTTGTGCTCGCGGGTATGCCACGACCTCATCAATCCCATCGGCGCCATCGGCAACGGCCTGGAAGTGCTGTCAGATCCCAATCAAAGCGAAATGGCCGAAGGGGCGAAGGATCTGATCGCCAGTGCAGCCAAGCAGAGCCGCGCCAAGCTCGAGTTCGCCCGGCTCGCCTACGGCGCATCATCAACCGCTGGCACCGACATCGATACGCGCGAGTGCGAACGCGTGGCGCGCATCCTGTTCGAAATCGAAAAAGCCGATCTCGAATGGACCGTGCCGCTGATCCTTCTGCCCAAGCACAAGGCCAAGCTGTTCATGAACATGCTGCTCATTGCGGCCGGCTCAGTGCCGCGCGGGGGCACGGTGTTCGCATCGATCACCGGCGCGACAGGTGAGGAAAAGTTCGAGTTCACCTCGAAGAGCGACCCCGAAAAGCGCCAGAAGACGCTGGTACCCTCCGGCTCTGCCGGTCTCCTGTCCGGTCTACCTGAAGACGGGTCAGTGGATGCACGGGGCATCCAGCCTTTCTACACAGGGCTGTTGGCCCGCATGACCGATATGGAGCTCAATGTCGGTTTGGAAGACGAAATGTTCTTCTTCACAGCCACCCCCAAATCAGGTGCTGTGAACGCCGAATAGGGCTAAAGACCTGCCAACATGGGATATTTCACAAGGCCAATCGGCTTTGAGAGGTAATTTCACACGGTCGCGCTAACCATTCGCCAACCTATTGGGCGGCATAGTGGAAAAAGCGTCTCAACCGTCCCCAGGGGCCCTCTTCCATGCTTAGCTGCCTGATCGTCGATGATTCAAGCGTTGTGCGTAAGGTTGCGCGCCGCATGCTGGAAGATCTCGACTACATCGTGGACGAGGCCGAGGACGGGCAGGAAGCCATCGACAAGTGCCGCCAGGAAATGCCTGACGCCATTCTGCTTGACTGGAACATGCCCATTATGAGCGGTCTGGAATTCCTCAAGCTGCTGCGCGCCTATGTCGGCGGCGAAAAGCCCCGCGTCATCTATTGCACGATCGAAAACGACGTGGGTGCCATCGCGCTCGCTCTAAAGGCCGGCGCCGATGACTATATGATGAAGCCGTTTGATCGCAACGTGCTCGTCAGCAAGTTCCAGAACAAGGCCGAAGCCGCCTAGCGCCCGCACCCTGAAGTGGCATCAGGCTCGGTCTCTCCCGAAGCAGGCAGTGACCTCAGACCGCCTCTTCCGCCCGCCCTTCGAGGAAAGCCTTCTCGCGCGCATTGCGCGTCAGCTCCGCAGCTCGCCGAAATTCGAGATTGGCTTCGGTGTGGCGGCCCAGCTTACGCAATATATCGCCGCGCACCCCATAAAGCAGGTGATAGCTTTCAAGCGCGGGGCTCGCCCTGAGCGCATCGACCAGTGGCAGGGCTGCCGCCGGGCCCTCAGCCATTGAAACCGCCACCGCACGGTTAAGCTCGATCACCGGCGAGGGGGTTACTTGGTTGAGCAGACCATAAAGCGCTGCAATCTGTCGCCAATCGGTCTCCTCGGCCTTGCGGGCGCGCCCGTGACAGGCGGCAATGGCGGCCTGCAGTGTATAGGGCCCGGCTATTCCGCCCAATCGCTGCGCTTTCGTCAGTCCGTCAAGGCCGCGCCGAATCATCATCTGATCCCACAGTGCCCGGTTCTGGTCCGGCAGCAACACTGGCTCACCCGCCGCATTGGTGCGCGCCCGGACCCGGGCGTGCTGCAATTCCATCAGTGCCAATAGGCCGTGAGCCTCCGGTTCCTCCGGAATCAGGGAGACAAGAATGCGTCCCATGCGCATCGCCTCCTCGCACAATCTCGGTCGCATCCAGTCTTCGCCGGCGGTGGCCGAATACCCTTCGTTGAAGATGAGATAGAGCACCCCCAACACCGAGGCGACGCGCTCTTCGCGCTCAGCCCCGCGCGGCACCTCAAAGGGCACACCAGCATCGGCAATGGTGCGCTTGGCCCGCACGATGCGCTGCCCAATCGTTGTGTCAGCGGCGAGGAATGCGCGCGCAATTTCTTCGGTGGTCAGCCCCCCGATAAGGCGCAGGGTCAACGCTACCCGGCTCTCAGGCGGCAGCACTGGATGGCAGGATGTGAAGATCAGCCGGAGCAGATCATCGCCAACCTCGTCATCCATTTGCTCATGGATCGCCGTTTCCGCATCGGGCCGTTCATCGTCCAGGTCCCGGCCCAGCATTTCGAGCTTGCCGGCCGCCATCTTGCGATGCCGGAAATAGTCGATGGCCTTGCGTTTCCCCGCCTGCATCAGCCATGCACCGGGATTGCGCGGCACACCGGTTTCCGGCCAATTCTTCAGCGCCGCTACCAACGCTTCCTGCGCCAGTTCCTCGGCCAGGGAGATGTCGCGCACCATGCGGGTCAAACCGGCGATGACGCGTGCCTGTTCCACCCGCCAGACGGCAGCAATGGCCCGGTCCGATTCCTCCCGCCCCTTGGTTGTCCCCTCGCCCAAACCGGCCGTCCTCCCGACGATGGTGTGTCCATATAGCGAGAAGAGCAACAATGCTGGCGCTGCTGGGTCAAGTCAAAATACCAACGCCAGTCACAACGATGTTCCCCGACCTATTCCTGCAAATCGAATTGCAGCCCAGAGATCGCGCAGCCCTCCGCCGCTCCGATTTTTAGGCCGGTGGAGCCGTCCTCGACGGGGCAGGTCATTGGGAAGCTGGCTGAGCCGACATATCCAGTGACCTCGGAAAGCACCAGTTCTCCGTCACCGAGTGTATAACTGCCCTCAACCCGCGCACCAGTACGGTCCCGCATTTCGAACCGGCCGTCTTCGGAAAGTTCCAGGCTCAAACCATTGGCCTCTCCATCGGCCGCAACCTCGAACGCCCGAGCCTGATCGGCGCCGTCGTCGTCCTTCGCGGGCACTTGCGATGCGATACGAGCTTCGATCTCCTCCAATTCGCGCGAGCGCTCGGTCAAGGTCTGGGTCAATGCCTCCACCTGCGGCTGCAGGGTCTGCAACTGTTCTTCATAGCCCTGGACATCTTGCTCAAGGCGAGTGCGCTGCGCGCTCAACTCATCGATCTGTTGATGCAACGCGGCAAGGTCAGCATCCGCGGCTTCCGCTTGCTCGACGAGTTCCGCCCGCTCATCCTGCTTCGCCGTCAGTTCCTCACGGGCGTCCTGAAGACGGCTCTGGGTCTCCGCCAGGCTGGCTGTGGCCTCGGCCGCTTCATCGGCGAGCTGCGCGACATTGGCGGTGGCCGTCTCTTCCTGGCGGCGTGCTTCCTCAAGTCGAGACCCGACATCGTTCAACTGTCGGCTCGAACTTTGAATCTCCGACTGCAGTGCCGCCTGTCGCGCGGCCAATTCCTGAACCGTGGCCGTTGCTTCTTCGGCCCGCGACTCCAGCGCGGCGACCTCCTCCTGGGCTGCACTCAGCGACTGCGAGACGCTTTCAAGCTCTCCATTGCGCGCTTCGAAATTCTGATTGGCAGCTTCGAGCTGGCTATTGGCCTCTACCAGTTGAGCCTCGACGACCTCCAGTTCGGCCCGGGCATCAGTCAGCGCGCCAGCCGTCTCCTCGCGTTCGGCCAGAGTCTGCTGCGCGGCATCCCGCTCGGCAGTCAACGTCGCCACGTCAGCCCGCAATTGCTCGTTTTGCCCGGTGCTGTTGATCCACATGGCCACGAATGCCAGCCAACCGGCGGCAGCCACGATGAGCACTGTCAGGACAAGCGGTTCGCGCAAGCGGGTGGAGAGGTCGGCCATGTGAGTTCCCCCTGAAATTGTGTTCAGGACGAAACGTGATGAGACCGAGCCGGTTCCGAAGGCTGCGCGCTTTGTCGTCGCCTACCGCACAAAAAGGCGACAAAAAGCCCCGCGCAAACAGGTCACGCGGGGCTCCAAAACTATTCTGGCCGATGGTTCAGGCGACGTTTTCTGCGTAGCCTTCCGCATCATCGGGCTCACGCAGCACATAGCCACGGCCCCAGACTGTTTCGATGTAATTCTTGCCGCCGGTGGCAACGCTGAGCTTCTTGCGCAGCTTGCAGATGAAGACGTCGATGATCTTCAGTTCCGGCTCGTCCATGCCGCCATAAAGGTGGTTGAGGAACATTTCCTTGGTGAGCGTCGTGCCCTTGCGAAGCGAAAGCAGCTCCAGCATCTGGTATTCCTTGCCCGTCAGGTGGACGCGCTGGCCCTCGACCTCAACCGTCTTGGCATCGAGGTTAACCGCCACGGAACCGGTGCG
>JBGTUK010000057.1:0-12139 GCA_041939225.1 Devosia sp.
GCCCCCGATCCCGTTCAGGAGGCGCGTCGGCTGATCGACGTCGCGCCGCCGCCGGGCGGGCTGGCGGCGGTCTCGGCGGCCTTGTTCGCGGCGGTCGAACAGGTAGAGGGAGCCGAACTGGACAGTCTCAGCGCCGGGCCCGGCAAGGGGGTGCGGGCGACGCTCAGCTATCCCGCCTTTTCCGATCTTGACTCAATAGCCGATCGGAAAACGTTCCGGCTGTTTTCCGGCTTCTCCGAGAGCCTGAACGACCAGGGCGCTGGTCGTGTCGAGCTTTTGCTCGGCATTGCGCAGGGCACTTTGTGCCGAAGACAGATCATCGCGGGCGTGGGACAGCTCTTCCTGGGAAATGGCCCCGCCAGCCGCCAGGCTTTTACGGCGGTTGTAGTTGTCCTGGTTTTTTTGCACTTCAACTTTCTGCGCAGCAACCTGGGCCTTCATGCCCTTCACATCACTGAACAGGCCGCGCACCTGGCGGACCGTGCCGGCGAGGTTCGCCACCGCCTGTTCGTAGGCGACTTCGGCGTCGTTGGGATCGAGCTTCACCAGCACCTGGCCGGCGGTCACGCGGTCGCCGTCGTCGGCGCCGATGGCGACGACCGTGCCGAGCGTCTGCGGCGCGATCGCGACGATGTTGCCCGATGTTGCCTCGCCATGCAGGCCGGGGCAGGAAGCGGGCTCTCCGAGTTGCTGACCATTCTGGTCAAGCGTCAGAATGTTTTCCGGCAGCTCTGATGGATCCGTGGCATTGGGCGTTGTGATCAGATCAAAATTGCCGAACGGGATGGCCACACCATGATGGGGGCCTGAGGTTGCGATTTCGCGTGTCTCCACGTGGCCCTCAAGCGCTTCATGTTCCTCGAACACGCGGGCCACGCCCTCCTTGTCGAAGAAGATGGCCCAGTGACCATCATGCTCGACGAAATGGACCGGGTATTCACCAGTGAATTCGGCCTCAGAGAGAGCAGGATCTGCAACGTCGATATCGGCATGATCGCCATGATCATGGAACGTGATGCCACTCTTGATGACGCTGACTGTGTTGGCGCTGGTCTGTACTGCGTAGACACCGGCGCCGCTTTCGCTGCGATAGAGCGATGCTGGGCCGGAGATGTCGAAATGCGTAATTTCCTCGTGGGTCAACGCATCGAGGACATGCACGACCGGTTCGGCGTGATCCGATACGAAAAGTCGCCAGGCGGTGACATCGTCGGCCAGCACCGGACCAGCTAGTCCGGTTAGTAGCGCGATGGCTGACGTGCCAAGAGCAAAATGCTTCATGGTATACTCCCAAGTTGATAGAAATGCTGCGGCCTTGTTCGGACCGCTGGTTCACTCCGCGGCAATGGCCGTCGTGATCGTGGAAACATTGGCGCGCATCATCTCGACATAGGTCGAGGCCGGGCCATCAGGCTCGGACAGCGCGTCTGAATAGAGAGTTCCGCCAAGCGCGAGCCCCGCTTCGGAAGCGATCTGCTCGACGAGGCGAGAGTCGGCGATGTTTTCGGCAAAGACGGCCGAGGCATTCTGGTCGCGGATCTCGCGGATCAGCCCCGCGACATCGGCGGCGGAGGCCTCGGACTCGGTGGAAAGACCCACAGGCGAGAGGAACCGCAAACCGTAGTCGCGCGCGAAATATTGGTATGCGTCATGGGCGACAACGACGACGCGCCGGCTTTCGGGAATGGCCGATATGGCATCCCGCACCTCCGCGTCCAGGGCGGTCAGCTCTTCGGAATAGGCCGCCGCATTGGCCTCGAAGTCGGCGCAGTTGGCCACATCGACAGAGCAGAACGCCGCGGCAATGTTGGCGACATAGACCTTGGCGGCGGCGATTGACTGCCAGGCGTGAGGATTGTTCGGCTGCGCGTGGAACGTCGCTTCGCCATCGACGAAGTGATAGTGCCCACCTTTGGGGTCCTGGAGCACATTCACGCCGTCGGTGAGTTCCACAATTGGTGCCGTGGTGCCGCTGGCCTCGATCAACCGCCTCAGAAAGCCCTCGAACAACAGTCCGTTCGTCAGCACCACATCGGCGCGCGCAACAGCAATGGCGTCTGCGGGCTTGGGCTCGTAGACGTGAGCATCGCCGTTCGGGCCAACTAAGGTCTTGATCTCGACGTGTTCACCGCCGACCTGGCGCGCGAAGTCGCCGATAATCGAGAAGCTGGCGACGACTTGCAGCTTTTCCTGGGCAAAGGCCGGGTGAGCAGCAAATGATATAACAGAACACGGCAGGGCAGCGGAGAGCTGTTGGACCATGGAGATGACCTTTCAGGCAGTGCGGTGGGATGCGCGCGGACGCAAGGGTGAGGAGGAGGCCACGTCGACCGGCGAGGACAGAAACGGCATAGGCGACGCCAGCAGACAGGATCATCGCCGGGCCCGAAGGCAGGCTCAGGTGGTAGGACAGCAGCAGTCCTGAAATAGAAGACCCCATGCCGATGGCCACCGCCAGCAGGGCCATGGTTTCGACGCGGTGCGCCCAGAAGCGGGCGGAGACGGCGGGAAGCACCATAAGGCCGACCGAGAGCAGGGTGCCGAGCGCCTGAAACCCGGCGACCAGATTGAGGACGACGAGACCCAGGAAGATAAAGTGGACAGGTGAGCCGAGCCGCGACACCGAGCGCAGGAATAGCGGATCTAGACATTCGGCGACGAGCGCGCGCCAAAACATCGCAAGGGTGAGCATGGTCGTCGAGGCCACGAGACCGATCAGCACCAGTGCATCGGGATTGAGGGCCAGAACGGTGCCGAACAGCACATGCATGAGATCGATGCTGGAGCCGCGCATGGAGACCATCACCACGCCAACAGAAAGCGCCATCAGATAGAAGGCAGCCATGGAAGCGTCCTCCTTCTGGATGGTGAGGCGCGACACGGCGCCGGCGCCTAGCGCCACCAGCACACCAGCCACAAGACCGCCGATGGTCATCGGCACGATTTCGAGACCGAACATGAGAAAGCCGGCTGCCGCGCCGGGCAGAATGGCATGCGCCATGGCATCTCCTGTCAGGCTCATGCGCCGCAGCATCAGGAAGACGCCGACTGGTCCGGCGCTGAGCGACAGCATCAGCGCGCCCAAAAGCGCCTTCTGCATGAAGGCGAATTCGAGGAACGGTGCGACGAAGAATTCATATAGCCAAGTCATGAGGCACGCTTTGCGTGATCGTGGTCTGGTTCGCACCACGGCGCTGTTTCGTCCCATGCTTCGTGGAACTGACTCGCCTTTAGAAGATTGCTGGCATCGAGCACATTACGCGCATCGCCCCAAGCCACCGGACGCCTCGCGAGCAGCAGGGCTTCGGGAAAATTTTCCCGAACCAATTCCAGGTCATGCACCACGACCAGCACGGTGCGGCCTTCTTCCGACTGCCAGCGCTTGAGCAGCGCGACCAGATCGATCACCGTCCTTGCATCGACGGCATTGAACGGCTCGTCGAGGAGGATGAGATCGGCATTCTGCACCAGCACCCGAGCAAACAACGCCCGCTGCATTTGTCCACCCGACAGACTATCGATCGGCCGATTCTCGAACCCCTCAAGGCCTACAGCCGACAAGGCTTGCAGCACCACTTCCCGATCCTGAGAATTATGGCGACCAAGGAAGCCTCGCTGTGGCCAAAGCCCCAGGGAAACGATGTCGATGACGCGTGCCGGAAAACTGCGGTCCACCTCTGATTGCTGCGGCAGGTAGGCCATGCGCAGCCCCCGCTGCACTGTGCACCGGCCGGTCATGGGCTTCAGAATGCCGACAATGCCCTTCATGAGGGTGGACTTGCCTGAGCCGTTAGCCCCGACGACCGCCGTGAGTGATCCCTTGCGCACAGTGCCGCTGAGATGATGCACCGCCGGATGACCGCCATAACCAAGGGTCAGATCAGAGAATGTCACGGCTGCGGGTTGCAAGGGTGGTCCAGATTCCGGTTGCGAATTTGCGTGACGTTATTACATTACATATTGTGACTGACAAGACGGAAATCGAAATGGATCGCGACCTGGCTCTGACGCCAAACCAGCAGCAGGTATGGAATCTGTTGCTCGCGGCTGAGGTGCCAATGGGCGCCTACGCCTTGCTTGACCAGCTCAAAGGGAGCAATTTCAAGGCGCCGCTCCAGGTCTATCGCGCACTCGAAAAACTAGTCGAGATGGGTCTGGTGCACCGCGTCGAGAGTCTCAACGCTTTTGTTGCCTGCGCCCATCGCCACGAACAAGACGGACCGACAGCTTTTGCCATCTGCGATACCTGTGGCCATGTCGAAGAATTCGCGGACCCCGCCATTGGTCGCGAGCTGACCCGCTGGTCGAAGGGTCAGGCATTCAAGCCGGAAAAAGTTACGGTGGAACTGCGCGGCCTCTGCCGCGATTGCCGGGGAGCTGCGAAATGACTGCAGTGCTGGGACATTTTGATAATCCGGTTCCGGTCTATCTGCTGACGGGGTTCCTGGGCTCGGGCAAGACAACGCTGCTCAACCGGATGCTGCAGGCTGAAGGGCCGCGGACGGCAGTTATCGTCAACGAGTTCGGCGATGCGCCGATCGACAATGACTTGTTCAAGGTTGATGGCAGTGCGCGTTCCTGTGCATCTGCGCGCCGCTACTCGCTTTGCTGGCAGGAGGCAGCCGTCACTTCTCGCAGGGCAACATTGCAGGACGCCGGAGCAAAGTGGTCCACCCGATCTGACAGACTTCTCGCAGGTCGACTTGCTGCGTCGACTTGTGCTCGCGGGCGCCTAGCTGAACGACCCCGCTATTTGGTTTGTTACCGCTGTCGCCGAGATGGTGATCACTGGCAAAAGATCCGGGGGGGGGGGGCGACCGTCGGTTCGCCTCCGGGCGTGCTAGGCGCGTTTGGAAACGCGCTGCATGGCGACCCTGGCGACAAGGTTGCCAATGGCTGTCGCCTGATCCTTCTGGATTGCTGCAAGGCTGTTGGCGAGGGCAGCCTGTTTTTGTGCCATGGCCAGAGCCTCAGCCCGGCGACCGCGCTGGTATTGCAGCCGCTCGTAAGCGGATAGCTGATGCATGTTGAAGCGCGTTATTTTGCTTGATGGGATCATGTCCAGAGACTGAGCGTCAGCACTTGACGGCAAGTAAACTTGTTCGTTCTGTTTTTCACAGACGATTAGTGCTTCGCCCGTCCAAACAAATTTTTAAATAAAACTGACGCGTGGTTCAGGCGGTCTTGGAGATACGCTGCATGGCGATCTTCGAAAACAGATTGCCGGTTTCCACCGCGCTATTGCTCTGGATGGAAGCGAAGCTGTTCGCCGTGTTGGCATTTTTCCGGGCGATCTCGGCGGCCGCGGCCCGGCGCTCACGCTGATACTGGATCCGCTCGTAAGGAGAGAGCTGATGCATGTTAAATCGGTTGATCTTGGTGCTGCCGTAGGCCATGCAGCAAGCTTCGCCGATTATGGTTAATCGGGCGTTAAATGGTTATCGACTGGTAAAGGCCTCAGTGTTGGGTGACGACCAGCCCCGCCGCGCCAGCCATCAAGGCACCGGCCGTCTTGTTGAGGCGGCCAAGGGCCTTTTCGCTGCGGAACATGTCGCGCGCGGCCGAGGCCAGCCAGGCATAGCCACAACCGATCAGTAGCAGCACCACCACCACGATGGCGGTCAATTCGATAAAGGCGACGGGGTTCATTTCCCCCAACGGCACCACGGTCGGCAGGATCGCCAGATAAAAGACGATCGTCTTGGGATTGCCCATGGTCAGTGAAAATCCGGCAAGGAAAGTCTTCCAGCGGCCCTCGTTCTTCGGCTTCATCTGCTCGGAGCCGGGGCGGGCGGTCCAGAACTTGTAGGCAATATAGAGCAGATAGGCGGCCCCGGCCCAACGCACGATAGTAAAGACCGGGCCGAACCAGGTGGCGATGGCGGCCAGGCCAAAGACCGCAAAGAAGAAATACACAAGATCGCCGACCAAAATCCCCAACACCATCGGTAAGGCGCCCTTGAAACCACCACCGAGAGCCCGGGCGACCACGGCAGCAACGCCAGGCCCGGGCACCAGAACGGCGATGGCATAGGCGATGGTGAAGGCGGAAAGGGTGAACAGGTCCATGGCGGGCATCCGGCAAAATCTGGTGGCGGACACTACGCCTGCGCCGGGCGATTGACCAGCGGGAGTTGACGCGGGCGCTGCCTGGGCTATTTATCAGCTATCGCAATTCGACCGGACGGTTCCCAATGGATCGCATCCTCGCAGCAATGCCGACCTGCCTTGCCCCTGAGGAATCGATGACCCATGCCTTCCGTGACGCTTTCGCGCCTGACCTATACCGGCCCTGACGGCCAGCCCCTTTTCTCCAATCTCGATCTGAGCTTTGGCACCGGCCGCAGCGGGCTTGTTGGCCGCAATGGCGTGGGCAAGACGACGCTGCTGCGCCTGATGACGGGCGAGCTAGCGCCCTCTTCAGGTTCCATTGAAGTGATTGGCCGGGTCGGTGTGTTGCGCCAGTCCGTACAGCCTGAGCCTGATGAAACCATTGCCGATCTGTTTGGCGTGCGAGCTGGGCTGGACCTGCTTGAACGCGCAACGAGCGGTGAAGCGACGAGCGATGAACTTGCAGAGGCAGACTGGACTCTTGAGGCGCGGCTGGAAGCAGCGCTCGAAGCGCTGGCATTGGATGTCGTTCCAGCGACCCGGCTCTCGACGCTTTCCGGAGGGCAGCGCACGCGAGCGGCGCTGGCGGCTCTGATGTTTGATGCGCCCGACCTGATCCTGCTCGACGAGCCGACGAACAATCTGGATGCCGATGGGCGCACAGCCGTCGCTGCGATGCTGGATCATTGGCGCGGCGCCGCCATCGTCATCAGCCATGACCGCGATTTGCTGGAGCGGATGGATGCCATCGTCGAGCTCACCAGTCTTGGCGCTACCGCATATGGCGGCAATTTCAGCCACTATCGGGAGCGCAAGGCGCTGGAACTGGCGGCTGTGCAGCGTGACCTCAGCCGCGCCGAGCGCCAAGTGCGCGATGCCGCTCAGGCGGCACAGGAGGCGCAGGAACGTCAGGCTCGGCGCGATGCCGGCGGCCGTAGAAAAGCTGCCAAGGGCGACATGCCCAAAATCCTGCTCGGCGGCATGAAACGGCGCGCCGAGGCGACAGCGGGCGGGTTGGATCGACTGGCTGAGAAGCAGGCGGATGCGGCACAAATTCAAGCAGCCGAGGCGCGCTCAAAAATAGAAGTGTTGGCGCCATTCGCGGTGAAGCTGGCGCCAAGCGGACTGCCGGCGGGAAAGGTGGTCCTGCGGGCAAGCGACCTGACAGGCGGTCATGACCCGGAGGTGCCGATCATCAGCAATGCCAGTCTTGAAATTACCGGACCGGAGCGCGTCGCCATCACAGGTCCGAACGGGTCGGGCAAGACAACGCTGCTCAAGCTGCTGACCGGCGCCTTGCAGCCGATTGGCGGCATGGTGCAGATCGGTGGGCCGATGGCCCTGCTGGATCAGCAGGTTGGCTTACTCGATCGGTCCGATAGCATTCTGGGCAATTTCAAGCGGCTCAATTCTGACAGCACGATCAACGACTGCCGCGCCGTGCTGGCGGCGTTCAAATTCCGCAATGATGCAGCGTTGCAGAGTGTGGAAACGCTGAGCGGCGGTGAAATGCTGCGCGCGGGACTGGCCTGCGTGCTGGGCGGCAAGACCCCGCCCATGCTGGTGGTTCTGGACGAACCGACCAACCATCTCGACATCGAGGCCATCGAGATCGTGGAGGCCGGATTGCGCGCCTATGACGGTGCGCTGCTGGTGATCAGCCATGACCAGTCATTTCTTGAGAATGTCGGGGTGAGCCGCGAGATTGCTCTAGGCTAGGTGCGGCCGCGAAAACAGGCCCTGCGGAGGGGGCAGGGCCTGTTTTCTTGCGCCGGGACGAAGGATTATCGCGGCAGCAAGACGTCGTCGACGACGTGGATCACACCGTTAGACTGATCGACATCGGCGATGGTCACCAGGGCAGCGCCGCCGGCTTCGTCATAGATATAGACATGCGAGCCGCGGACTTCGGCGGTGAGGGCGTCGCCACTGACGGTCTGCATGTTGTAGCGGCCGCCATTGGCGCGGGCGCGGCTGACCAGATCGCTTGCGGAGAGCTTCCCGGAAACGACATGGGCGGTCAGCACCTTGACCAGCTGGTCCTTGTTTTCTTCCATCAACAGCGTGTCTACGGTGCCATCGGGCAGCTTGCCGAACGCTTCGTTTGTGGGTGCGAATACGGTAAACGGACCAGGGCTTTGGAGCGTTTCGACCAAGCCCGCCGCTTTTACCGCCGCCACAAGGGTCGTGTGATCGGCCGAGTTCACGGCGTTTTCGACAATGTTTTTCTCGGTCAGCATGGCCGCGCCGCCGACCATTGGATTGTCCTGGGCAATGGCGACGCTCGAAGCGAGGGCAAAAACGGCAGCGGCGATAGACGTCTTGGCAAATGACATGATTCTTCTCCCTTTGTGTCGACCGGCAATTGCTGTTCGCCGGCCAGATCACAGGGAGCTACGGGAGGCTTGCGGAGGCAGTTTCAGCCAGCGCATCACGCTCGCGTGAGGTCAGGGCAAGCGGGCGAGGCGATCATTGAGCAGGGTATAAAAGCCGTCTGCGTCGCCGGTGCGAATCCAGGTGGCGTTATAGCTTCGGCCCGTGACATGCCAGAAATCGGCTACTGTCATGCCCATGGTCAGCTCGCTTGCCGTTTCGACGGTCACATTGCAGTGGCGGCCCTCGAACAGCTCGGGCCGCAGCAGATAGGCGATGACCGTCGGGTCGTGCAGGGGCGCGCCATCCCAGCCGTATTTCTCGAGGTCGAAGGTCTCGGAGAAGGTCAGCATGGCATGCACAGCTTCGCCGGATTTGTTGCCCAGTGCCTTGATCGCCTCGAGGCGGGCAGGGGTCGACTGGATCAGATGGGTGACGTCGAGCGACATGATGGTGATCGGCGCGCCGCAGCGTGTCACCACATCGGCGGCTTCGGGATCGACATAGATGTTGAACTCGGCGGCAGGGGTAATGTTGCCAACCTCGAAATAGGCCCCACCCATCATGACGATTTCCTGGATGCGCTCGGCAATGGCTGGCTGCTTGACCAGCGCCATGGCGATATTGGTCAGGGGCCCCAGCGTGCACAGGGTGATGGTTTTCGGCTCGGCATTCATCAGCGTGTCGATGATGTAGTCGACACCATGCTGGGCCTGCAGCGGGATGGTGGGCTCGGGCAGGTCGGGGCCGTTCAGGCCTGTCTCGCCATGCACGTGTTCAGCGGTAACCAGTTTACGGCGCATTGGGCGCGAGCAGCCGGCATAGACGGGAATGTCGGTCCTGCCAGAGAGCTCGACGACCTTGCGGGCATTGATGGCATTCTGCGCCAGGCCGACATTGCCGGCCACGGCAACTATGCCCAGCACATCCAGCTCTTCGGGCGACGCCAGCGCGAACAGAATGGCAACGGCATCGTCCTGGCCGGGGTCGGTGTCGATGATGATCTTGCGGGACATATGGGCTTCCAGAGAGACTCAGTTTTTCGATCTGGCGGGAGCTTATCCAAGCTCGCGGGCGTGGTCGATGCACCAACTGGTCGCGGCGGAACGAAAGCCGTCGCAGCGGCGTTTTTGTGCCGCCCACAGTTCACGGATTCCCGAGAATGCGTCCCCCCCAAGTCGGCCTTGCCGCCGATGTCGACCAAAGCCAGTTCGAGCGCGTGCTAAACAACGCTGCGCGCCTGGCCGTGGTGGGTATAGGCTTTGCTGTTATATTGACGGCGCTACAGGCGGGGCAGGTGTTTCTCGCGCCGGTGACCCTGGCCATTGTCGTGGGGCTGATGTTCGGGCCGGTGGCTGACAGGGTGGAAAGTTGGGGGGTGCCGCCAGCGCTTTCGGCGGGTGTTGTCGTCCTGCTCTTGCTTGCGGTTATCGCCGGATTTGCGACTCTGTTTGCCGTGCCGCTTGGCGAATGGGTCGCGCGGGCTCCCTTGCTCTGGGAGAAATTGCAGGTGCAATTGGCCAACCTCCGGGAACCGCTGGAATCGATTGGCCAATTCCAGGAACAGTTGACCTCTGTGCTTGGCACCGACGGCGCGATGTCAGTGCAGGTGGAAGATACCAGCACGGTAGCGGGCGTGGCGATGCTAGCCCCTGCGGCGTTGGCGCAAGTGGCGATCTTTCTGGCCAGTCTCTATTTCTTCGTGGCCACACGCGATCACATCCGGACGTCAGTGCTCTCCATGTGCGTCACGCGGCGCATGCGTTGGCGCACGGCACATGTGTTTCGCGATGTGGAGACCAAAGTCAGCCGCTTCCTGCTCTCGGTGACAATGATCAATCTGGGCGTGGGCACAGCGGTGTCGATTGCGATGTGGATCATCGGCATGCCTTCGCCGGTATTATGGGGCGCCATGGCGGCGGTGCTGAACTACATCCCCTATGTGGGGCAGGCGATCATGGTCACTGTTCTGCTGGCTGTGGGCCTAGGCACACAGACCGAACTCTTGCAGATCCTGCTACCGGTGGCCTGCTATGCCGGAATCAATTTCGTCGAAGGGCAGATCTTCACACCGCATTTCATCGGCCGCTCGCTAACTCTCAACCCCTTCATCATTTTTCTCTCGATCACCTTCTGGATCTGGGCTTGGGGTCCGGTGGGTGGGCTGGTGGCGGTTCCGACCCTGCTGATTGCCCAATCAGTGATATCGCACGCCTTGCCGAGCACACCCGTGGCACCACGCAGACCTGTGCGTCGGACGCATCAGATGAGCGACAAAGATGTATTATTGGCCAATGCCGCCCAGGCGATAGCTGAGAAACGCCGCGATGAAGATGGCGAGGGGCGCAACCGGGATCGGGTGCAGCCGCCCTCGGGCACCGGGCCAACGGGGGTTGAACCGAGCACCAGCTGAACCGAGGACTTGATCTCTTGACTGGGGCGCGCGCTCACACCAGTCTTTAGGCCAATTGGTTTGGAGACTGCGCGGATGGCTGGTGACGTTGTAACCCATGCAGCCGAGGCAGCGCATGGCGGTCTCGACCTTGTTCCCGTCGTCGCCCTGCTGGCCGCAGGAACCATCGCGGTGCCGATATTCCGGCGAATTGGGCTTGGTTCGGTGCTGGGTTATCTGGCGGCGGGTCTGCTGCTGGGCCCCTCGGGCATCGGCCTGATCTCTGATCCGGCGTCGGTCCTGCACGCTGCCGAACTTGGCGTGGTGCTGTTTCTCTTCATCATCGGGCTGGAAATGGAGCCGAGCCGGCTCTGGTCCCTGCGCAAGCAGATTTTCGGGCTCGGCGTCATACAGGTTGCAGTCTCTGGTGCGCTGCTGACCGGCATCGGTGTGTTGCTGGGCTTTGCACCGGTTGTTGCCTTCGTCTTCGGCATGGGATTTGTGCTGACCTCGACCGCGATCGTGATGCAAATCCTGGGCGAACGAGGTGAACTGGCGACGCCCGGAGGACAGAAAATGGTCTCGGTGTTGCTGCTCGAGGATCTCGCCATTGTCCCGCTGCTCGCGGTTGTCACTTTGCTGGCGCCCTCGACCGACGATGTCAGCATGACCGCCCGGTTGACGTCCTTCGGTGTCGCCGTCGGTGCGATCTTGCTGCTGATCTTCCTCGGGCGACGGATCATGAACCCGTTCTTCGGGCTGTTGGCTCAGGCAAAGGTGCGCGAGGTGATGACCGCGGCAGCGCTGCTGGTGGTGCTGGGCGCGGCCCTGTTGTTCCAGGTCAGCGGGCTGTCCATGGCGATGGGCGCATTCCTGGCCGGCGTGTTGCTCTCCACCTCCACTTTCAAGCATCAGCTCGAGGCTGATGTCGAACCCTTCAGGGGGTTGTTGCTGGGCCTGTTCTTCCTGGCCGTTGGCATGTCGCTCGATCTGGCTGTCGTGGGTGAAAACTGGGGCCTCATCGCCATCAGTGTGGTGGTCTACATGCTGGTCAAGGCGGTGGCGATCTATGTCATTGCGCGGCTGCTGAAGTCGGATCATGGCGAGGCGCTGGAGCGCGCGGTGCTGATGGGGCAGGGCGGTGAATTCGCCTTCGTGCTCTACACGACCGCCGCGACCAGCGGACTGATCGACGGGCCGACCAATGCGATCTTTACCGCGACTGTGATCATCTCGATGGTCATTACGCCCTTTGCAATCATC
>JBGTUK010000058.1:0-12112 GCA_041939225.1 Devosia sp.
TGGGACGAGCGCCGCTTCGGTCGGGAATATGACCTGGACGTCTTCAATATCGTCGCCGTGTCGGACTTCAATTTCGGTGCCATGGAGAATAAGGGCCTCAATATCTTCAACGACCGGCTGGTCTTCGCCAAACCGGAGACGGCGACCGATGCCAACTACCACGGCATCGAGCGGGTCATCGCGCACGAATATTTCCATAACTGGACCGGCAATCGCATCACCTGTCGCGACTGGTTCCAGCTCTGTCTGAAAGAGGGCCTGACGGTCTTCCGCGACCAGGAATTCACCAGTGATGAGCGCAGTCGCCCGGTGCAGCGCATCCATGACGTGCAGAACCTCAGAACCAGCCAGTTCCCGGAAGACGGAGGTCCGCTGGCCCACCCGCCGCGTCCGGACAATTACCGCGAGATCAACAACTTCTATACGACCACGGTCTATCAGAAGGGTGCGGAAATCGTGCGCATGCTGGCTACGATGCTGGGCGAGGCCGGCTTCCGCAAGGCGATGGACCTCTACTTCGAGCGCCATGATGGTGATGCAACCACCATCGAGGCCTTCATCAAGGTTTTCGAGGATTCGAGCGGGCGCGACCTCAGCCAATTCGCCACCTGGTATCTGCAGGCAGGAACGCCGCAGGTGAAGGTCTCGGATAGCTATGATGCTGCCAGCCAAAGCTACACGCTGACCCTCGGCCAGACCAATGACCCCACGCCGGGCGAACCCACCAAGAAGCCTCTGCTGATCCCCGTGCGGTTCGGGTTGATCGGCCCGAATGGCAGTCCGCTGGGCTGGACCGGCGTATCTGGCGGCACGGTGGAAGACGATCTGATCCTGTTCGACAGCGATAGCATAACGTTGACGTTCGAAGGTGTCGCCAACAAGCCGGTGCCTTCGCTGTTCCGGGGCTTTTCGGCACCGGTCAAGCTCAGCACAAATCTCAGCCAGGACGACTTGCTGTTCCTGGCCCGCCATGACAGCGACCCGTTCAATCGCTGGGACGCGTTGCAAACGGCATCGACCGCCCTGATCGCCGATGCGGCACAGGGCGAACCATGGTCGGAAGACGACATGGATGCATTGCGCGCCGCGCTTGTCGACACTTTGGAGAATGCCGAGCTCGATGATGCCTTCAAGGCCCTGGCGCTCGACATACCTGCCGAAACGGTGGTGGGCCGGCATATTGGCAAGGACGTTGATCCTGATGCGGTTGCTGCTGCCCGTAAGAACCTCGTCACGGAGCTGGTGACGCCGGTGGTGGCCAAGCTAACCGACGCCTATGAAGCCCTTACCAGCGACGAGCTCTTTAGCCCTGACGCGGCGCAGGCCGGGCGACGTTCCCTGCGGAATGGTTTGCTGTCCCTGCTGACCACCGGGTCTGACCGTGGCGCCGCCCTCGCAGCCAACCAGTTCGAAGTAGCGACCAATATGACTGACCGCTATGCAGCAATGGCCATTTCGGTGCGCAACTGGACGAGTGAGGCAAGCGCCCTGCTCGGCGCCTTCCGCACACAATTCGCCGGTGATCCGCTGGTGTTCGACAAGTGGTTGACGGCCTCAGCCCAGGCGCCGGACGAGGCGGTGATTGAACGGATGCGCGCGACCTTGGCGGCACCGGACTTCCCCAAAACCAACCCCAACCGGCTGCGCTCGCTGCTGGGCAGTTTCGTGATGGCCAATCCGGTCCAGTTTACCCGCGTGGACGGGGCCGGATTCCGGTTCATTACCGAGGCGGTGGCGGAGATCGACAAGGTCAACCCGCAGGTCGCCTCACGCGTTCTCACCGGCTTCCGCGTCCTGCCGATCCTGGAGGCGTCGCGCCGCGAGGCGGGCATGGCCGCCCTCCAGGCGCTCAAGGAGCAGCATAAGCTTAGCCGCAATGTGGGCGAAATCCTCGATCGTATCCTAGCCGGCTGAGCGAGCGTACCGGGGGACGGCGAGGCCGTTCCCCGTTCGGCAGGTGGACCGCTTCAGCGGGACAAACTTTTGGAAGAATTTTTCTTCTGGGCTAAGTGATTCAGCCGACTCTGCTTTTTCCGATCTCCTCATATTCGTGCCTCGGGGCACACTGGACAAGGCAGGGCAACCTGATTCATACCTTGTTAAGGGCAAGTTTGGTTTGGGTCTAAACCCCTTTCAAGGATGGAGAATTTCATGCGGTCGTCGGGGGCATCCGGCGTCGACGCACTTGGATTCCGCGTCGGCAAATGGAACAGAACGGGACGCCGCAAAAACGCAAATCCTGCGCCCTGGGCCTGGCGGTTCACCCGCACGAGCGCGGCCGTAGCCGCCACCGCGTTCTTCGCTGCCAGCCTGTTCGTGGTTTACGACGTCACACGCACATTTGCCGGCGTCCGGCATGAGCTGTCCGCCATTGGTGAAATGCTGGCCGCCGATATAGCCATGCGCTCAACCAGCGAGGCCGAGGCAGCCCTTGACGCTGCCACCTTCAGGTCCGGCGGACTGATCAGGGCGAGCCTTTCTGCCAGCGCGACGCCAGGCCCGCTGACCGAGTTGGTGGAGGCCGGGCCACATGGATTGGTCGGGCTTGAATTTGAACATGCCAGCGTTTTCTCTGGCCTGACCGGTCGCGGGGCAGCGGCCTTTGCGCTGGCGGGTGTGCTCACACTGTTATCGGCCAGGCGCCGCAAAGGGGTGCCGGCGCCGGAAGAGCGGGAAAGCTACGACCAACTTGCCGCGGCCATTCCAATGGGCCTGGCCTGCTGGACGGGGACGGGCCAGTTGATCGTCTGCAACGCCCAGTATCGCGACCGCCTCGACATTGACGACACCCGCCTCACCTATCATCAGGCCGTCAGCCGACTGATTGCCGGTGGGTACATGAAACTGGTGCGTGAGGACGACAACCTGCGCCTGCTCGAGCTGCATTTCGAAGATGGCACCTGTCTGCAAATAGACGAGCGCCCCCTGGGCGACGGCGCCTTCATGACGCTGGTCTCGGACATCACCGAAACCAAACGAACCGACGCCATGCTGCAGACCATTCGCGAAGAACAGCGCCTGCTGGCCCGCCGCTACCACGAAGAAAAGCTCAAGGCCGAGGCGGCGAGCCGGGCCAAGACAAATTTCCTCGCCCATCTCAGCCACGATATCCGCACCCCGCTCAACCACATCATCGGCTTTGCCGAACTGATGCAGCACCAGACCTATGGTCCGCTGGGGGACGAGCGCTATGAAGAATATGTCGCCACGATCAAAAGCTCGGGTGAGCATTTGCTGAGCTCGTTCGGCGCCATTCTTGACCTGGCCGAACTCGAGGGCGGCCGCAAGGCCCTGCGGCATGAGCCGGTGCTATTGGATGAAGTGCTGCAAAGTGTAGTCGAGCGCTTTCAGGGGCAGGCGCAGCGGGCCGGCATTACCTTGTTGATTGGCCGGGAGACCGGTGCTGTCCTGCGCGGCGATCGGCTGGGACTGATGCGGATGATCGGCAATATCATGGACAACGCCCTGCGCTTCACCCAGGCCGGCGGGCAGGTGACACTGGCAAGCTTTGCCGCCGATGACGGCGTGGTGATCGAAATCAGCGATACCGGCATCGGGATGGACGAAGACCGTCTCGCCAGTCTCAGCCAGCCCTTTGCGTTGGGGGACGCCAGCTTTAGCCGCGAGGGCGTTGGCCCCGGGCTGGGCATTTCTATTTCCCGGGCCATAGCCGAATTGAGCGGTGGCAACCTTGTCATCGACTCCAGCCCGATGATCGGCACGACGGTCGCGATTTCCCTGCCCACAGAACCTGCGGCGGCCAATCTGGCTGCCTAAAGCCCCCTGGCCTTGCCGTACCATTCAGACGCTGCAGCTTCGACTTCACCGCGCATCCGGGCAATATCGAGTTCGAGCCTCCCGAAATCGGGGTAGTTCGACAGTTGGGCCAGCAATTCCTTGAACGTGGGCGTCCACGCCTCTTCCTTGAAGGGGCTGACCAGAGCCGAGCTCATCACCTGCAAGGCGGTTGAATAGACCCCGTGGATCTCGGCGAGACGCTGGCCTTGCGGTAGCAGACCGGTCTCGCCCAAACCGGTCAACACCCGCGCGGTGGTTTCCTGCGGCAGAGCAAGTTGCGCTCCGGCGACGAGTTGAGCCGATTGGGCGATGAATTCGAGGTCGACGAGACCACCGCTGACCAGCTTGAGATCGAAAGCATGTCGTGGTTTACGCTCGCGGGCCATGAGGGCGCGCATGGAAACCACATCATCGATCGTCTTGGTGACGTCGCGGGGGCGCGACATCACCTCGGCGATTTCGCGGTCGACCTTGTCGCCCAATGCGCCAGTTGCAGCGATGACGCGCGCCCGGCTTAGTGCCAGATGTTCCCAGGTCCAGGCATTGTCCTTGTGATATGCCCTGAAGCCGGCAAGGCTGGTTGCCAGAGGCCCTGAATTGCCCGAGGGGCGGAGCCGCATATCGGCCTCGTAAAGTACACCTTCGGCTGTCGGCGCGGAGACCGCCGCCACCAGTCGCTGGGTCAGACGGGCGAAATAGTGTGAGGTCGAGAGCTGCCGCTCGCCATCGGATTCGGTGTCCGGCGCATCGTAGAGCAGGATGAAATCGAGGTCCGAGGTGAAGGTCATCTCACCGCTCGCCATCTTGCCGAACGCCAGCAGTGCGACTTCTGCACCGGCAATGCGACCGTGGCGGATGGCGAACTCGTCCTGCACCTTGATGAAGAGCCGATTGAGCAGGGTTTCGGCCAGCGCCGTGAACTGCTCCCCTGCCCCCAGCGCACTGACCGTGCCAGACAGAAGGCCAGCCGCAATCAGGAATTTCTGCTCCTGCCCGATGATGCGGGCACGATCGATCAAATCCTCATAGGAGCGCGCGTCGGCCAGGAATGCATCGACCTTGGCAACCAGCACGTCGCGGTGCGTAACGTCATTAGCGAAGGCCGGGTCGATCAAACCGTCCATGACGTGGGCGCGGTGGATAACCGCTTCGGCCATGCGTGGTGCCGAGGCCATGAACTGAACCAGGAGCGTGCGGAGCTGCGAATGATTACGCAACAACGCAAAGAGCTGCACGCCGGCCGGCAGACGCGCGAGGAAATTGTCGAAATGGGCCAGCGCCTCATCGGCATTGCCGGCGCGACCAAGGGTCAGCAGTAGAGCAGGAAGAAGCTCGGTAAGGTGTGCGCGGGCGGCCGATGTGCGCGTGGCGGCATAGCTGCCATAGTGCCATTTGCGAACTGTCTGAATCGCCTTCGAGGCGTCGGCAAAACCCATGGCCGTCAGGGTTCCGAGCGTTTCCGGATCGTCGTCGCTGCCGGTAAAGACCAGATTGCCCTCGCCAGAGCCCAGGGTCTCACCCTGGGTGAACAACTCTGCATAGTAGCGGGCCACGCATTCGAGGGCGGCACGATAGGCCTTTTCGAAGGCCGCCAGGTCGGCCTCGCCCATCAGTCGCCCGATCACGGCGACAGCCTCAGGGTTGTCCGGCATGGTATGGGTCTGTTCGTCACGCAGCATTTGCAGGCGGTTCTCGACGGCGCGCAGATACCAATAGGTTTCGGTGAGTTCCGTGGCGGTCTCCGGGTTGATCCAATCAGCGTCGGCCAGCGCCGCCAGCGCCTGGGCGGTGGGACGCACGCGCAGCGCCTTGTCTCGGCCACCTGCGATCAACTGCTGGGTTTGGGCAAAGAACTCGATCTCGCGAATGCCACCGCGCCCGAGCTTCACATTGTGCCCCTCGACGCGAATGTCGCCAACCTTCTTGGACACGTTGATCTGGCGCTTCATCGCCTGAATGTCAGCAATGGTGGCGAAGTCGAGATGCTTGCGCCAGACATAGGGCGCCAATTCTTTCAGGAAAGCTTCGCCGACCGACTTGTCCCCCGCGCAGGGACGCGCCTTGATCCATGCTGCACGCTCCCAGTTCTGGCCGCGCACTTCGTAATAAGCCAGGGCGGCATCGAACGAGATGGCCACCGGGGTGGAGCCGGGATCCGGACGCAGGCGCAAATCGGTGCGGAATACATAACCGCCCGCCTGCCGGTCCTCCATTAGCCCAACCAGCTTTTGCACCATGCGCGAATAGATCTTGGTGGCTTCGAGTGGATCGGCAAGCACCGGTTTTTGCGGGTCGTAGAAGGCGACGATGTCGATATCAGAGGAGTAGTTGAGTTCGCGCCCGCCATGCTTGCCCAGGGCAAAGATGGCGAGGCCGGAATTGGCGGCCCGTGCCTCCTCGGCAGAAATGGCCAGGTGCCCTTTTTCGAAGGCCTGACGCATCAACAGGTCCAGCGCGGCTTCAAGGGCGGCGTCAGCAAGATCGGACAGAGCCTCGGTCGCACGCGCGGTGGTCCAGGCGCCGCCAGTTTCGGCCACTGCGGCCAGCAGCGCCGTGCGGCCCTTGGCGATGCGTAACGCATGAGCAACGCTTGCTTCGTCATCCTCGCATCCCGCGCGGCCCACCTCTCTCAAGAGCTCATCGAAGGCGCGGTCGGGACCATCGGCCAGGGCCTGTGCAAGCCACTCGCCATGCACACGGGCCAGGTCGAGCAGATAGGGTGCTGCCTCAAGCAGCGGCCCCAGCGTGGATGCCCCCGCGCCAAGTGGGCCGGAAACATTGTCGGGCAGTTCGCTCAGCAACGCCTGAAACTGAGGGGTATCAACGATCGGCAGGGGGGCAAGGATGGTGCTCATTCTGGAGGCATACCCCGCCCCCGCCAGTCCGGCAAGGCGGGGTGCTATCTCTCCGGAAACTCCAGCACGGCGCGCACGCCGGGCGCGTTGTCCTCGATATTCAATGTGCCGCCATGCAGTCTGGCTACTGCGTTGACGAGCGATAGGCCGAGCCCCGAACCGGTCTCTGACCGGCTCTTTTCGAGTCGCACAAAGCGTTCCAGCACGCGCTTGCGATCTGCCTCTGGTATACCCGGGCCATTATCAGCCACGGAGATGCGCACTCGGCCCGCTTCAGTGTCCAACGAAACATCAATTCTGCCTGACTTGCCGTCTTCCGGACGCGCATACTTCATGGCGTTCTCAAGCAGATTGACCATGGCCTGGCCGATCAGCTCCCGATTGGCCTTTATCGTCACGCGCTCGGCAATGCGGGTCTTGATCGCAATGCCCTCATCCTCGGCGACGGGGCCGTAAAGTTCAGCAACGTCCGCCACGATCTCGCTGATATTGATTTCTGAAAGGGCCCCGGACGGGGCACCAGCCTCGACGCGCGCAATCATCAGCAAGGCGTTGAAGGTCTGGATCAGACGGTCACTTTCGGCGATGACCGTTTCGAGCGCCTGTTCGCGCGTTTCCAGGCTTGCCGTATCGCGCAGGGCTGCTTCGGCCTGGTTGCGCAAGCGGGTCAGAGGTGTCTTGAGATCATGGGCGACATTGTCTGTGACTTCCTTGAGGCCCTGCAAAAGTTGCTCGATGCGGTCAAGCATGGCGTTAAGATTGGTCGCCAGGGCATCAAACTCGTCATTGCGCTTGGTGACCGGCACACGCTCAGAAAGATTGCCCGACATGATCTTGGTCGAGGTCTGCTGGATGGTATCGATACGCCGCAGCACCCGGCGGGCCGTAATGCCGCCAGCAATAAGCGAGAACAGCACAATTCCGACGACGCCGACCATGAAGCTCTGGAGGATGATGGCTGAATAGCCTCGCCGCTCCACAATATCGCGTCCGACAACCAGGCGCATGCCATTGCCCAATTCTATGGAACGAGCCACAGCAATACCCTCGCGCTGGCGCGGCGGGCGATCCTCGGCGACTGCGTCGTCTCCGAGAGGATTGGGCCGTTCATAGTCGAAACTGTAGACGCCGGGATTGATCACCACCTCGGCCGGCACGTCGGTGACATTGCCGAGCAGGTACAGGCCCGCGGCATCTCCGAGGAAATAGATGCCCGGTCCCGGCTGCGCGGAGAGCCGGTTGACTGCGAAGGCCAGCGCACGAATACCCTGGTTGGTTTCGATGCGCTGGAACTGGCGAATTTCGCGATCTATGTCATTGGTCTGCTGGCGCTGGATCTGCACGCTCGACTGCCAGCCGATAAACGCCATCAAAAGGATGGCAAATACAATGAAGATGGCGATGAAGGTGGCCGTCAGCCGGACAGTGGACGTGCGCCAGACCTGGGCGAAGCGGCTCACGGGCTACTCCCGGATCATGTAGCCGGCGCCCCGCACGGTGTGCAGCAGCGGATTGACGTGCCCCTTGTCGATCTTGGAGCGCAAGCGAGACATGTGCACGTCGATGACATTAGTTTGGGGATCGAAGTGATAATCCCAGACGTTCTCGAGGAGCATGGTGCGCGTCACCACCTTGCCAGCGTTCTTCATGAGGTACTCAAGCAGCCGGAACTCGCGCGGTTGCAGCAGAATATTCTCTCCTGCGCGTTCAACCTTGCGGCTGAGACGATCCAGCGTAAGGCCTCCAACGGCATAACTGGTTGCCGCTTCAGCCGGACTTGAACGGCGTGCCAGCACTTCAATGCGGGCCAACAATTCGGTGAATGCGTATGGCTTGGTCAAATAGTCATCGCCGCCGGCGCGCAGGCCAGTAACGCGATCGTCCACTTCACCTAATGCCGACAGAATGAGTACAGGGGTCTTGTCGTCCTCGGCCCGCAGGCTTTCAACGATGCTGAGACCATCCCGGCGGGGCAGCATGCGATCTACGATCAGCACATCATAGTCCATACCCGATGCCATGGCGTAACCAGTCTCGCCGTCTGCAGCATGATGGGTGACATGGCCGGCCTCATCGAGGGCCTGGACGAGATAGCTCGCCGCTTCGCGATCATCTTCGATGAGCAGGATTTTCACGACTGACGCTCCGGTAGTTCGGGGGATGGCCCCCGGGGCGAGCCCGGGGGCCAAAAGCGTGTTATTCGCTATCGCTGATCGGCAGGCCGACAAAGCGGGCCTCGCCGTCGCGGGCGACCTTGATCAGCACAGTGTTGAGACCCCGATCCTGTACAGCCTGGACGGCAGCATCGAAATCGGCGGGCTCGGCCACGGGCTTGTTGTCCACTTCGAGAATGACGTCGCCGGTGGCGAAGCCGCGCTGTGCTGCGGCGCTGTCGCCATCCACATTCTGGATCAGCAGACCACCCGAACCGTCGCCATTTGGCACCAGCGTCATACCAAGGGCGGTGGCGGCCTCGGGCAAAGCCTCGGGCGGGGTGGGCTGCTCAGGTGTCTCTGCGGCAGCAGTTTCGTCGAGCTGCTGAAGCTGGACCGAAATTGTGGTCTCGGCGCCATCACGCCAGATGGTCAGCTCCACAGTGCTGTCAGGGGCCTTTCCGGCGATGGTGCGGCTGAGATCGAGCGCATCGCTGATCTCTTCGCCGTCGACCTGCAGAATAATGTCACCGGACTCAACACCAGCCGCGCCGGCCGGGCCATCTTCGGTGGGTTCGCGGACGATGGCACCGCTTGCGTTGGGCAATCCGACGCTGTCCGCGATGTCACGGCTGACGTCCTGAATGGAAACGCCCAGATAACCACGGGTCACCGAGCCATCTTCTATGAGTTGGCCGACAATCTGCTGCACTGTGCGGGCCGGAATGGCGAAGGCGATGCCGACATTGCCGCCGGTGGGTGAATAGATGGCGGTGTTCACACCAACGACTTCACCCTTGGCGTTGAAAGCTGGGCCACCCGAGTTACCGGTATTCACAGCCGCGTCGATCTGCAGGAAGTCGCCATAGTTCGAACCGCCGATGTCACGACCGGCGCCCGAGATGACACCAACGGTGACCGTGCCACCGAGGCCAAAGGGGTTGCCCACGGCCACAACCCAGTCACCGACGCGGCTTGGCTGCTCGTCACCTTCAAAGCTCACAAATGGCAGGTCTTCGCCTTCGATCTTGAGGACTGCCAGGTCGGTCCGCTCGTCGGTGCCGACGATTTCGGCGACCTGTTCGGAACCGTCCTCAAACACGACCGTCACCTTGGTGGCATCTTCGACCACGTGGTTATTGGTGACGACATAGCCATCATCGGAAATGATGAAGCCGGAGCCAGCCGCCATGAAGCGGCGCGGTGCACCTTGGCCGCCGGGCGCACCCTGGCCGTTCGGACCACCGAACTGGTCGAAGAAGTCACGGAAGGGATGGTCTTCGGGCAGGTCGGGGAAATTGAATTCGAAATTGAAGTCGCGGCCACCGCGCTGGACGGTACGGCCTGGAGCCTCAGCCTCGACCAGGATCGAAACCACTGCGGGCTTGACCGCTTCGACAAGATCGGCAAATCCCTGCTGCACCTGTGCCTGGGGCACAACGATCTGCGCGGCATTCTGCATCTGCGCGTTAGCGGCCTGGCCGGTGAAGACAAAAGCAGTGGAAACGCCGCCGACGCCGACCAGGAGGGCCAGTGCCGATGCGCCCAGCCAATGGCGGGTGCGCGAAAGAATAGTCGAACGCATGGGAACGTATCTCCTTCGTTAAGCTCTCAACAGCTTGTGGTGATACCTATGCAACGACGCGCCTTTCTATGAAGTTGCGCCAAGATTAAGCTTTGGCAATGTTGCAGGCGGGATTGTGTCAGGCCCCGGTCTTGTCATTGCCATTTTTTAGGTCTTCGAGCGCGGCAAGCTCCTCAGGCGTCAACGCGTCGGGTGTCGGAGGGACCATGCGTCGACGTGTCACCAACAAGGCTACCAGGCCCACAATTAGCAGCAGCGGCGCGGCGGTCCAGAGCAGCAGCGTATGTCCCCCCAGGCGCGGGTTGAGCAGGACATATTCGCCATAGCGATCAACGACATATTGTTCGACCTCGGCATTGGTGTCGCCTGCAACCAGTCGTTCCCGCACCAGCACGCGCAGGTCCCGTGCGAGGTCGGCATCGCTGTCATCGATGGATTGATTCTGGCAGACAAGGCAGCGCAGTCCGGCCGAAATGTCGCGCGCCCGCTGCTCCAGGGCCGGATCCGGCAGGATCTCGTCAGGCCCGAGCGCGTGAGCAGCAGGCGTCATAAACAGCGCCAGACACAACAGCGTGACACGCAGCATTAGCGGGATGCCTCCAGCTTGGTCCTGCGCGAGGTTTGCGGCACGCCGAAACGGACACGGCGATCGCTCAGCGACAATATGCCGGCACCTGACATCACCAGCGCACCAATCCAGATCAGTAGAATGTAAGGCTTGTGCCAGACACGGATGACATGGGTATCATCGAGCGACTCGCCGAGCTGCAAGTAGAGCTGGGACAGGCCATAGGTCTGGATCGCCGCCTCCGTGGTGGGCATGCCGCTGGCAACGTAGGTCCGACGCTCAGGTATCAGGGTTGCCAAATCCCCGTTCGGACTGGTCACGGTAAACCGCCCGGCATCTGCCACATAGTTGGCACCGGGGATCTGTTCGAAGCTGTCAAAGGCAATCACATAGCCGGACAGTTCGGCCGTCTCGCCGGGGTTGAGCGTGGTGACCAGCTCTGTCTCCCAGGCTGACACAGAGACAATGCCCAGAACCGTCAGGCCCATCCCCATATGACCGATGGCTGTCGACCAGATACTGCGTGGCAGGCCGGCCAGCCGCCGGGCGCCGTGCCCGACTGGGCGCTGGACCTGGGCTGCGGCACCGGCCTGTGCGGCGCGCGGCTGAAGCCGCCGGCCCGCCACCTGGAAGGCGTGGACCTGTCGCAGACCATGATCGACGCCGCCCGCGCCCGCGGCGTGTACGACGCCCTGGCCCATGCCGACGTGGTGCAGCACCTGCAGGCCAGTGCCCGCCACTACGACCTGGTGGTGGCGGCCGACACCTTCATCTACCTGGGCGATCTGGGCCCGCTGTTCGCGGCGCTGCGGCCCCGGCTGCGGCCGGGCGCGGTGCTGGCGTTTTCGGTGGAAACCGCGGACGACGGTGCCGACTATCGCCTCAATGCCCAGCTGCGTTATGCGCACAGCCTGGCCTATGTGCAGCGGCTGGCCGCGTTGCATGGGCTGGCGGTGGCCAGCACCGGCCCTTGCGTGCTGCGCGAAGAGCAGCGCCAGCCGGTGCGCGGCTGCATCGTCGCCCTGCGCGCACCCGCACCGTGAACTACCGCACACACCGGCGTTGAATCTGCGTATTTGCGATTCCGAAATCGCAAATATGAAACTCCTCGACACCTTGTTCGGTCGCCCCACCTTGCCCCGGTTCCTGGAAG
>JBGTUK010000059.1:0-11997 GCA_041939225.1 Devosia sp.
GACAATTCGGTGGACCGCTGGCGTGGCGCCTTTGCTCAGGACACCGACAAGACCGAGCTGAGCGCCGTCATGGCGGGGGCGGATATCTTTGTGGGCCTCTCCAAGGCCGGGGCGCTCAAGCCCGAAATGATGAAGGACATGGCGCCCAATCCGCTGATCCTGGCGCTCTCCAATCCCATCCCCGAAATCATGCCGGAACTGGCCAAGCAAGCGCGGCCCGATGCGCTGGTCTGCACAGGGCGCTCGGACTATCCCAACCAGGTCAACAACGTCCTCTGCTTCCCCTTCCTGTTCCGAGGGGCGCTCGATTGCGGCGCCACCATCATCAACGAGGAGATGAAGGCGGCCGCGGCCCATGCCATCGCCAAACTCGCCCACGAACCGGGCCTCGAAGCGACCGCGCATGGTGTGCCGGCGATCTTCGGGCCGGACTATCTGATCCCCAATCCCTTCGATCAGCGGCTGATCTTGAGAATTGCGCCGGCAGTGGCCAAGGCGGCGATGGAGAGCGGGGTCGCCACCCGTCCGATTGCCGATTTCGATGCCTACAGCGATCAGCTTCGCCGCTTTGTCTTCCGCTCGGGCCTAGTGATGAAGCCCATGATCGAGCGGGCACAAGCGTCGGGCCAGCGCATAGCCTATGCAGATGGCGAGGACGAGCGTGTGCTGCGCGCCGCCCAGGTCATTCTCGAAGACGGTATCGGCAAGCCGATCCTGATCGGACGCCCCTCGGTGATTGAATCGCGATTGGAGCGTTTCGGGCTAACCATCCGGCCTGGCACGGATTTCGAGGTTATCAACCCCGAAGACGATCCGCGCTATCGCGACTATGTGGCGGACTTCCATGCGCTGGTAGGGCGCAAGGGTGTCACCCCCGATACCGCCAAGACCATTGTGCGCACCAACACCACTGTGATTGGGGCGCTGGCTGTTCGGCGCGGCGAGGCCGATGCGCTGATTTGCGGATTGCAGGGGCGGTTCATCAAACATGCCCGCGACATCCATTCGGTGATCGGCGTGGCACCGGGAGCGCAACAACTTTCGGCCCTGTCCATGCTGATCCTCAATCGCGGGGTATTCTTCCTGGCCGATACCTACGCCAATATCGACCCCACCGAGGACGAACTGGTCTCGATAGCCCTGCAGGCCCGTGACCACCTCAAGCGCTTCAACATTGAAGCCAAGGCCGCCTTGCTGAGCTATTCCAACTTTGGCTCCCGCGACGGCGAAACCAGCGAAAAGATGCGGAAGGTCTATGATCGGCTCAAGGCCGAGGCGCCGGACCTGATGGTCGAGGGCGAAATGCAGGGCGATCTGGCGATCAATGAGAGCCTGCGTGAGCGCTATATTCCGGATTCCGTGCTCAAGGGCGAAGCCAATTTGCTGATCTTCCCGAACCTTGAGGCGGCCAATCTGTCCATGACGCTGCTCAAGGAGATGAACAATGGCCTGCATATCGGTCCCATCCTGATGGGCACGGCCCAGCCAGCCCACATCCTGGCGCCGACGGTGACCAGCCGCGGCATCGTCAACATGACAGCGATTGCGGCAACGGAAGCGGCAGGGTAGGGGCGAGCAAAGGCGCCGCCCGGCCCTTCGGCTTGCGGATACACGGTAACGAACGGCCAGCGGCCCAGAAAGATGAACGTTCAAGCAAGAGCCACTGGCCGTTCCTCACGGAAACACGGATTTTCCACGGGTCCGGATTCAGGCGGTACCGTTATTGCAGGTCCGGCTGCCGAGCTTCTACCCGCGTAAAGAGGCGCCCCTCTTCCCGGCCTCCCCATCCGGCCCTGCGTCGGGGCCGCGTGTATGACGGGGATGGGCACAGGATAGACGTGATTGCCGGGGCGTGGATAAGTCGTCATTCTGACCACATGCCCTAGAGCAAAAGTAGAGGAGAAGGCCCATGAGTTTCCGTGCCCTGCTGACAGAGAAAGCTGAAGATGGGACCGTCTCGTCAGCGGTACAGATTCTCGAGGACGCGCGCTTGCCCGAGGGCGATGTCACGGTAGATATCGAATGGGCAGGGCTCAACTACAAGGACGGCCTTTGCCTGACGGGGCAGGGTGGTCTGGTGCGCACCTATCCTCATGTCGCGGGCGTCGATTTTGCCGGCACCGTGCGCGAAAGCGACGACTCACGTTATCGCGTTGGCGACAAGGTCGTGCTAACCGGCTGGCGGGTCGGAGAAGCCCATTGGGGCGGTTATGCCGAACGGGCGCGGGTCAAGGCCGACTGGCTGGTGCCGCTGCCGAACGGTCTGACCGCGCGGGATGCAATGATCATGGGTACGGCCGGATTGACGGCAATGCTGGCTATCAACCGGCTCGAATGGGCGGGCCTCTCCCCATCGAAGGGTGACGTACTGGTGACCGGCGCAGCCGGCGGCGTGGGCTCAATTTCAGTGGCTCTGCTGCGGCGCCTGGGCTATTCGGTGACCGCGCTGTCCGGGCGCCCACAGCACGCCGATATGCTGCGCGATCTCGGCGCGGCCAGCATTGTCGATCGTAACGAATTCTTGGCGCAGCCCGACAAGCCGTTGGAGTCGGCACGGTTTGCTGCGGCCATCGATTGCGTCGGTGGGGCTGTGCTGGGCAAGCTCTTGCGCCAAATCGCCTATGGCGGATCGGTGGCAAGCCTTGGCAATGCGGCCGGGATCAAGCTCGACACCAATGTGCTGCCATTCCTGTTGCGCGGGGTGAACTTGCTGGGCATTGATAGTGTCATGCAGCCCTTCGACGCGCGCACCGACGCCTGGGCGCGACTGTCCAGGCTGTTCGACTTCGCGGCCTATGCCGGCAATGTCGAGGAAGTGGGGCTCGACGCGCTGCCGGAAAAGGCGGCGCAAATCCTGAGCGGCACGGTCAAGGGTCGGGTGCTGGTCAATCCCAAGGGTTAGGGATCAGGCGAACCGGGCCCAAGATGGTCTTGCCGAGCTATACTTGGCAGGCCTAGCCTTCCTGACAGGACGATGACAGGGAGCAGGCATAAGCTGTTCTCACGGACGTAACGACGTTCGCTATTGTTCTAGGGAGGAACTATGAACAAGCTGCTTCTCGCGGCGCTGGTAACCGGCGCCCTTTCCGCACCCGCTTTTGCTGCCGATTACACCATCATGGCGCCGGCCGGCCCAGGTGGCGGCTGGGATCAGACCGCACGCACCATGCAGGAGGCCATGCAGGCCGAGGGCATCTCGAGCAATGTGCAGGTCACCAACGTGCCCGGCGCTGGCGGCACCATTGGCCTGGCGCAGTTCGCCACCCAGGAAAATGGCAATCCCAATGCCTTGATCGTGGGCGGCTATGTGATGGTCGGTGCCATCCTGACCAACATGTCGCCCGTGACCCTTGAGAACGTGACCCCCATCGCCCGCCTCACCGGTGAAGCGGTGGCCCTGGTGGTGCCTGCCGCCTCCGACATTCAGTCGGTTGACGATCTGGTCGCCAAGCTCAAGGAAAATCCGGGCGGCGTGGCCTGGGCCGGTGGTTCGGCCGGTGGTGTCGATCACATCACCGCAGGCCTGATCGCCAAGGCCGTCGACGTGGACCCCACCCAGGTCAACTACATCGCCTATTCGGGCGGTGGTGAAGCCCTTGCCGCCATTCTGGGCGGCCAGGTTACCGTAGGCCTCTCCGGCGTCAGCGAATTCGCTTCGCAGATTGAAGCCGGTGAACTGCGTCTGCTGGCGGTGTCAACCGACACCCGCGTGCCCGGCTTCGATGCTCCGACCCTGATGGAAGAGGGCGTCGATGTGGCCGTGCAGAACTGGCGCATGGTCGCTGCTGCTCCCGGCATCAGCGATGAGCAGAAGGCCGCTATCACCGCAGACGTGAAAGCCATGGCCGAGTCCGACACCTGGCAGGCAGCGCTTGAAACCCGCGGCTGGGTCGACACCTATCTCGATGGTGAAGCATTCGCCGCCCAGCTCGAAGCCGACAAGTCGGCGACCGAAGCCATCCTGAAAGACATTGGCCTCGTCCAATGACAACAGGCATCTCCAAGCCCGAGCGCCGCCCCGATGGGGCGGCGCTTGTTATCGCGGCTGTCCTTGCTGGCCTGGCGGTCATCATCTTCTGGCAAACCAGCCAGATGCGCCTGCCACCCCTGCAGCAGCGCGTTGGCCCCACGGTCTTCCCCTATGTCATTGCCTCCGGCCTGGTCCTGCTGGCCATCGGCACGGTGGTGTCGGCCATGCGCGGCAGCTTTCCTGAGCGCAGCAAGGACAACTATGCGCCAATTTTCTGGATTGTCGGCGGTCTGATCGGGCAGATCCTGCTGCTCTCGACAGCCGGGTTCTCCATCGGCACGGGCGTGCTGTTCGCCTGTACGTCCCGAGCATTCGGGCGCGGACCGCTGTGGCAGACCTTCGCGATCGGGACGGTTTTCTCCTTTGCCGTCTGGTTCGTCTTCGCCAAAGGCCTGCAATTGTCGCTGCCCGCCGGCGTGCTGGAACGCCTGCTGACGACGGGAACCCCCTTCTGATGGAAACTTTCGATCTTCTCGCCCAGGGGCTGCTCTCCGCCCTGCAGGTGCATAATCTGATTTATGCGCTGATCGGGGTGACCCTGGGTACCGCCGTGGGCGTGCTGCCCGGCATCGGCCCGGCGCTGACCGTGGCGCTCTTGCTGCCGGTGACCTACAAGCTGGACCCGGCCGGTTCGCTGATCATGTTCGCCGGCATCTACTATGGCGGCATGTATGGCGGTTCGACCACCTCGATCCTGCTCAATACGCCTGGCGAAAGCGCCTCCATCGTCACCGCGCTCGAGGGCAACAAGATGGCCCGTCAGGGTAGGGGCGGCCCGGCACTGGCGACTGCCGCGATTGGCTCGTTCGTTGCCGGCCTGTTGGCGACCATGGGACTGGCTTTCATTGCCCCCTTCGTGGTCAAATTTGCCCTGTCGTTTGGGCCATGGGACTATTTCGCCCTGATGGTCCTGGCCTTCGTGACCGTTTCGGCAGCGTTCGGGGACTCGGCCCTGCGTGGGCTGACGGCGCTGTTCATCGGGTTGGGCCTGGGCCTGATCGGTATCGATTTGCAGACCGGTCAGACGCGTCTTGCCTTCAATGTCATGGACCTGCTCGACGGCATCGAAGTGACGACGCTCGCCGTGGCGCTGTTCGCCATTGGCGAGACGCTCAAGACGGCTTCTGACCGCGATCAGGCCAATACCGAAGTGACGGCGGTCAAGGGGTCGGTTTGGATGACGCTGGAGGACTGGCGTCGGAGCTGGGCCTCCTGGTTGCGCGGCACCTTCATTGGTTTTCCCATTGGCGCCATGCCGGCCGGTGGCGCCGATGTGGCCAGTTTCCTCTCCTATAGCACCGAGAAGACATTCTCGAAAAAGCCCGAGGAATTCGGCAATGGCGCCATTGAAGGGGTGGCCGGGCCAGAAGCGGCCAACAACGCCTCGGCAGCCGGTACATTGGTGCCGCTGCTGACGCTGGGCCTGCCAACCACGGCCACCGCCGCCATCATGCTCGCCGGCTTCCAGCAATTCGGCCTGCAGCCCGGCCCCTTGCTGTTCGCCAACAATGCCCCGCTGGTCTGGGCGCTGATTGCGAGCCTCCTGGTGGCCAATTTCATGCTGCTGGTGCTTAACCTGCCGCTGATCGGGCTCTGGGTGAAACTGCTGACCATTCCCAAGCACTGGCTCTATGCGGGTATTCTGACCTTCGCCACGCTGGGTACGCTGGGAGCCAACGGCGCCATGTCGATGGGTTTTGGGCCGGTTCGGATAAGCTTTGAGCTGGTGCTGCTGCTGGTGTTCGGCATTCTGGGCTATTTGCTGCGCCGCTTCGGCTACCCAATCGCGCCTGTCGTTGTGGGCCTGATCCTGGGGCCGATGGCCGAACAGCAATTGCGCCGGGCGCTGGCCATCAGCCAGGGCGACATTGGCGTGCTGTTTTCCTCGCCGATCTCGATCACTCTCTATGTAGTCGCCATCATCGCGGTGGGCGTGCCCCTGATCATGCGCCTGCGCGGGCAGGGCGGCGTGCTGGGCCAGTTGGCGACCGACGAAGACTGACCCTGCCTGCAGGAAGCAGGCAAGAAAAAGCCCGGCTGCCAGGGAGGGATCTGGCAGCCGGGCTTGTCATATCGGCAGGTGTGGCGCTGGGGTCTCGGGAGGGAGGGGCCTGGGCCCCGCGCCTGACCAAGCTACGACGCTAGAAAAGCGGAGCTTAGACCTTGCCGATGTTGCGGAATGCGACCGGGTCGATGCCCAGATTGTCCAGGTGCTTGGCTTTGGGCACCCGTCCTGCTTCGACCGCCGCCGACACAGCAGCAGCGCTGCCGAACACGGTGGCAAAAGTGTCGAGGGTCGCAAAGAACTTGTTCTTGCGCGGGGTGCTCATTTTCCAATCCTTCCTGTTCAACCCGGAACGGCCCGGGTCGTTTCCATGACCTGTAGATGGACCTCGCCTGACCGGATCGGTAGGGGTCGATTGGTCACCCCAGCCATGCGTTGTGGGAATATCTTCTCACGCCGAGAGCCTGCCTTGCCGGCAGGTCATGGCTTGGGCGAGACGATTTCCTGCCAGGTATCGAGAAAACGCTGGCGCCGCAGCGTATCGAGAGCCACCAACAAGCCCGGACCCAATGGGATTGGCTGAATGACACCCCGGCCGCGCGCGGCAATGGTTTCGCTGGTCCACTTGCCCGCGCTGCCCGGCACAACAGCGCCAAGCGCCGTCGAACCAGCGGCCACCGCTTGACCGGCGGGAGAAAGGGCGAAATCCACGAACCCCTTGGCCAGCTCTGCACTGGGTGCATCCCTGGGGATCAACATGGAGCGCGTCAGCACCAGCACATAGTCATCGGGCACCACGATTTCGATGGGCGCCCCTTCCGCCTGGCGGGCAAAGGCATAGGAGCCAAGGACATTGTAGCCAAGCGCCAATGATCCATCGGCAACGCCATTGAGAATGGCTGGGCTTGATCCGGAAAAGCGCGCATTGACCCGACCAAAGGCGTTGGCCAGCCGCCAGAAGGTCGAGGAAATGGTTTGGTCCTGCGCCGCCAGCAGGTAGCCGACGCCTGAGAGGCCGATATCATAGGTTGCGATCTTGCCGCGAAACCGCTCGGTCTCGGTCTCGATCAACTCGGCCAGCGTCAGATGGGTGCGCGGCACCTCATCGTCGTCGATCAGATCGGGATTGTAGATGACGACGGCGGGTTCGAAGGTGAAACCGAACACCTCGTTGCGCCAATGCGCCCATTCGGGCAACGCGCCGAGATAGGGGCTGTCATAGGCCACGGCGTGGCCGTCATTGGCCAGTTTGAGCTGCAGGTCAGAGGCCGAGCTGATCAGCAGGTCCGGCGGGGTTTCCAGTTCCCCGTCCAGATAGCGCTGGAACAGCGGCAGGGAGTCGGTTTCTTCATAGACCACCGTCACGTCGCGGCGCTGGGCCTGATAGGCGGCGATGAAGTGGGCAAAGAGCGGTGTGTCGGTCACCCCCAGAATATTGAGCGTCTGGGTCGAGCTGCCATCCGGCGCGGGATAGATCGTGGTCGCTGCCTCTGCCGGGGGCGGGGCAAGTGCCAGAGCTGGGACAAGAAGAAGTGCGGCGACGATGCCAGATGCCGCGCTGCCACCGCCGCGTCGCGGCAAAGGCAGGGTGATCACCACGCTCAAGCCGCCACCTGGCCGGTCCAGCAGGCGCAGACGGCCGCCATGTGCCTGGGCCACGCGGGACACAATGGAAAGGCCAAGGCCTGACCCGGTCTTGCCATTGCTGGCTTTGCCACGCTTGAAGCGCTCCAGCACCTCTGTCTTCTCGCCCGCCTCGATGCCTAGCCCACGATCGTTGACCTCGACACTGAGGGCACCCTTGTCGGTGTGCCCGACAATGTCGATTGGGCCGTCGGAATAAACCAGCGCGTTGTCCACCACATTGCGCATCATTTCGCGCAGGGCCACGCGGTCGCCGCGCAGTGGGGCTTCCGCGGCCTTACCCAGGGCAATCTGCAGGCGCTGCGCCTGATCGGGATCAAGGCGCTGGCGCACATCTTCGATCACCGAAGCGAGCGTGGTGGTTTCGACTTCGCTGTTTTCCATGCGATGGGAAATCGTTGCCTCCATCAGAAGCTGGCTGACCAATTGGCTGGCCTGCACCGCCCCGGTGTGAATGCGCCGAACCCGGTGGCGCAGCGCCTCGGGGTCCTGCTCATCCATGGCGACTTCCGCTTGGGCGCGCAGGGAGGCCAGGGGCGTGCGCACCTCATGGGCGGCTTCGGCCACCAGCCCGCTCACCCGCTCCATGGCGTTGCGCAAGCGGGCCATGAAGCCATTGAGCGCCGAGATCAGATGCTCCACCTCGCTCGGCACTGGCACGGTGATGGGGGAAAGATCGTCGGGCGAACGGGCGCGCAATTCATGCTCAAGCTCAGTCAGAGGCGCGAACATGCGGGAAATGCCGAACCAGACCAGGCCGATGGCCAGCAGGGTCAGCGCCAGTACTGGCAGCACGGCATTGGAGAGAATTTCAGTGGACAGCGCCTCGCGCTGGTTTTGCGTTTCGGCAACATGAATGGTGACCCACCCGGTGTCGCTCGGGGTGGAAATCAGGCGTCCGACGCTGGCCACGCGGGCGATCTCGCCGCGATAGAGGATGTCGGTGAATGAGGGCACCGATGATACCGTCTCGCCCATTTGCGCCGCCAGGTCCTCATAGCCGGTAACGGTGCGGGCATCGGGATCTTCCACGGCGTAGAACACCCGGTCTTGCCCCGAAAACATGGCGAAGGCGGCGAAGGGAATTTCGACCACTACCGCCTCGTTCTCGACCTGTACGGCCCCGGCGATGGTCAAGGCCGAAGCTGCCAGAAGGCGGTCGAAGGCGCGGTCTGAAGCGCGCTCGGCATAGTCCCGGATAAAGATGATCAGTACCACCGACGCCGCCAGCAACAGGACAAGAGCCAGCGCGAAGATGCGGCGACGGATAGAGAAAGGCCTGATGGCGCCCGCCACCTTATCCATCGCTCACCCGCACCACATAGCCCACCCCGCGCACCGTGCCGATCTCGATATTGGCCGCGTCGAGCTTTTTGCGTAGCCGCGAGATATGCAGTTCCAGCGCGTTGACCGAGACATTCTCGTCGAAATTGAAGAGCTGGTTCATCAGCCGCTCCTTGGCGACCACCTTGCCCGCATGGGCAACCAGGATTTCCAGCAGTCGGAATTCACGTCGCCCCAGTTCAAGGGCCTTGCCCGCGACCGAGGCGTTCAGGCCTGCCAGGTCAAGCTCGAGATTACCCACCGACACCATGCTCGAAGCCTGCCCGCCGGTGCGCCGCAACAGGGCGCGCAATCGTGCTTCGAGCTCGCGCAGATCGAACGGCTTGACCAGATAGTCATCTGCGCCCAGGTCGAGCAGGCTGACCTTGTCGTCGATTTCGGAGCGGGCGGTAATGACCAGGATCGGCGCATTGAACTTGTGCCTGCGCAGTTCGGCGATCAGGCTGATGCCATCGCGATTGGGCAGCATGAGATCGAGCGCAACCGCATCGAAGGGTTCCGCCTCGGCAGTGGGGAGCACATCGTCGCCATCGCGCACCCATTCGACCGAATGGCCGGCCGAACGCAGGCGCTTTTCGATGGCCTCGCCCAGATCCTCATTGTCCTCCACCAGCAAAATGCGCATCGGTCCTCCTGAACCAGGACATTAGTGCATTGCTGATCCGGGTGGAAATTGGAATTGCGGCGTACGTCCGCCCTCAGGACCGGATAGGCTCACCACGAAAGACGGCTGAAAGGCGGGCGCCGAAGGTGCGCAACGCGGACCAGAGGGCGGAGAACTGAAACGCCGACGGGTCGGCATAATCGGCAAGCATGACTTCAGCGATGGCTTTGCCCTCGCGCACGATTCGACGTTCGATCAGATCCTGTCCGGCATTGGGAACGCGCATGCCCGGCCTCCTATGGTTGATGAAACCTTAACAGGAGCCTGCCGGACTGTCCCCCAAGATGCGTCCGAATGGTTTACGCCAGGGCAGGGTGGTTGTGGTGAGGGGGCGTTTGAGGAATATGCTGATGGCGGCTCTGCCGCGGCGCCGAACGACACAAGATATGGTGGCGAAGTGCGGGCGGCGCATCCTCCTGTGGATAGTCGGAGATTTACGCAGGGATGTCGTCAACGTGCCAATAATTCTGCGCTTGACAGTTTCGCCAATGGGGAGAATCGGGACATCTCCCTATGGTAAAGGCGCGGTTAAGCGCCGATCCAGGCTGCCGAACAGTGAGATTTTCCGTGGCTTTAGCGCCAGACTCTAGCGCGTTTCAGAGGCAGGTTGAGCTCGGTGAAGCACCGATCAAATCGGCGCCACAACAGCGCTGTTTTGCTTGATATTTGTCCCCGTAATCCACATATTACCCATACCATCCCTTGTTTGAAGCTGGGGGTGGGACACTAGGTGTTGTGATTTTCTGACGTTGACGACAGCGATGAATCGCACGAACCTGATCCTCGGTCCGGGGCTTGGTTTCAAGCTACGGGCAAGCCCTCGGAACAAGCATTGGCGATACGACTAATGCAGGGCCGGGGCACGGGGCAAGTTCTTGGGTCCGCCCTCCCGCGGGCCCGGGGTTGGTAACAGCGTCAACGACAGACCGGACGAAGCCGGATTACGGCAGGCGGGCGTGTGCGCGCTCGTGACTTGGGAATGACTGAAGCGATGGTTCGCGCGTTTATCTTTGAAGCGATGCCTGAGCGGCCCTGTAAGGGGCAGGTCGTGTCCATGCCAGAAGGCCTGCCTTGCACCCAAACGTCCACCCGCGGGGGGCGCGAGCCCGCCGTGTAATATCAGTCCTGTGAGGATTACGATGAGCATCACCGTTTACAGCAAGCCCGCCTGCGTTCAGTGCACCGCCACCACCCGTGCGCTCGACCGCAAGGGTCTCGACTACACTGTGGTCGATATCTCCGCCGACGCCGACGCCTATGCGCGCGTTGAAGAGATGGGCTACCGCCAGGTTCCCGTGGTCGTGGCCGGTGACATGCATTGGGCCGGCTTCCGTCCCGACATGATCGGCAATCTGGCCTGATTTCATGGAGCAGGGCCCGGACATGAGCGGCCTCGTCTATTATTCCAGCACCTCGGGAAACACGCACCGTTTCGTGGAGCGGCTCGGGGTCGGCGGAGTAAGGCTACCGGTGGACGCAGCAAGCGAGCCGCCGGTGATGGACGAGCCTTTCGTGCTGGTGCTGCCCACCTATGGGAGCGGGGATGGCAAGGGCGCCGTGCCCAAGCCGGTCATCCGTTTCCTCAATGTCGCAAACAATCGCGATCTCATCCGCGGCGTTATCGCCGCGGGGAACACGAATTTCGGCACCGGCTACTGCCTTGCGGGCAATATCGTCTCGCAAAAATGCGCCGTGCCACTTCTCTACCGCTTCGAATTGCTCGGAACGGATGAGGATGTCGCCAACGTCAGACAGGGACTGGAACGGTTTTGGACACGCTCACATTAGACCGCACCGAAGAACGGCCGGCCGGTAAGCCTTCGCAGGATAAGAACGAGCAGGCGCTGGATTATCATGCGCTCAATGCCATGCTCAATCTTTACGATGAGCAGGGCAAGATCCAGTTCGACAAGGACCGGCAGGCCGCTCACCAGTACTTCTTGCAGCATGTGAACCAGAACACGGTGTTCTTTCACAATCTGCGCGAGAAGCTGACCTATCTGGTCGAGGAAGGCTATTACGAGCAGGATGTGCTCGACCAATATAGCTTCAACTTCGTGCGCGATCTTTATGATTACGCCTACGACAAGAAGTTCCGCTTCCCTACCTTCCTGGGCGCGTTCAAGTATTACACCAGCTATACCCTCAAGACCTTTGACGGTAAGCGCTATCTCGAGCGCTATGAGGACCGCGTCTGCATGGTCGCGCTGGCCCTGGCGCGCGGCGACGAAGTGCTGGCCAGGAACCTGGTCGACGAAATCATTGCCGGCCGCTTCCAGCCCGCGACCCCAACCTTCCTCAATGCCGGCA
>JBGTUK010000060.1:0-11529 GCA_041939225.1 Devosia sp.
CAAAGCTTCCCTTACCACACAAGGGTTTATGACAGGCGGCCTTCGGGCCGCCTTTGTCTTTTCTTGGCGCTGTGTCCTCTGCGGCTCAGGTCCGCCGCTGGTCGTGAGTCATCTCCGCCCATTCCACGGCTCGCCGAGGTGCACCGGCTTCGATTATTTCGAGGGCACTGCAATGAGCGGAGCCCCGGTGGCCTTAGTGCAGGCGTTTTCCGGCAAGTGGTCTTCGTTTATCCCAGCGCAACGGTAGGCAGGGGCTTGCCAAGTATCACCTTGGGCTCAAGCGGGATGGTCTCGCCATTGAGCCTCGCCTCCTTTGATGGACCGCAGAGGACCATCATCAGTTTTGGGCCGGCTCCGGTGCTTCGGATATCGAGTGCTCCGTCGGTCGTCCTGGACACGCGCACATGCCAACCGTGCAACTGGACCTCGGCGCTCATCGCGCCCTCGGATACAAGCAGCAGGGCAAGGCAATCCGGAGAAACCAGGCCGGCGGGCAGGGGTGCTCCAATTCGTGGTTCACCCGTGAAGGCCAGGGGGACGAGTGCACCGTTCCGGACGAACACTGGGATTGAGTCGAGTGGGGCCTGGACCTGGACACTGGTGCCACCGGTGTACCAGCGCTCCTCCAGCAGGTGCCACCACCTGCCGTCAGGCAGGTACACCTGACGCTCAGTCGCCCCTTCCGTGATGACGGGTGCAACCAACAGGTCTCGTCCCAGGCGGTACTGGTCCCATAGACCACACGCCGCAGGATCGTCTGCGTGGTCCAGTAACATGGGCCGCATGAGTGGCGTGCGGGCTTCGACGCAATGAGCGGCTTCGGCGACGAAATAGGGCAGCAGGGCCATGCGCAGGCGCGCATAGAAAGCATAGAGCGTCAGCGCTCGCGGATCGCCACTGCGCTCGGCAATGTTCCAAGGGGTGCGGTCCTGGTTGAACTCGGCCTTGCTCTCGGCGTGATATTGCATGATGGGGCAGAAGGCCGCCATCTGGGCAGAGCGGACGTAGAGCTCAGCGCTGGGCACTTCACCGGAAAAGCCAGCCATGTCCCAGCCCCAGAAGATAATGCCAGACATGCCGGCGGAAAGTCCCGCCAGCATTGAGCGCTTGAAGGCATCCCAGGTGGAGCGCTCGTCGCCGGCCCAGTGAGCGGGATAGGTCTGCGCGCCAGTGTAGCCGGCGCGGGAAAAGGTGATGCCGCCATTGGCCCGGGCGAACTGGTAGTAAGCAGAGATGTAATCGCCAAGATAGCGGTTGCGCTGTTCGAGACCGCTGCTGCCGTCGGCAAAGACTAGGTCCTGCCCCCAGACCATCTCGCCACCATCGGTCTTGAAGCCGTCCACTCCTAGCTCCAGAAGGTAGCGCCGCTTATCGAACCACCACTTACGTCCTTCCTCGTGGGTGAAGTCCATCAGCAGGGCATCCTTGAACCAGCCTTCGGGCAGGCGGAGCGGGGTCCCATCGGGGTGACGGACACCATAGCCGCGTTCGAGGAAGTGAGTTTCGTCCCGGTTTTTTTGTGGGTGATCGAGACTGGCCACATGCTTGATGACCGGAATTTGCCAGAGGATGAGCCTGATGCCCTCCGCGTGCAGCGTGTCGATCATGCGCTTGGGGTCGGGCCAGCGCCCCCATTCCGGGAAGGAGAAGTCGGCGTAGGAAAATGCCTCGCTGCCTGGGCGCGGTGCGTAGCTGGCGTCGTTGAAGATGTAAAACGTGGCCTCATCGCTCCAGGCTTCGATGACCAGTACGGTCGCGGGAATACCGTGTTCACGCGTGAGAGCCAGCTGCTTTTCCACCTCGCGCTGATTGTCCCAATTGTTCGAGCTCATCCACGGGCCCAGCGCCCAGTCGGGCACATTGGCTGGAGTGCCGGTCTGGTCGATAAACTGGGTGATCTGTTCGGCAATGGTGCCGGACAGCAGGGCCAGGTCGAGGCTGTCAGCCTCCACGCCCAGTGCAATCGTGTCGGGGGCACTGCGACCGAAGTCGAACCAGGAATAGCTATCGGTCGCCAGCCAGAGTCCAAAACCGGCATCGGTGTAGAAGACCGGCATCGGAATATAGGTGCGCAGCCCCTGATTCTTGTATTGGTTATAGACGAACTGGTCGACGTGCTGGCCCCATTGGTCCAGCGCGTTGTAGCGCTCGCCCAACCCGAAGATTCCGCAGCTTGGCGTGCCCAGGCGGGCGTCGAGCGCGACGACGGTTCCTGTAGCGTCTTCGAGCCAGGCCAGATGATCGAGGGTGAGGCTTGCTTGACCAAGGGTAATCTGGAGCCTTCCCGTTTCCTGGAGCGCAAACCGGGCGGGTCCAAGCACCCACTGTTTGGGTGAGAGGTCGCTTGCCGCGCCGCCGCCGGGGGTCACGCGCAGGCGCGGCTGACCGTTCTTGAGGGATACCGAAATGGTGGCGGTGGCGGTTGCGAAAGTCAGGCACTCCGCCTCTGCCCTCACCCCGATGATCGGTCCTGCGATCCGGCTGGCCAGGACTTCATAGACAAAATGCTCGTCATGCAGTGGGCCGTCAGCAAAGCCGAACCGATAGCGCACCAGGGTTCCGGCCGGATATGGCGGCAGGTCGAAGCGCCAACCCTCGGCCTCCAGAACGCCAGGAAGAATGTCGTCGCCCAGATGCAGCACAACCGGCCTGTCGGGGCTGAGCGGAGCGGCCCGCACGAACAGGCTCACCCCGTCTCCATCCGTGACCAGCTTTGGGAAGCGTTCGTCGTAGAGCGGCTCGTAGCGGTTGCCATTGCCCATGGGCTGATGGTGAATGAAGCTGTCCGCCAATTGTCCGTGTTTGCCGAGGGTTCGCCGAACCACATTGCCGAGCCGTGCCTCGGGTGACTCGCCGAGAAGGGCGCGGCTTTTGGCGTAGCTGCCCTGTTCGGAATAGTACCAAGCCAACATCATGCGCTCATCGGTGCTGATCTGGCGTCTGTCGGTCGTCATCTCGTTGATGGCCGCGACCAGAGCCAGGTCTTCGGGCTCGAACAGGCCGAAAGGCACAGATGCAAGGACAATGGAGTAGTCCAGGCCGCTCTTGTGGCTGTCCGCCATAAGCGTGCCGCCCCGCGTAAAGTTGAGATAGGCGTGGTTCTTCACACGGGCGAGGAGGCTGGCATGGCGAGCCGATTCCGCTTGCCGGTCGGCCAGCCGCAGCACCGCCGCCCAGAGTGCAAGGAGCCAGAGCGGGCAGGGGCGATTGGCCGCGCCGTCCAGCTCCTGCGCCAGCGCTGAGGCAATGAAGGACAGTGTGCTCTTTGGGACTTTCCATCCCGCACAGAGGGCCCAGTAGGCGGCCGGCCCGGCAATTTCGGGGTCTGCACTTTGCAGGCGCTTATCGGTGTCCTCTTCAGCGGGGCTCGTATCGAGAGCGTCGAGGAGCCAGCCGAGGCCGGGGTCGGTCAAAAGGGCGGTCATGGGGAAATCCGGGCAAGAGAAAGCCGGGGTGCCAGGTGGCACCCCGGCCCGGGAGGAGACTAAAGGAGGCCTTGAACGATCGCTGCAGCGTCGGTCAGTGCCTGTTCGGGTGTCTTGCGGCCGAGCTTGGCTTCATCGAGTTCCTTGCCCACGGCGTCGGTCAACTGGTTCCAATTGCCGATGACAGGCGGCACGACCGCCGAGTCCAGCGCCTCAAACACGACTTCGCGGCTCTCGGGGATGGGCTGGGCCAGGTAGCCTTCAAGTGCAGCCTCGTCTGTGACGGCGGGCAGCTCCCAGCCTGCGGCGATGCGGATCTCGACAGCCTCCTTGGAGGAGGTCAGGAATTTCACCCACTCATAGGCCGCTTCGGCATTTTGCGACTGGGCCGAAACGGCCACCCCATTGGCAAAGAAGTGGTGAGCCTTCTGCGTCTTTCCTGGCTCGAGCGCGATATCCCAGTTAAACGGCGCATCGGCGAAGGCACCCAGCATCCAAATGCCTGTGCGCAGCATGGCGATCTTGCCGGCTTTGAAGAGGTCCTCGGGCGACTGGCCGCCCATTTCCGCATCGGTCGGGGTCACCTTGTGAGTGTTCACCTTGTCGATCATCCAGGTCAGCGCCTCGACATTCTCGGGTGTCGCCAGGGTTACCTCGGTCTTGTCGGCATTGAGAACTGCGCCACCATTCTGGGCGATGGTCTTGTAGAATTCCCAGAACTGGATGGGCGAGAACGTGCCCCAGACGCCGGTTTCGGCATTGGTCAACGCCTGTGCAGCAGCCAGCTCGTCGTCCCAGGTCCAATCAGCGCTCGGGTAGTCGAGGCCAGCGGCGTCAAACAGGTCCTTGTTGTAGTAGAGCACGACGTTGGAGAAGCTCTCCACCAGACCATATTGCTTGCCATCCAGCGCAAAGGCCGCGAGTGCGGTGGGATTGTAGACCCCAATGTCGAAATCCTCGTCGGCGGCGATCAGGGGATTGAGATCGAGCAGCGCATCTCGCTCGGCATAGGTGACAAAGTTTTCATAGTTGAGTTCGAACGTGTCGGGCAGGCTGCGCGACGCCACCAGCGTCTGCAGTTTGGTGAAATAGTCACTGAAGGCAGCAGTCTCGTATTCAACATTGATCTCCGGGTGTTGGGCTTCGAAGGCCGCGATCGTTTCCTCAAGTTGGGCAATGTAGTTGGGCGCCGCCGAGAACGTCATATATTTGATCGTGGTTTCCTGCGCGTTGGCCGCATTGGCCAGAAGGGCAGTAGCGGCTAAGCCCGCCAGCAGTTTTGTCGTCTTACTCATGGTTTCCTCCCTTTGAGTCGCTATTTGAGGCCTGTGTGGGATAGGCCCCGGATGATGTATTTCTGCGCGAAGACGTAGACGGCCAGCACCGGCAGGGTGCTGATCACCGTGCCCGCCATCAGCACGTTCCAATTGGTGGTGTAGCGCCCCTGGAGGGCCGAAAGGCCCAGCGGCAGGGTCATCATCGTCGTTTCGCTGGTGATGATCAGGGGCCAGAGAAAGTTGTTCCAGCTCTGCATGAAGGCAAAGATGAACAGCGTCGCCAGGGCCGGGCGGGCCAGGTGGATGGCAATGCCGAAGAAGATTCGGATATAGCCGGCGCCGTCGATGAAGGCCGCTTCTTCCACTTCGCGCGGCAATTTGAGGAAGAACTGGCGCATCAGGAAGGTGCCGAAGGCACCGAAGCTGCCGGGCAGGATGAGGGCCTGGTAGGTATTGGTCCAGCCCAGTTGCGTCATCAGTACGAAGAGCGGCGTCAGCGTCACCTGCTGTGGCACCATCAGGGTGGCGAGATAGGCGTAGAACAGCAGAGTGCGGCCGCGGAAGGGTATGCGCGCAAAGGCATAGCCAGCCATGGCGCAGTTCAGGACCATCAGCACCGTGCTGGCCAGCGATACCATCAGGCTGTTGAGCAGAAACCGCCCCATGGGCAGGGTGGTGAAGGCAGCCGCGTAGTTGTCCAGCGTTGGTTCGGCGGGGATGAGTTGCGGCGGCATGACGAAGGTGGCGCCAGTCGTCTTGAGCGATGTCGAGATCATCCAGGCAAAGGGCAGCAGCATCACCGCTGCACCGAGGACCATCACCGCGCCAAAGGCTATGCCCACCAGGCTGAGGCGCGGCAGCGGGGATGCGGACTGCCCTGCAATGGGAATAGAAGCAGTGGTCATTCCGTCGCCCCCCACCGGCGTTGCAGCAGGTTCTGCGCGATGGTTACCGCAAAGATGATGGCGAACAGGAGCCAAGATATCGCCGAAGCGTAGCCCATCTGGTAGTAGCGGAAGGCGTTTTTGTAGATCAGTTCCATGATCACGCTGGTCGCGCCGGCCGGCCCGCCTTCGGTCATGATCCAGACCTGATCGAACACCTGGAAGGAATTGATCAGCGAGATCGTGGTGACAAAAAAGGTTGTGGGCGCGAGCAGTGGCAAGGTGATCCGCCAGAAGACCTGCAGCGGGTGGATACCGTCGATTTCCGCGGCTTCGTAAAGATTATTGGGTATTTCCTGCAGGCCCGCTAGGTAGATGACCATGACAAAGCCGACATCCTTCCAGATGGACGTCAGGACGATGCCGGCCATGGCCCATTGCGGATCGTAGAGCCAACCTGGCCCGTCGACGCCCAGCAGCGAAAGGCCATAGTTGATCAGGCCGAATTCGGGATTGAGGAGCCATTTCCAGACCAGCGATACCGCGACCCAGGAGGTCACCACCGGCACGAAATAGATGGCACGAAACAGCGTGCGGCCGGGAAATGCCCGGTTGAGCATCAGCGCAAGGCCAAGTCCGATGCCCACGACCGGCGGCAGGTAACCCAGGATAAAGAGCAGCGTATTGCCAAGTGCCGTGCGGACCGCCGGGTCCGCGACTGCCTTGATGTAGTTCTCAAAGCCGATCCACTCGATGTCGGCAAACATGTCCCAGCTAGAGAAGCTCAGGGCCAGAGAGCCCAGGATCGGCCCCATGACAAAAACGGCCATGCCGGCAAGGCTCGGTGCCAACAGCACCGCCAATGCCCCATATTTTGGCCAGCCACGGGAAAAGGATGCGGCGCTCATTTGGGCACCGGCCCGACGCTCTGGCGTTCAATGATGCGGGCATCGAGACGAGTTTCGCGAGGTGGCTTGCGACCTTCGAGCAGATCCAGAACCAGGTTCCCCGCCAGCTTTCCCTTGTCGAGGATGGCCTGGTCGATGGTGCTGAGCGCCGGGTACACCATCTGCGAAACCGGCAAATTGTCGAAGCCCAGCACGCTGATATCTCCCGGAATGTCGATATCGCGCTGGTGCAGGCCGCTAAGCACACCGGCCGCAATGAGGTCCGCTGTACAGAAGGCCGCCGTTGCCCGTCGCGCGATTAATTGCTCGGCGGCATCGATACCCCAGTCAAAGGTGACCGAACCGGCCAGCACCAAATCCGGATCGAACGGGATACCAGCCGCGTCCAGAGCAAGCCGGTAACCCGCAAGGCGCTGTTCGATGACCCCGCCATCTCGGACGGCGCCGGTGACAAGCGCGATGCGGCGGTGCCCATGGGCAATAAGGTGTTCCGTGGCGCGGCGCGCGGCCTGATCGTCAGCGACCCGCAAATGATGCACGTGGTCGTCGGTCAGATAAGAATCGACGAGCAGGGTGGGAAGGTGGCGCTTGCGCAGGCGTTCGAACAGGCCTTCGCGATAGATGCCTATCGCAATCAGCGCATCCACATTCCACTGCGCCAAGACATCGACTTCATTGGACGTTTCGCCCAGGCCGGACAGCATCATGAAATAGCCGCGCGCGCGCAGGGCGCTTTCTATGCCGGAGATCACCTCCGCATAAAAGGGATTGTCGAGGAGCAGCTGGTTCTGGTCTTCAGTGAAGGGAACGACAACCCCTATGAGCCGCGATGCCTTCGAGGCGAGCGCTCGGGCTGAGAGGTTCGGCTGATAGCCCAGCGTCCGGATCGCTTCATTGATGCGTTCGACTGTGTCCGGCGACGCCTTGGAAGCGCGCGCGTTGATGACGTTTGAAACGGTCATCGCCGACACGTTAGCCGCTATCGCAATGTCCTTGATCGTAACGCGTGCCAACTGCAAATCCTCGGTATATCGCTAAACCTAGCGGCGCCGATAAAGTGGCAATTTGCGCCTAACTAACGAGCGGTTTTGCGTTAAACTAGCGTAGCTTTGCACTAACTGCTTCGGCTGTCAATTGTGCCTCTGAATGCGGGCAGAGCTGGCGTTTGAGAACACGACATAGCGATGCGACCACAGGGTGATGCTGTTCATGCGCCATATCTAAGATGATGAGCTTCGTGGGCTGGTTGGCTGCTAGAACCGCACGCCACCTCTTCGAGCTGCCGCGTGCGCTGAACATTGAGGCGGTAGGCTTTGGTAACCAAGGCGGCAATAATGAGACATTTGTTGCGACGGGATAGGGATTTGCATACCTGATGGGACTAGCGTCTGGTTGAATGCGCATCAGTTGGAAGCAGAGCCATGTCCCTATCCGCAGGAGCCGCCCAAAATGACGCCGAGGCCGTGGTGTCTTCGCCGACCCGAATGGCGGCGGCGGGTGTAATTGCGCGTCCCGTCGATGGTGAGGAATGGGACGCGGTCGTTGGCGGCTTCGATGGTGTTTGCCAGGAGCAGCTTTTCGCGTTCGCTTCGATCCGCTGGCCCGGTGTAAAGGTTGAACCCCGCCTGTTCGAGCGTCATGGGCGCATCGTTGGCGGTTCGCTGGTCATGGTACAGCGCCTGCCGCTTGGGCTGAGCCAGATTGCCATCATCAAATGGGGCCCGATGCTGGCGGACACAAAGGCCCAGGACGGCGCGCTGCTGTACCAGGGCATGATCGAGGCGCTGGTGGCTGAATATGCCGACAAGCGCGGCATGATGCTCTCCATCCTGCCTCATGCCAGCACGCAGGAAAGCCACGTCGAATATCGCAGTCTGCGCGCCCGCGGCTTCAAACGAGGCGCGACCCTGCGATTTCCGGATCGCTATCTGGTCAATCTGCGCCTCTCGGACGAGGCGCAACGCAAGAGCTTTGGGCAGACCTGGCGGCGTCAGCTTAACAAGTCAGAGAAATCCGAGCTGGTCTTCGAGCATGCCGGCGCCAATCAACTCGATGCGTTCAAGGCGCTCTATGCGGCAATGAGCGATCGCAAGCAATTCCCTGACTATTCGGCCTTCGACACGCTGGACGCGCTGATGGCGCTGGACCAGCCCTTGCGGCCCGAATTGTTCTTCGTGCGGCAGGGCGGCGAGCTGGTTGCGGGCGCGCTGATCTTCAAGGCGGGAGATCGGGCCGTTTATCTCTATGGAGCCACGAGCGACAGGGCGCTGCCACTGCGCGCCGGCTATTTCCTGCACTGGCATGTAATTCGCTGGTTGCGCGACCACACCCGTGCAAGCTGGTACGATCTGGGCGGCACCGATGGTTTCCATGGGCTGCACCAGTTCAAGAAAGGCATGGTGGGCGATGCTGGCCTGATCCGGCCGGTGCCGCCGGTGGCCAATTTTGCAACGCGACCTCTGGCCTATGCGCTGGGCGCCGGGGCCTTTGCGGCCCGTGAGGCCTATAATGAGCTGCGCCGTCAAATCGAGGCGGTGCGACCCTCCCGGGCCCGGCCCGACCAGACGCCCTCGCCAATGCCTGAAGAGTTCCGATGAGCCTCGCGCGCCGGCTGGCATCGCAATCGACGATCATTTTCGGCGGACGATTGTTCGGTGCTGGCCTGATATTTCTGGTGCAGGCTTTTATCGCCCAGGTCTGGGGCGCCGCCATCCTGGGTGACTATTTGGTGGTGATCGCCGCGGTGAACCTGATCGCGGTGACCATGCCATTGGGTTTTCAAACTATCGGCACTTATTTCGCTGCCGAGTACCGTGCGCGTAGCGATCGGCGCCAGCTTATCGCCTTTGTCAGTCGCGCCTATGGTCATGTCGGACTGACGTTCCTGGCGCTGGTGCTGGCGGGGCCGGTTGTGCTGGGCTTGCTCGGGCTGGGGCAGCATGTTGTTGCCGAGCATTACACGCCGGTGGCCTTGCTCGCACTTGCGACAGCGCTGGTCTATGTCAACGGCGCCGTGCTTGTTGGGCTCAAGCGTCCCTTTGCCGGCTTCTTCGCGGACGGGATTTTTCGCCCCCTGATGGTGTTGGGAACCGTGCTTGTCTGTGCTGCGATTTTGAACGCGCCCGCCGAGGCTTTCAGCGCAATGCTGTGGGGCACCGCCTTCGGCTATGTGCTGATCGCCCTTGTGCATACGGGTTTTGTGATCGTGACGCTGCCGCGTGTCGGTGAGACCGCTGAGACGCGAGGTGCCGACGCGCCTCGCTGGTGGCGGTTTGCCGCGCCGTGGGTGCTTATCACGCTGGCGACGGACTTCTTCTTCGATATCGACCTGCTGTTGCTTGCCAATCTGCTCGACCGCGAGGAACTCGCCATTTTTGGTGTCTGCACGCGGATTTTTGCTCTGGTGTCGTTCGGCGTGGCCGCAGTCTATGCCGTGATCCTGCCGGACATGTTCGAAAGCGAGGCCAATGCGGATCGCGCGGCTTTTCATCGCAAGGTGGGCGAGGCTAATCTGGCTGCGAGTGTAGTGTCGCTGGTGCTGTTTGGCCTCGTGATCGTCGGGGCGCCGTTCGCTTTGTTGTTGTTCGGCCCTGCATTCACCGCCGGGGCACTGCCGCTGGCCATTTTGTGCCTGGGGCTGGTGGTTCGCTCGGTCATGGGCCCGGCCTCGATGGTGCTATCCATCCACGACCGGCCCTGGGCCAGCCTACCCGCTGTGCTGCTCGGCATGGGCACTCTTTTTGCCGGTAATCTGGTGCTGGTGCCGATGTTCCATCTGGTTGGCGCAGCACTGGCCGCCCTGATCGCCATTTCGGTCTGGTCGGTGGCCCTCTGGCTGATCGCGCTCAGAACCGCACAGATCGACGTGTCGATCCTGCAGTGGTTCAAGGCGCGTCGCGTGGTGGCTGCGGAATAGGTACTAGGCCCCCACAAGCCCCTTGATCCGGTTCTTGAGGCGCCCCAGTCGTCCGACATAACCGCTGTCATAGGGGACGTCGGGGCGCGTGTAGAACTTCTCGATCAATAGGTAGTCCTGGCCGAAGATATGTTGCTCGAGCAGGGCCGTTTCCTTGTAGCCGTAGCGCTTGAGCAGCATGCGCGCGACTTCGTTTTCCGGGCGGACAAAGGTGTAGGCTTTGTGAAAGCGAGTATTGTCCCAGTGGGCATCGAATTCGCGCATGCCGAACATACCCAGCTTGGTCTGGCGGTGGCTGGGGAATACCCAGCTCCAGTAGCGAAAGATCGAGCCGCATTCGGGTCCGGACACCATCGCGCCGCCCGGGACGCCGTCGGCGCACATCAGCATGATGTGCCAGGGGTCGATGGCCATCAGTCCCTTGAGGAAGGTGCGATCCAGCCTGCCGGCCTCATGTTGCTTGAAGCGGTCATTGTAGTGCGGCGAGGTCTCGATGACATCGGTCAGCTCGCGATACACAAGGTCAAGATCCGCATGGGTGGCGGCCCGAATGGTCATTTCTGCCATGATGCTGCTCCGCGCTAGTGGTGCGAGGAGTGTAGTCGGCTCTGGTTAACGGCAGGTGCCGTGCCCTTTGGGCAAACACCCTTGCCGGGAAAACCCATTAAGTCGCAGGTACTAGGCCTTGCCGCCATGGGGGTGGAACATTAGAACGGATGCCGGGAGAGATAAGGGAGGATGACGATGAGCGACCAGCTCGTATTCCAGCCAAGCGCGGCCGCGATCGCGCGCACCCACACCACGGCCGAGCAGTATGATGCGCTCTATCAGCGTTCGATTCAGGATCCGGACGGGTTCTGGGCGGAACAGGCCAAGCGCCTCGACTGGATTACTTTCCCCACCAAGATCAAGAACACCACGTTCGAATACCCCGACGTGTCAATCAAATGGTTCGAGGACGGCGTGCTCAACGTCGCCGCCAATTGCATCGACCGGCACCTGGCTGAGCGCGGTGATGACATCGCCATTATGATGTCCCACACCCGGGGCGCCGATGATCACGACGTTCACCAGTTCGCCTGGGACAGCTTCATCACTGCGACGGGCATCGCCCAGAGA
>JBGTUK010000061.1:0-11498 GCA_041939225.1 Devosia sp.
CGCAATGCGGATATATTCCTCGATCTGCAGATAGGCTTCGACCGGGCCCTTGCCCTTGCCGATCAGATAGGCTTCGTCGGCCTTGAACCGGTGCAGGGCGAGCTTGTCTTCCTCGGCATAGGCCGCGACGGTCTTGAGACCCAGTTCATTGGCGGCACGGAATACGCGGATGGCGATTTCGCTGCGATTGGCGACGAGAATTTTCTTGATGGGCATTGATGTCCGTTCCGAGCAGGAGGGGCAAAGGGCCTTTTCAGGCCCGGCTCAGCGCTGCAACGGAAGGGGGACGGTGGCCCGCCCGACCGCCGCAGTCGTATCAGTCTCAGTTCTGGCCGAGATATCCGGCCAGATGGCTCATGTCATAGCCAGCGTCAGCCGCCTGGGCGATGATCTGGCTGGCCGGGGCTTCACCCGCCTGGCTCAGCGCCCAAAGCGTGGTCGACCGGGTCCCCGAACGGCAGAAACAGAACACCTTGCCGTCGCTCCCCTCAAGCACGGCCTTGGTCTGCGCTACCATTTCGGGGTTCACGCCGTCGCGGCCCAGCGGAATCGCGTGATAAGAAAGACCCGCTTGCTTGGCCGCTGCCGCGATCTCGGCACCGGCTGGCTGGTCGGGCGCTTCCCCATCGGGGCGATTATTGACGATGGCAGTAAAACCGAGATCCTTGAGCGTTTTCACGTCTTCCGGCTGGATTTGACCCGAGACGCTGACGTGATCGTTGATCCGCTTCAATTCCAAGGCTTGATACTCCCATAAGCCAGAGGCTGCGACGGCCCGTTATAGCCACGTGGCTACCGGTGACGCAACTGGCACCTATGCAAAGCTGTCATATGGCTGTCAGATTGCGCCTCAGGCGGCGCAGATCACCTTGTCGCGGACCAGCGGTTGCGGTCGGCCCAGATGGAAGCCCTGCAGGCACGTGCAGCCGGCGGCAGTCAGTGCCTGCGCCTGTGCCTCGGTTTCAATGCCCTCGGCCACGACCTGCAGCGAGAGGCTGCGGGCAATGTCGCATACCGCCGACACGATCATGGCGCTGACCGGATTGGTGCTGAACTCGGCCACATAGGCCCGGTCGATCTTGATGATGTCGAAAGAAAAATCGCGCAGATAGTGCAGGCTGGCATGGCCCGCGCCGAAATCGTCGATGGCGATGCGCACTCCCATGGCCCGCAATTCGGCAAGGGTTTCCATCTCCACGCTCCCGGCGGTCAGCGGCGCGTTCTCGGTGATCTCGACAATGATGTTGGCCGCCAACGTACCGGTCTCCATCAATATGTCGGCAAAGGCCTCGGCAAATTCGCTACGGCGCAACTGCTTGGGCGAGACATTGATGGCAACGGGACGGCCCAGGCGCCGCTGATCGGTGCAGGCCCGCCGCAACACCCATTCGCCCAGCCGGTCGATCAGATTGCTCTGCTCGGCCACTTCAATGAACTGGCTCGGCGCAATGGTGCCGCGCACCTTGTGCCGCCAGCGCACCAGCGCTTCATAGGAGCGCACCTGACGCGTCTGGCTGTCGAGCACCGGCTGATAATGCAGCTCCAACTCATCCATCAGAATGGCGGCGCGCAACTCGCGCTCGACAAAGCGACGATGCCGCTCATCGCCCAGCATGTCCGGATCGAACGGTACGACGCAGCCGCGGCCGGTCTGTTTGCCCTTGTAGAGCGCCAGGTCGGCGATGGCGATCAGCTCGGTCGGATCGTCGCTGTCAAGCGGGGCCAGTGCCACCCCGATGGTTGCCGAGAGGCGGGTCATGCGCCCGCCGATATTGTGCGGCTGTCCAAGCTGGCGCAGCAATCGCTCGCCGAGCCGGCAGAGCGCCGGCTTGTTGTCGTGGCCCGGGATCAAGACACCAAACTCGTCGCCGCCCAACCGTCCGATTATGGCACCCGGCATCAACATCTGCATGTCGCGCACCAATGCCTTGAGCGCGGCATCGCCCGCGCCATGCCCGGCGCTGTCGTTGAGCACCTTGAGATTGTCCATGTCGATCTGCAGATAGCCCAGCGCCCCGAGTGAGCCATGATGAGCCCGCGCATTGAGCTCATTCAGGAAATAGGACCGAGTGAAGGTCCCGGTCAGCGCGTCACGATGGGCCATGTCAATCTGCGCGGTCATGGCATTTTCCGCTTCGGCCAAGCGCCGACGCATCATTCGGTGGGCGACCGACATGATGAGTGGAATAGCCGCCGACAGCATCGCCATGGCGCTGATGAGATAAGCTGGTGCGGTCCCGGTGATCAGGCAAACAAGGCTGAGCACCACCAACAGCCCAGCCACCAGCCCTACGGCCAGGCGCAGCCTGTGATAGGCATCATTGACGTCGGTAAAGGCTGGGCGAATACGCATGCGGCAAGACCTGGTCGACAGAAAGTAGCGGCCGCGGCGACAATTGCCCAGCAAGTCTGAACGAATGCTAAATAGCTGAAATTATGACAGTATTTCATGTTCAATGCCAGAAGGGGCGGCACGCTAGCCATCGTCTGCGACAGATCGATGACACGGCGCGCCGCCCCTTGAAACACACTTAACGAAACGCTGACGCGTCAGCCCTCGTTAACACCCGGCGTATAGCGGGCAAGGGCGCCAATGACGCGCTTGGCCGTGACACGACCGATCTGGGTGCCCTCTTCATTGGTCACACCCACCCATTGGTGTTCGGCGAAATAGGGCAGAACCTCTTCGCAACGCGCCGTTTCGGGCACGGTGTATTCGCAAGGCTCGAACTCGCCGCGCTCCATGATGGTGCGGACATGAATCGCGCGGGCCTTGTTCACCTCGCGCACGAATTCCTCGATGTGCTCATTGGCAGGCTTGAGGACGATGTCCTCGGGCTTGCCCTCCTGCTGCACCGCGCCGTCCTTGAGCACGGCAATGCGGTCGGCAATCTTGAGGGCTTCGTCGAAGTCGTGGGTGATAAACAGGATGGTCTTTCCCAAGGATTTCTGCAGTTCCACCAACTGAACCTGCATGCCCGAACGGATCAGCGGATCGAGTGCGGAAAAGGCCTCGTCCATCAGGATGATATCGGTGTCGAGGGCCAGCGCGCGGGCCAGGCCCACACGCTGCTGCTGACCGCCCGAAAGCTGGCGCGGCCGGCTCTGTTCATAGCCCGACAGCCCCACCGTATCGATCCACTTGGCGGCCCGCTCAAGGCGCTCGGCCTTGGGCACACCGCGCACTTCCAGGCCATAGGCGACATTGTCGATCACCGAGCGGTGCGGCAACAGGCCGAACTTCTGGAACACCATGGCCACGGTGTTGCGCCGGTAGGTCCGCAGCTCTTCCAGGCTCATCTTGAGCACATCGGTGCCATCGACGATGATCTCACCCGCTGTCGGCTCGATCAGCCGGTTGACGTGGCGGATCAGGGTCGATTTGCCCGAGCCGGACAGGCCCATGACCACGAAGATCTGGCCGCGGGCAATGTCGAGCGAAACATTGTCGAGCCCAACCACGTGGTTGGTTTCGGCCTGCACCTCGGTTTTGGACTTGCCCGTACGGAGCAGTTCCAGCGCGTTTTGCGGATCATCACCGAAGATCTTGGTGACCCCGCGCATGCGAATGGCGAGATCCGTGTCTTGCTTGATTTCATTCATGTTAGCGGGTCTCCGCCAGGCCGATCTTGGCCTGGAGCTGCTTGCCGAAGGACTGGGTGATGCGGTCAAAGACAATGGCCAGAACCACGATGCCCAGACCGGCGAACAGGCCTCGGCTGACCTCCAGCCGGCCGATGCCCTGCAACACCTGGTAGCCCAGGCCACCGGCACCGATCATGGAGGCGATCACCACCATGGCCAGCGCCATCATCGTGGTCTGGTTGACGCCCGCCAGAATGGTGGGCAGCGAGAGCGGGATCTGCACGCCGAACAGGCGCTGGCTTGGCGTGGTACCAAAAGCCCGGCTGGCTTCCATCACCGCCGGATCGACCGAACGCAGGCCCAGATCGGTGAGGCGCACCAGCGGCGGCGCCGCATAAACAATGGTGGCGATCAGCGCCGGGATCTTGCCCGGGCCGAAAATCATCACCGTGGGGATGAGATAAACAAAACTGGGCATGGTCTGCATCAGATCAAGCAGCGGCGTAATCACCTGCCGCACCCGCGCCGAGCGGCTCATCCACACACCGAGCGGAATGGAGAAGATGATGGCGGTGATCGTGGCGGCGATCATCAGCGCCATGGTGGTCATGGCGTCTTCCCACAACTCCATGATGCCCAGGAACAGCAGGGACACCAGAACGATCACCGGCAGTTGCCAGCGCCGCGTGGCCAGCCAGGCAATGCCGACCAAGAGGGCCATGATAAACCACCAGGGCGTGGCGATCAGAACGTCTTCAATAAAGTTGAGCAGCATCAGCAGCGGATAGGCCGCTGCCTCGAACTCATCGCCCCAATTGCGCACCACCCAGTTGAGACTGTCGTCAATGGCCCGGCGCCAGGGGCGGGTATCGATTATTTCTGGAAACATTTTTGCTCTTTCTTGCAAAGAGAAGCGGTTTCGACGTGCGATCCCGAAGCCAGCAAGGGGTTGGTTTGGGGATCGAACGCACAAAAGCGGCCGGGTCTGCACCCGGCCGCCAAATCGCTGAATCAGGGACTGGTCTTAGCCAATCGCGGCAAGCACCTTCTCGGCGACCTCGGCCGGGACCCATTCAGTCCAGACGTCCTGCTTGGTCTCGAGGAAGTTCTCGGCAGTCTCTTCAGCATCGGCCTGGTTTTCGTCACCATAGACCAGAAGCTCGGAAATCTGCGCGTTGGTCAGGCCGACCTTGGTGAAGTACTCGGCAACGGCCGGAGCTTCTTCCTGGATCCAGGCGGCTGCACCGATAACGGCGGGGCTGGACGGATAAGCGGTCACGCCGGCCGGCTCGTCGCAGTCCGGATCGGTGTTGCACTTGTAAACGTCCATATCGGCTTCGCCGATATCAAGCTGCACGGCCGGATACTTGCCCAGGATCGCAGTCGGACCCCAGTAGTAGAACAGGATCGGCTCTTCACGCGTGAAGGCACGGGCGATGGAGGCGTCGAGCGCGCCACCCGAACCCGGCGAGAACAGGTTCCAGGTCTCTTCCATGTCGAAGGCCTCGAACAGTGCCGAAGTGGAGAGTTCGCAGGCCCAGCCCGGCGGGCAGGAATACAGGCGACCCTGGCTGTTGTCTTCCGGATCGGGGAACAGGTCCGGACGCGCAATCACGGCTTCGGCCGTGGTCAGTTCCGGATTGGCATCCTGGGTGTACTGCGGAATGAACCAGCCTTCGACCGTACCGTCGGTAATGGCGTCGGACAGCTCCACCACAGTGCCCTCGGCAATGGCTTCGGCCCAGGGCTCTTCAATGGCGCTGGTCCAAAGCTCGGGCGCCACGGCAGGGGTGCCGCGGGTCATCATGGACGAAGAGGTCGGCACGGTATCACCAGCCACGATCTCCACATCGCAGCCATATCCCTGTTCCAGGATCGTCGCATGAATATGCGCCAGGGCTGCGGCGGAGGGCCAGGACATCTCGGCAATATCAATAGTGCGATCGGTGCCGCACTGGGCAGCGTCGGCTTCCTGAGCGATGGCAGGAAGGCTGCCAGCAGACAAAAAGGCAACAGCGATCGCGGCGGCTACGCCACCGGATTTCAAAATCATCAGGTATGCTCCTGCGGTTGTGGAATGTACCAAACTGTAACGGTGACAGAATTGTGTGTCAAATCGGTCACTATTTGAGCACTGACAGACTTATCGCTCTCGATTGTCTTGTCAACTAGACTGAGGCACTTGGCGCGATGACTGAAATCGCGCCACATCTTGATTGCTCAAGATGCCAACGGGTAAAAATTCGACTGATCTAAGTCAAAAAAAATCAGGCTGGACGACACCGACCTTAAAGAGGCGCCCCGACCCAGTCGCGCCAAAGCGCGGCCCGTTCGGTCACGAAACGCTCGGCAATCGCTTCGATCGTGGCCCCGCCCGCATTGAGCTGGGCGAGCAGATCATTCATCTCGTCGAGCGGCAGGCTGGCGCGTTGGAAATAGCCCGCAATCTCGGGCGTCTCGGTAAACACACGTTCGACCAGCGCGATCACCACCGTATCGCTGGGAAACGCCGAAGGCCGGGGATCGGCACAGTTACGCTCGGCCAGGCACTGGGCGGCCGCCTCGTCATAGGCACCCATGTCGATGGCCGTGAAGTCGAGCTGGGCGAGAATGGCATTGGGCTCCCAATAGTAGAACAGGAACGGCTCGCGCCGGTTGAGCGCTTCGGCGATCAGCTGATCCATCTCCAGGCGGTTGGCCGGCTCGACGATTTCGACCAGCCCCGAAAGCCCATGTGCGGACACCAGATTGCGGTTGATGACCGAACAGGCCCAGTCGAGCGGACACGAAATGAAGCGCACAGGTTCGTCCTGCTGAAATTGCGGCAGGACCTCGGCCAGACCGGATGCTGTCGGCGCAGCGTCCAAACTATCCGCCAGGGTCGCGGGCATGTACCAGCCCTCGAACTGGTTGGTGGCATAGCTTGGCGCCGCGCTACGCACCATCTGGCCTTCCATGGCACCGTTCCACAGATCGGCAATGCGGTTGATCCAGAGTTCTGGCGCCACCTGCGGCTGGCCGATCGAGCCCATGGAGGAGGCGGTGGCGGCCTGATCGCCCGGCACTACCCGCACCTCGCAATCGAACTCCGCGCTCAGAATGCGTGCATGGATTTCGGCCAGCAGTGCCGCAGACGGCCAGCTCATCCGGGCGATAGACAACGGGCGGTTGCCACAAACCGGGGCTGGCGCGGCCCCCTCTCCGCCCTCACTTTGCCCGCCTGTATTCGAGCCGGCCGCATCCTGAGCGCTATCGAGCACCTCGAACTGCGCCCGGGCCGGCTGCACCATCAGGACCAGGCCCAACATGGCAATGACACGGCAAAGATTGGGCATGGTGGCTTCCTGGCGATCGCTTGCGGACAGGACGCCAGTCTTGCCCGCGCCGGGCCCGTTAAGCAACTGCAACGGCTCTTGGAGTTGGCGCGCAAACCCCGGTGACATGGCGGCCAAGAGTGTGCAACAGTCCCCTCCGGCGGGGCGTATGAGACGCCCCCTATCCTGTTGTCTGCCGCAAGAAGGAGGTCACCAAGACCACCCGGCACGCAACCGAAAAAGAGGGACGTGAATGTTCAAGAAAACCCTGACCCTGGCGGTCGCCGCCTCTACCCTGATCACTGCCGCTCCGGCGCTGGCCCAGGAAGTCAAGCTCGGCTTCCTCGCCGACGTGACCGGCCCAATCGCCGGTTTCGCACCGGGCATGGTGGACGCAGGCAATCTTGCCATCGCCAATGTCAATGACCAGGGCGGCATTCTGGATGGCCAGACCCTGACCTCGGTCCTGGCCGATGGCGCCTGCGACGGCGGCACCGCCGGTCCGGCCGCTGACCGTCTGGTCAATGCGGAAAACGTGGTCGCCATCTTCGGCGGCTATTGCTCGGGCGTCACCATCGCCGGTGCCAATGGCTCGGCCATTCCTGGCAATGTCGTGATGATCTCGCCATCCTCGACCGCGCCAGCCGTTGCCGAGCTCGACGACAATGACCTGATCTTCCGCGACGTGGTTCCGGACTCCATCCAGGGCGTCAAGGCAGCCGAGCTGCTGCTGGCCCAGGGCATCAACGAAGTCGGCCTGACCTATGTCAACAATGACTATGGTTCGGGTCTCGCCGGCGCCTTTGAAGACGCCTTCGTGGCCGGCGGCGGCACCGTGCTCGCCAATGTCGCCCATGAAGACGGCAAGGCTGACTACCGCCCCGAAATCGGCCAGATCGAAGCCTCCGGCGCCACCACGCTGGTCATCTATGGCTACGAAAATGCCGGCGGCGGCGCCATTCTCAACCAGGCCGTTGAAGCCGGTTCGTTCGACCTGTTCGTGGGTGGCGACGGCATGGCCGGTGAAGCCCTGCTGGCCAGCCGCGATGCGGCCAGCCTGGAAGGCATGATCCTGACCCAGGCCGCTCCGGCCGAAGGTCCGGCCTTCGACGCATTGGCCACCATCACCGAGGCCGCCGGCCAGGACGCCAACGGCACCTACGTGACCAACTCCTATGACGCCGTCTTCCTGCTGGCGCTCGCCATCGAGAAGAACGGCTCGGCCGAGCGTGAGGGCGTTTCCGCCGCACTGCGCGAAGTCGCCAACGCACCGGGCGAGACCATCCTGCCGGGCGAATGGGAAAAGGCCAAGGAGCTGATCGCTGCGGGCACCGACATCAACTATGAAGGCGCCTCCGGCAGCATCGAGTTCGACGATGTCGGCGACGTTGCCGGTGCCATCAACTACTTCGTGGTTGAGGGCGGCGAAGTCGTCAACAAGGGCCTGATCGAGTAGCCTGACGCCATCCGACGCACAGCGTCGGCAGTACCTGATAACTCCAGCGGCTCGGGAGCGATCCCGGGCCGCTTTTCTCATCTCTGTTTCGGGAGCGGCCAATGGACGAGCAATCCCTGAGCTTTTACGCGCGCCATGCCGAGCGTTATGCCAGCCACCGGACGCGCCCCACCGGTCATCGACTGACCCGTTTTCTCCACGCCCTGCCGGCAGGCGCCCGCATATTGGAGCTCGGGTGCGGCAATGGCATAGACGCAGCCCGTATGCTGCAGCTTGGCTATGACCTTGACGCCACCGATGGCACGCCGGAAATGGTCGCCGAGGCCCGTAAGCGCATAGATCACAGGGCGCGCCTATTGCGCTTCGAAGACATTGATGCGGTGGCCGCCTACGACGGTGTCTGGGCCAGCGCCAGCCTGCTGCACGTCCCGGCACAGGACTTGCCGGACATTCTTGGCCGCATCCACGCGCCCTGCGGCCCGGGGGCCTCTTTGTCGCCAGCTACAAAGCTGGCCATGGCGAGGGGCGAGACCATCTGGGCCGGTATTACAACTATCCCACGATAGAAGGACTGGAGAGAGCCTATCGAGTCGCGGGCTGGATTGATCCGCACCTCGAGGCCGTCATGGGCAGCGGTTTTGACGCGCTGCCCACACAATTGCTCTGGGTCACCGGGCGGCGCCCACCCGGCTGAAGGCTCAATTGGTGCGGTGCACCACCTCTGGAATCAACCCCTTGGGGGCAAAGCGCAGGGCAACGGTGATCACCACGCCGAGCACGAAGACGCGCATCTGCAAGGCCCGGCTGTCGATCTCGGGAATGGCGCCCCAGCCGATCTGCTCGGTCAAAGCCGAGAGATTGAGGAAGATGAGCTGCGCCAGCGGGTCGGACACCACCCAGACGATGTAGATCAGGAAGGCCCCCAGGACCACGCCCCAATTGTTGCCGGCGCCCCCGACAATGACCATGACCCAGATCATGAAGGTATGATTGATCGGCTGATAGCCGGAGGGGTCGAAGATCTGCGTGAAGGTGGCCAGGATCGCCCCGCCAATGCCCATCAGGATCGAGCCGAAGACGAATAGCTCGAGCTGGCGTCCGGTGACGTCCTTGCCCATGGACGCAGCCGAGATGTGATTGTCACGGATGGCACGCATCATGCGACCCCAGGGACCACCATAGGCGCGCTGCACCAGCACGAAAGCAACAACCAGCACAATTACCGCCAGCACCAGGAACATGACGCGGGCAGCGACGAAACTGTCTGCAATAGCCATGCCATTGGCTTGCAGTGCCTGCGGCAACGGCGTCGGCCAGGGCATGGGCGACACGGTCATGGTGCCACGCGTCAGCCAGTCCATGTTCTTGATCAGTGCGCGCAGGATTTCGGAGATGCCGATGGTGGCGATGGCCAGGTAGTCGGTGCGCAGCCCCAGGCTGATCTTGCCAATGAAAAAGGCAATGACGGCCGAAACCAGGCCGCCAAACAGCCACCCCAGCACCGGATGCAGACCCAGGCCGCCGACAAAGCCGGCAGTGTCCTCGATATAGGCGGCGGCCGGGTCAATCTGGCTGCGATAAAGCACATAGGCGATAAGCCAGGCCAGCACCACCAGGACTGTCTTGAGCGTGCCGGTAATGCCGATGCGATGGCTTTGGCGCACCGCCATCACCAGACCTAACCCTACGAGGAAGGCGATCAGGGCGCGCCCCAGCAGCATCGGCCCGTCGCTATTCCAGAATTCCATATTGACCGGGTAGGACAGGAAAACTGTCGAAGCGCCGCCCACCATGAGGAAGCCCATGATGGCGAAGTTGAACAGCCCGCCATAGCCCCACTGAATATTGAGACCCAGCGCGATCAGCGCAAAGCCGGTGGCCTGGACCAGAATCAACAGCATGGAGGCCGTGCCCTGGATGACGCCGACCGCCACCACGATCAGGAACATGGCGGCAAACAGCATCAGGCCGCGACGCAGCGGGCTGTCCCAGCCCGCACGGGTGTTGGGGGACGCAGCGCTCATGTCGACGCTCCCTTGAAAATACCGGTGGGCCGCACGAGCAGGGTGATGACCAGGATCACGAAAGCCACGGTGAGTTTATATTCGGTCGGCACCAGTGCCAGATTGGCCGGCAATTGCATGGCTTCGGGCAGCACGCCATTGAGCGGCCGCAACACGGCTGTCCAGTTGAACACCGCCAGCGTCTCGGCAAAGGCGATAAGGAAACCGCCCACAATGGCGCCATAGGCATGGCCCAGCCCACCCACGATCGCCGCGGCGAAGATGGGCAGGACGATGTTGAAGGCCAGATCCGGCATCAACGCCACATCGAGCGCCAGCATGGTGCCGGCCACGCAGGCCAGCGAACCGGCAATTACCCAGGTCACCCGCACCACCAGGGCTGTATTGATGCCCGATACCTGCGCCAGCGCGGCATTGTCGGCCATGGCGCGCATGGCCTTGCCCAGCCGCGAGCGTGTCAGAAACAGGTGCAATGCCACCACCAGCAGCGCGGTGACGATGAACATGAGCAGCTGCGGCTCGGTGATGCTGATCGGCCGCGACCCGCCGGCCCAGCTCATGTCGAGACGGAAGATTTCCTTGGGCTGGCCTACATAAATGCTCTGCGTGCCCGAACCAAAGATCAGACGCACCAGACCCTGGATCATCAGCGTCACGCCGATGGAGGCGATCAGCAGCGTCACCGGTTTGGCACCACGGGCACGCAGAGGTGCATAAAAGCCCTTGTCGATGCCCAGCGCGATCACCGCCGTGATCACCATCGCCACGGGCAGCACGATAAACGCCAGGGGCAGCGGCAGCACGACGCCCATCGCCGCCAGCGCCGTTGCCAGCACAAAGGCGATAAAGGCCCCCATGGTCATCATGTCGCCATGGGCAAAGTGGGCAAAGCGCAAAATGCCGAAGATCAGCGTCACGCCGATGGCGCCCAGCGCGTAGATGGAACCCAGAACGGTGCCCGAAATCAGCACGCGATTGATGAAGAAAATCAGCTCGTCCACCGATCAGCCCCCCAAAAAGCTTTTGGCGACTTCGGGGTCGGCAATCAGCTCCGCCCCGGTGCCGGTATAGCGGTTTTGGCCGCCCGCGAGCACGAAGCCCTTCGACGCAAAGGCCAGG